>JAGQPS010000765.1 GCA_020426595.1 Planctomycetales bacterium
GGCCCAGCGTCAGGCTCTTCGGTTGTTTGTCGCGGTGGGGCTTGGCGCAGCATCGCGCTCCTCTGTCGTTCCCCTCACCGTCTCTGCAGCAGGCGCTCGCGCCGCTACAACTACCTCGGATTTCGAGTGGTGTTGAGCTAGTTCCCCAGTCATCCTCGGTCTTCGTACTCTGCGGCTCTGGTTTCTCTGTTCTCTGAAATCTGATCTCTGTCAGGCCTCGCAGAGGCCGTCTCTGGGGGTCTGGGGGCAAAGCCCCCAGCGCGCGAAAAATCTCACGCAGGAGTCCCAGGGGCCGGGCGCGGTAGTTCAACCGTCCCCCGACTCTCGGAAAAAAATCATCGCCGTCGTGCAAGACACTCGCACGATGCTTCCTACCTCTTGAGCAAGGCCCTCAATCATCGGGCCAAGAAGATGGCTCATGCTCGAGGAGGCCGGAACGATGAGGCAGGTACTGGCGTTGGCTTGGCTTTTCATTCTCTTAGGCGGCCTTTGTCTGGCGGCGACTTACTGTGCCCCGGAAACGCTCACGCTCTCGGCGTGGAGCGGTTC
>JAGQPS010000766.1 GCA_020426595.1 Planctomycetales bacterium
TCCTGGTTCGGGCCGAGAAGATTGGTTGGAGCCGATGGGCACGGTGCAAATTGGCACGACGCGGCCCCTCGGCCAACGCCCACCCGCACCAACCAAGCCGCAAGAGTGTCGGCTTTTGCTCCGCAAAAGCACGCGCCCCGCCTAAACGCCTTGGTCCAAACCCTTCGACGTTGCACACCTTCGATGGGCTAATTGCAAAACGCCCGAACAACGGATCGCAAAGCCCCAAAGGGGCGCCGCACCACAGCCTAGGGCCAGGAGCCCCAGCGAAGCGCCGGGCGACGCAGCCCTAGGTTTCGTGCCCCCACAAAAACCCAATCCGGGTGACGACCTCCCGGGTCGTCTCCCGGCCGCACGACGCGGCCCCACATCAAAACCCGCCGCCGAGTCCCACCACCTAGACCGCATGCCGCCGACCGAAACCACGAACACCGCCTCGCACCTCGCCTACCGCGCGGATGTCGACGGCCTCCGAGCCATCGCGGTGATGCTCGTCGTGTTGTTCCATGTCGGTTGGGGCTGGAGCGGCGGGTATGTCGGAGTCGACG
>JAGQPS010000767.1 GCA_020426595.1 Planctomycetales bacterium
GTGCCTGCTCTTCAGCAATCACATCACCCGTGTAACAAAGACAAGCTTCCGCAATTCCCCCCGATTTCTGCACCGCCTCAATCGCATTCTTCATTCGATCAGGATTATTCAGCGAATCAAAAATTCGAAAAATATCGATTCCTGCGGCGTGACTTTCCCGGATGAACTCTTCGATAACGTTATCGGGATAGGAAGTATACCCAACGCCATTTGCGCCTCGAAGGAGCATCTGGAATAAAATGTTCGGAACAGCCGCACGCAAGGTGCTGAGACGTTCCCAGGGGTCCTCCCGCAAAAAACGCAACATGACGTCGAACGTCGCCCCACCCCACATCTCCAGCGAAAACAATTCGGGAGCCGCGTAGGCGAGTGGCTCCGCCACTCGAAGCATATCAAACGTTCTCATTCGCGTAGCAAGAAGCGATTGGTGCGCATCGCGAAGCGTTGTATCGGTAAGTAACAGCTTTGGTTCCTCGCGAACCTTCTTGAGAAACTCCTTTTTCCCAAGGAGCAAGAATGCATCCCGCCACCCAGCGGGTTTTGGGGCG
>JAGQPS010000768.1 GCA_020426595.1 Planctomycetales bacterium
TCGAGCACCTCGAACCTCGTCGGTTGGTTGTGTTCTCGAGAGACGAACTGAAGCAGTACGAGTTCCGTTCTGAGGTCGGTGACGATCCGCGGCTGCGCTGGTTCATCGGTGACGTGCGCGACAGGGGACGACTCGATCGTGCCCTCGATGGTGTGGAGGCCGTGGTCCACGCTGCTGCGATGAAGCAAGTGGATACGGCGGAGTACAATCCGTTCGAGTGCATCAAGACGAATGTGCTCGGCACCGAGAACCTCATCAATGCATGTATCGACGCGGGCGTTGAGCGTGTGGTCGGGCTGTCAACCGACAAGGCGTCATCGCCGATCAATCTCTACGGTGCTTCGAAACTGTGCTCGGACAAGCTGCTCGTCGCAGGGAACCACTACGCGGGTCATGGTACGACGCGGTTCTCAGTCGTGCGCTACGGCAACGTGATGGGTAGCAGGGGTTCAGTGATTCCCTTGTTTCGGCGGCTTGCGGCGTCTGGAGAGCTCCCCATCACCGATAGTCGAATGACGCGATTCTGGATCACGCTCGACCAAGCGGTT
>JAGQPS010000769.1 GCA_020426595.1 Planctomycetales bacterium
TTACCTGGCCGCCGGAGTTTGGCGATACCATCCAACGCTCGAGCGTTTCGAGGTCTTCGCGCATGGAGGCAGCAATCAATGGGGGCTCGACTACGATGACTTCGGTCAGTTCTTCATGACCCATTGCCGCAGCTACTGGGGAGGCGGGCTGACGACTCAGGTGGTGCCTCGTGGTCATTACTGGAACCAGGTGAACTCCGGTTACGCGCCCTATATCTGTAACCACCCCGTGGCTGGCATCGATGCGATGCGCAACTACCTGCGAGCCTCGGCGCGGTACGGCCATGGTGAAGGAGGAGCCGGGAAGCCAGGGTCTCGAGCGGTCTACGGCGGACACTCCCATGTCGGCACCATGATCTACTTGGGAGACAACTGGCCAGCTGAATACCGCAACCACTTGTTCACCAACAACCTCCACGGACATCAGCTCAATCACCAAGTCAATTTGCGTGAAGGGAGTGGATACAACACGGTCCACGCGGGCTACGACGTGATGTTCTGCGACGATCCAAGTTTCGTTGGAGTCGCCTTGCAATGCGGTCCCGA
>JAGQPS010000076.1 GCA_020426595.1 Planctomycetales bacterium
ATCCAACTGACCCACCCGCGTAGAGCGATTCCAGGGCGGCGACGACGCGATCCTCTTGGAGTTTCCCGCGAGTTTTGAAGTCCACCACCACTGTCCCTCGTTTTGCGTGACTGGGGGCACGTATCAGCCGACGAGTCCCCGTCCGACGATGACCGACGTGACGGCGCAAAGCGAAACTTCGATCAAGAGAAATACATATTGAACCGCCGTGACCTTGCCTTCGGCTCCTGAGTACCACGAGACGAAAAGCTCCCTCATATCAAGTAGCGTGATACCGATAGCTCCCACCATCAACAGGGCCGTGAATGCGAATCGCATCGATGTTTACCACGAAGGTCTCGGAGAGCACGGAGTGACTTTGGGACGACGGCCGAGCCGACCACCGGGCGGAACCTGCTTTTGCGGAGCAAAAGCCGACTCTGACACACACCGACCATGGGGCGAACGGCGGCTCTCAAAATAGAGCCACAAGAGTGTCGGCTTTCGCTCCGCGAAAGCACGTCGCCTTCAAACCAATCGAGGCGACCCTTGCTCCGTCTCCACGGAGTGGTGGGCGAACTACGGCAAGCCAAGCCCCGAAGGGCGGCGTAACACGGCCTCGTGCTAGGCGCCCGTGCGAGGCGCTGGCCGACGCGGGCCAACGTCGATGCACTTGCTTCGCGAACAGCTGGCGCTACTGCTTCTGTTCTTCACGAACCCGCACTTCGTCTTCGGTTGGGAAGTCATCGGGGATCGCGAAGTCGACTTCGGCGCCCGCGGCCCATTGAGCGCCGCGCACGAGACTCGTGATGAAACCGACGCAGCGCTGCGAGTAGTCGCCGTGTCCCATCGGCGTATGAAAGACTCGGCCCTTGCCGTAATCGATCACCATCAACATGGGCTCATGCCGACCCGATCCACCTTGGTCGGGCGAAGCGTAGGCGGTCGCGAGGATGCGCACGTTCTCCGCCGGGCCTCGCAGGAAGTCATACAACTCGTCGCGCTCGTGCATCCACGCGATCGGCATGCCGCGCGTGATCGGATGGTCGGCATCACGCACGATGATGGTGAAGGGATGTTGAGCTCCATGGTGACCGCCGGGTCCCGCGGCTTCATCACGCACGAGATCGCCTTGGTCGTCCAAGTAGAGGTAGGGGCCGGAGCGTTCATTGCGTCCACCCCAGCCGCCGAGCCCAATCATCTTGTTGTATTCCGTCCAATCGCCGAACGCGTTGTCGGCGGCATGGATCACCACCAAGCCGCCTCCGTTCTCGACGTATTGCTCGAAACTCTCGCGAGTCGCCTCGGGCCATGGTGCCCCGTTGTAGTTGGAGACAACGACGTCATAGTCGCTCCACGTCGGGTTGAAATCGGGATCGGTCCCTTGCGGAGCGGTCGTGGCGACATCGACCGTGAACCGCCCCGACTCCTCGAGATAACCCTTCATCATCTGGGTCGTCGTGGGCCAGATACCGTGGTTGTTCTGCCCGTCGACAATCAGAGCCTTGATCTTCTCCTCGGCCCAACTCGCCCGCGCTCCAACGCCCAGGCCCAACGCCAGCAGGAGCAGTAAAGTCAGCAACTGGGTGAGTCCGCCCGTGGGAACGACCAAGGAGCCTCGTCGACTCAGGTTGGCGGTCAATCGCGCGATGGGTAGGTTCATGGGGTCGTGCTTTCGAAGTGGAGGAATTCAATGCCGTGCCAATAACGGCTCTGTACTATCCGCTCTTGGCGCTCGCGACTCAACTCTCAAACCGTTACTCTTTTCGTTCCCGCCGCAAGGGCTCGCCTGCTCCGGTCCTGCTTTCGTTGAGATCTCGTCGTGCCGACTTGGTTGGACATCGTGTTGTTGACTCTGCTCGCGGGGCTCGCGATGCCGCTGGGAGGCATCGTCGCCAGCTTTGAGCGTTTCCTGCCCGGCTGGCTCGATCTGGAATTTCGCCACACGGTCACCGCGCTCGGTGGCGGAGCCCTCCTGTCGGCCGTGGCACTCGTGCTGGTCCCCGAAGGGACCCGTGCCTTGCCGAGTTACGCGGTGGCTCTTTTGTTCTCGGCCGGCGGCGTTACGTTCATGCTTTTGGATATCGCGCTGGTGGCCCACCAAAAGCCGTGGAGTCAATTGGTGGCGATGCTTTCGGACTTCATCCCCGAGGCGATGGCCCTCGGTGCCACGCTCGCATCGGGCAGCTCGGCCGGACTGCTGCTCGCGCTGCTCATCGCATTGCAGAATGTCCCCGAAGGCTTCAATGCGTTTCGGGAGCTTTCCGCGAGCACCCATTTTCGACCGCTTCAGCTCATCGGTCTCTTCACGTTGATGGCGGTGCTGGGGCCGATGGCCGGACTGATCGGCTTCTTTGCCCTAGCCTCGCAACCCCAGGTCATGGCGGCGGTCATGCTGTTCGCGGCTGGCGGCATTCTGTATCTCGTCTTTCAAGACATCGCTCCCCAAGCCCGGCTCAAACGACATTGGTCGCCTCCGCTGGGTGCCGTGGCCGGGTTCCTGTTGGGGGTCATCGGGCAGATGCTGCTCGATCGTTAGTCGCGAGAGTCACCTAGGCGTGTGCGTTGGCGGGCGAGGGTAAGCCAGGTCGCCGCGGGCCATGCCGATGGGGGCGTTCCACGATTCGGACAGTTCGTATCGTCATCGCCAGGATGGAGCCGGGTGAATCGCACACCACCAAACGTCGTGACTCGCCCCCATTGCACCTCCAAACCGGCCCCATCGATTTGGGTGGAGCCTTTGGCCGTTGGCCGTTCTCGGCTGGCGAAAGTGGAGTCGTGGACGATTGCATTGCCTTGAACACGCCTCAAGCGATACAATTCCCGACAGGTGGCTGGAGCTGGAAGACCGTTGCCCTAGAAGGGGAGTCGCCTCCTGTTCGAGACTCCTCGCATGAGCGCATCGTTCGTGATGCGTGCGAGGGCATTTCCCAACGGAGCCCGTCGGTTGATCGCCTGCTAATCGAGGCGAATCACGGACGAGGCGAATCACGGGCGAGGCGACCTCCGCCGCGGAGCGAGTCAGTAGGATGAAGCTCCCCACCAACCGTCGAGCGATGTTGCTCGAACGGGCCAACCACGAGCGTATTTTGATCGACTCAAGCCATCGGTGATGTGGCGCTTGAGTCACGACAGGAGAGTCGGCATGTCATCAAGTTGGGTTAGGCGCGGTTTGTTTTCCTTGAGCTTGAGCGTCATCGTGGGAGTGGTTGGCGCGTTTGGTTTCGCCGCTGGCTGGATGTCCCAGGCGAGCCAAGACGACCGCTCGGCCGTTTCCGCCGTCGATTCGTCCATCCCTGCCGATCTTTTGGCTCAGGTGAATCTGCAAGCCGATTCGGCCTCGACGGGCAAGACGATGGCCATGGTCACGGGCCGCATCGATGGCGATGTCGAAGGCCTCTATGTGCTCGACTTCACGACCGGCAACTTGTTTTGCTGGGTGCTCAACCAGCGTGGTGGCGGCTTCATGGCTCAGTACATGACCAACGTGCGAAACGACTTTGGTCCGCTTGAGCAGGGCCGCAATCCGGAATACCTGCTGGTCACGGGATTTGTGAATGTCGCTGGTGGAGCGGGAGCGGACGGTCGACCAGCGGACAGCGTCGTCTACGTCGCCGATGCGAATTCGGGAGCCGTTGTCGGTTATAGCTTGGTCTGGAATCGAGCCCGCGCGGCGGCTGGTGGAGCCCAAGGTGGCGGCCTGATCAAGGTGGCGCAAGGCTTGGCTCGAGACGCCAACCTGATTCGTCAGTAGCTTGTTGGATCGTCGCTTCTTGGCGGCTATTGAGTCGCGAGCATCGAACGAACGAACCAATGCATCGCGTTGAGCTCGTTCGCATCAAGAACAAGAGTGCGGTGGGCTAGGTTGCCCGCCGCACTTTTTTCGTTGACTCGGCGAACCGAAAACCGTTTGGCGAGCGTCTTTGTTGCCGGAGACAGTGGTCGACATGTCCCTAGCCCATCGGCCGGAGTTCATTATTTCCGGAGGTCAAACCGGCGTGGATCGAGCCGCCTTGGACGTCGCGCTCGCGCTGGCGATCGACCATGGCGGCTTTTGCCCACGAGGACGTCGGGCCGAGGATGGACGGATCGACGCGCGGTACCAACTCGTTGAAACTCCCACCGACCGCTACCCCGAGCGGACCGAAAAGAACGTGCGATCGAGTGATGCGACATTGATCGTGCATCGCGGAGTCCTCACGGCTGGCACCGCGTTGACTCGTCGCCTCGCGACACTCCACCACTGCCCATGTTTCGTGGCCGATGTCGACGAGCCCGATATCGCCGATCGAATCGCTGATTGGCTGGCCGAGCTCCAGCCGAAGCGTCTCAACATCGCCGGCCCGCGAGAGAGTAGCGTGCCCGGCATCCACGACGCCACGGTGAGACTCCTGACGGAACTCTGGCGGTGATGGCGGCGGCAGCGTGGAGGTAGAGTGGCCGCTCGCTCCGGTCGAGCGACTCATGAATCGGTCGCTACATCGCCTCGCGCAGCTTCATCGGTGGTGGACGGAAGTCGGCCATTTCCACGACGAGCCGCCGCCACGATGCGAGGTGCCCGGGATGAATGTGTCCGTGCAAGCGAGGAACATCGGCTTGCGTAAGCCAAGGTAGCGATGCGGGCTGTTGATCGATGTGCAGAAAACCGAGCGTCGCGGTGAGCGTCGCGTCCCAATGAGCAGCTTTCCAGGGAGTCAGCGATTCCAGGACGTCGACCTCGACGCCCGCGGCGCGGCGCAGCGCTTGCTGCAAGTAGCCGTCGGGTGGCCCACCCGCGATGAGCAAGACATGGTCGACTCGCGGAGCCATTGGACGATTCTTGCCTGTGAATTCCGTGATTCGCTCGACCAACCAATCGATCGCGGTGCGAGCCAGATCGGGTGTCGAAGCCGCCGCGCGCCCCGCGACCTCCATGAGCGACTCGGCCGGAGGCGCGAAGCGAGCTTGCTGGAGCCAGGCGCGAACCGGCTCGCTGACTCGTCCCTGCACGGCGAGTTGTCCCCAGGGGACCGGTCGTCCTCCCACCGGCTGATTGGATCGGAGTGTCCGGATCACTTCGTTCCAAATGGGTAAAGCGCCACGTTCAATGAGCGGATGTTCGGCATCCAGACCATCACTGGCTGGAAGAAACAGCAACTCGCAATCCCGATCCAGCCGCACGACGACGCGCGAACTCGTGGCGATTCGCTCCGATCGGTCGGCCAACAGAAACCAATAGGGCAGCGGATCGAGTGGAGTCCCCAGGCCGCCGGCCGCGATATCGGCGGAACGCAAATCGGCGATCACAGGCCAGCCGCAACGTTCGGCGAGACGCGTCGCGTCCAGCGGATTAACGTACCTCGGCGCGCCGTCGAAGTCGGGCCACAACCACCCCGAATCATGCAGCGTGACGGCGAGCAAATCTTCTTCCTGGCCTCCGCCGAGACTCGCCCAAGAACCGATGAGAGGCGCGAGCCAATCCGACAAGTCGGCCGACAAAGCCAGCGCGTCGCCGAGTTCGAAGGGCGCGTCGCGCGCGGCTTTGGGAGAAGTCGCTTCATCGCTACGACTCGGCTCCCCCAGACTTGCGCGGCGAGCCGAAGCGTTCTCGAGGATGGGCTCCAGGAGCTTGGTGGGAATTTCGTGCACCGTTCCCCACATCGGCTCGAACCGACTCCAACGACCACTGCCCACCGTCGCCACTCGGCTGGCCTGGATGCGCCGGCCGACAAGATCGACGTAGAGACCAAGTAACTCGCGCCGATGTCGCAAACGGCGTTGGCGCTCGATCCCATCGTTGGGATGACCGGGGTCGGTATCGCGTTGAGCAAAGAAGCGAAAACGCCTCATCGCTCGCCTCCCTTGAACGCCGTACGAAATGAGTGAAGGAAACCAAGGCAACAAGCCTCTGGGGAACCGCGCGGGTTCTCCAGAGGCTTGTGGGTGGTCAATCATCCACGGTCTCGTGGACCATGGGCATCCGAGTTAGGCGACGAGGCGAATTTGCTCGGCCCCTTGCTCTCGCAAGGCGTCGACGAATTCCTCGAAGATGCGAATCTCGAGAGCCGAAGCATAGGGGCTCTCGGGATGGAACTGGGTGCCGAGGGCGAGCCAGTCTTGTGAAGCGCTTTCGATCGCCTCGATGACGCCGTCGGGGCAACGGGCGGTCACGCGAAACGCCTCGGCGACTTCATCGATCGCCATGTGGTGACGGCTGTTGACGCGAATCTCACCGTCGCCATACACGCGTTCCATGATGGAATTGGCCTCGACCACCAAGCTATGTCGGTGAGCCGGATCCTGCGCGTCACGGTGAGGCATCGCCTCGGGCACGTCGATCGGCAGGTGATAGAACAGCGATCCACCGAGGGTCACGTTCATCAACTGCATGCCGGCTCCGATTCCGAAGACCGGCGTGCGGCGTTGTGCGATCGCTCGCATCAGCCGGCGATCAAAATTCTCACGACGCTCCTCCATCAACTTCATGGAAGGATGCACCATGAAACCATCGTTACGAGGATTGAGGTCATTGCCACCGACGAGCACGACAGCATCCAGCTGATCGAGCAAGCGGTTAATGTCATCCTCGTCGCCAGTCGGAGGCAGAATGACGGGGATCGCACCGACCTGGGAAACGCAATCAAAGTACCCGGCCGCGAGAACCAGGTAGGCGTTCGGGTCACCCTTGGCAGCGCGAAAGTCCGCATTGATTCCGACCAATGGCTTGTTTTGCATCTCGGACAACTCCCTTAGCGTTGCGGCGAGGCTCGGCTTTGATTTTTGGAGCCTCAAAATGAGTCATCATTCGACGGCGAATGACGACGGCGAAATAGAGATGGGCCTTGACTGATCCTCGGCTCACGCGGCGGCCAGGCGGCGAATCGACCGGGCCACGTGAATGCGAGGAAACGACCGGTCGCCGAGGCACGTAATCCCAAACGTCCCCCAACGCCCAAACACTCCCCAACGCGAAGTGCCCCGAGGCATTCGCGACGGCGATGTCGTAGTAAACCGACGCGCTTCCGAGGACCGATCCATTCGCGACGGGCGACGACGAGTCAACACACGCCGAGAATTCGGTTCCACGGTGGCACGAAAAGGACCATCCACGCTGAGCGCGGCGATCGAGAGCGAACGCGGTCCTGAGGGCGGCGTCCGAAGTGGTTCGAGACGCGAGCGCGTCTCGGAATATCGTCGCGAACTCGCCGCCACCCCTGCATGCCTCCCGCAGCTAGGCTCGGCGATCGAACGATCTTCGACGACCGCCAAGGCGGCCACCGGAGGATTCACTCCGCGTTTCGGTTTCGCGGAATTAAGAACGGGTCGCGGCACCTTCATGGTCCGAGCGACTCGTTCAACAAAGGCCGCCCCAGACGGCCTCGGCGGTGGATCATCGTCCTCCTGACTGATGACCGACAGCAACTTCCCAGTCACCGTCGATCCCCACCGACTCGCGTGCGAAAAGGCGTTGGCCGCCAACAACATTCGCCAATGAGCCCGGAGACTCGCCGGCGTCGCTCCACGCGAGGAAGCTCGAGCCAACCGAGATACGCCACGCGATGCGGACTTTGCGGAGCCCGTATGAGCGGCGGTATCGAGCGAATTCAACTCGGCCGAGTCTCCCGCCGAACCACTCGCATCGAAGATGCGTAGCAAATGGGCGGGCTCTTGGAGCCTGAGTTGACGGTCGAGCTTACGACGATCGAGCGAATATTGATTGAGCGACTGCATCGGGCCTCCCGTCCCTTATGCGATCCATTCCTGAAGCGGCGTGCCACGAATTTGCAACCGAGCTGGAATCGAACCGAGCCAGGCTGTTACCTGACTCAGCTCGCCCGACTCGATTGACCAGTGGGTTTGGTTTTCCTTCCGAGCCCACTGATTTCCTACTGAGCCGATCATCGCAGCAGCGATCATTGCAACAGCAACCATCGCAACAGCGATCGGCGGTCATGACACGACGAACAAGTTCCCGCGACTCCTCGTCAATCACCGTTGACCGAATCACCCAATCCGCGAGGTCCAGACCCAGGTGGGGAGAGTCCTGCAGTGCAAGCTTGGCTCCATCCCAGGAGGCCAGAGTGGAAAAGAAGAGTCGCTCGTGGTGGCTTGCCTTGGCCCTGGTCGCTCTTGCGGAAACAACCGGTCGCTGATGCGTGTGGCGAGGAACAAACATCCACGGTCGACAACAGACTCCCTTCAACTCGTAGCCAGTCGACTTCGCTTACTCGGGCCTCCGTACAGTTGGTGATCGATTCGGTGGTTCGCAGGGTTTCGCATCCTCGAGGGCAACTCCCTGCCCCCGGCCTCCTCGGCTAACGCGAGGCCGCAATCTAGCAGGCGAGCAAACCGCCCAGGAAACAAAAAACCTATTTAGGGCCCAGCATAACGCTCGCCCACAACATCTTGTGCAAGCATCCCATAGACTGAGCCTATTGCTAGCGAGTAGGAAACCGAGGTCCGCGGGCGGACGGGGTGCCGAGCGATGCGGATAAGTCATTGGGAGGCAAAGCGTTAGTGAGACCGCTGGGCGCTTTTGTGGCCGGAACTGTAAAATCGGTGAGCTTCCGGCGACTTGAGCGGCCGGCGACTTTCGTTTGAGGATTTTTTCCGCATGCAGTTTCAATCGGTTTGCCTGGAGTCGCTCGGCTATACGCTGCCGGCTCAATCGCTCTCCAGCGACGAACTGGAAGCCCGACTCGAACCGCTCTACCAGCGTTTGCGCCTCCCGCCGGGGCGACTCGAACTCATGACCGGCATCAAGGAACGGAGGCTCTGGGAACCCGATCAACTGCCCGGCGACTTGAGCATTGAAAGTGGTCGTCGAGCGTTGGAAGCTGCCGACATTTCCCCCGACCGGATCGGACTGTTGATCCACGCCTCGGTCTGCCGGGATCATCTGGAACCGGCGACCGCGTGCCGCGTTCATCACGCCTTGGGACTCCCGGAAGACTGCTTCGCCTACGACGTTTCCAACGCCTGCCTGGGTGTGCTCAACGGAATCGTGCAAGCCGCGAACATGATCGAACTCGGCCAAATCGAGGCCGCATTGGTCGTCTCGAGCGAAAGCAGCCGAGGCCTCGTCGAAACGACGATCGAGAGTCTCAATCACGATCCGCGGTGGACTCGCCAATCGGTCAAGCTCGCCGTCGCCTCGCTCACGATTGGATCGGCCAGTGTCGGAGTCGTGTTGTGTCACGAGTCGTTGAGCCGAACGGGCAATCGCGTGCTCGGAGGCCATGCCGTCGCGCGAACCGCTCACCATAAGCTCTGTCATAGTGGAGCCGACGAAGCGGCTGGTGATGGAATGCACCCATTGATGACCACCGACTCCGAGCGGCTCATGGCCGAAGGCATCGCGACGGGAGCCGCCTGCTTCGAGCGTTTCCTGGCGGAAACCGGACTATCGCGCGACCAGATCGATAAGACCTGTTGCCACCAGGTGGGGGCGGCGCATCGGAAGGCGATGCTCGAGAGCCTCGCGCGGCCGGTCGAGCGGGACTTCGCGACTCTCGAGTACCTGGGAAACACTGGCTCCGCCGCGCTCCCAGTCACCTTGGCGCTCGGTGCGGAGGCCGGCTTCTACGAAAGTGGCGATCGGATCGGATTGCTTGGCATCGGGTCGGGAATCAACTCCGTCATGTTGGCGCTCCAGTGGCAAGAGACTCGCGTGAGTGGCTTCGATCCGCATGCGGCCCGCATGCCTTGGTCGTTTGCCGACGCACGAGGCAGGTCCCAATCGAGCCATGAATCGGTTTGAAATCACGGGGGTCGATAGGAGGGCGTTACACGGTGGTGCCGCTCCGATGAGTCCGCACGCTCCCAAGCGATTAGAGCAAATCAAGTTTCACAACGCCCAGACTTCCTTCACCTTGGCAGGAGCGCGCAGGATGTGGCGACCCGCACTCGACTCGGTCTCGCTGACTTCAATCGCTTCACACGGTTCCGCCCGGCCGCATTGGCGGGACCGGCGGAGTCAGCGTCGGAAGACTCGCTGCCATGCGATCGGCCTTTGGCTCGCATTTGGCTTGACCTGCATCCTCTCAACCGGCTGCCAACCCAAGGCGAAAACGGAAACACCCGATGCCCATGGTCATGATCATGATCATGACCATGCCGAACATGCGGCCGACGGTGCCCCCGCGGGTTCGATTCTGCCTCTCGAGCGGCGCACGGAGATTTGGGAACGCGAACACGCGGCCTTTGAATTGGAGCGGCGCTGGGGAGCTCCGTGGCTCGAGGCGATTGTCGCGGGAGACGCCGATCGGCTCGCACGCAGCTTTCCGCCGTCGGCCACCGTGCGACTGATGGACGCGGACGAACAAGTCACCGAGCAACCGCAGTTCCGGATCGTTTCCAGACGAACCGCCAACGACACGACATCCGGGGCGCCGACCCAATCGGCCGAGACCTTGGTCGGAGTTTGGAAAGCCCGAGCCGCTCGGTTCACTGCCGACGCGACCACTCGTTTTGAAGTTCGATCCGTGAGCGCGCCGTCCGATCCGGACGGGATGACTCGAGTCGTCATCGCCTGGACGATCCATGGCGAGCAGGCCAATGCCGAGCAGCCATTGTCGCTCGAGGGAATCGACGAGCTGGATTGCCGCATCACGTCGCTCGCGTCGATCGGTGACGAACCGTTCGTCATGAGTTGGCGTGAATTGGAGCAACGGGAAGTCTCGGCCGATCAGTATTGGTTCGAGGAAACCACCCAGCTCCATCGGCTCGAGCGTCAGGCCATCGTCGACAATCGTGATACGCGAGTGAAAGCCGAGGAGACGATGGTCTATCGTTTCCAAATCGGCGTGGAGGATTTTGATCTCGACGGTCGTTTGGACATGGCGATCGCCGCGGCCGCCGACCCACCTCGCCTCGTGAAGCAACAACCCAATCGAGTTTGGGTACAGCGAGCGCGCGATCTCGGCATCGACGTCCCCCGACCGCTCACGACGCTCATCACTTGCTGGCTCGATTTCGACAACGACCGCGATGTCGATTTGATTCTGGGTGACGGCGTTTATCGCAATGACGATGGCTTGTTCGTTGAGGTCACGGAATCATGCGGAATTCAAATTCGCCCCTACTGCATGGGAGCGACGGTCGCCGACTACGACTTGGATGGCGATCTCGATTTGTACTTGGTCTATCACCAGGAATTCCCACCGCGTAAACCGCTGGATTCCTGGATCGGCGGTGAGACCTCGGGGCGTTACAACGAACTCTGGCAAAACCAGGGTGATGGCACCTTCGTCGAGGTGACCGCCGAGAGTGGCGCTGGTGGAGGCGGCCGGCTGTCCAACGCCGCGGCGTGGGTCCACTTGAACGACGACCTGTATCCCGATCTGGTCATCACCAATGAATACGCGCGTGACGTATTCCTCCTGAATCAAACGGACGGCACGTTCAAGGACGCGACTCGTCAGTTTGGCGCCGAGGCGATTTCGATGTCCGGCGGCCTCACCACGGGCGATCTCAATGGAGATGGTTTCACCGACATTTACACCGCGGGGCGGTACAGCTTGGCGGGTGAGCGAATCCTGGGGCTCTTGAGTGAAGCCGATCACGACGCGTCGATCCGTGAAACGTTGGCCGGCCTTAACCATGGCGGACAATTGTGGCTTGGCGGAGCCGAGGGAGTCACGCGCGGCAATCCGACTCGTAACGCGGTCGAAATCGGATGGAGCTTCGCGCCGGCGATGGCCGACCTCGACAACGATGGCCGGCTTGATTTGCTCGTCGGCACTGGCTTGCAAAGCTACGCACGAACCGACCCCGACTTCGCCTCGCCGCTCTGGCAAGCCATCGCCATCGCTCCCGAACAACGATTGGCTCGAGTCTCACCCAAGGGTGAACTCGATGCGAATCTGAACGAACCGTGGGACGAATTGCCCGCGGGAGTGATCGGCACGCGTCGCAACCTCGCCAGCTTCGAACGCAACCGAGTCCTGATCGGACACGATCATCTTGAGTTCCACGATGTCTCGCCCATCACCGGCCTCGACATCGACTCCGATTCGCGCACGCTGATCGCCTGCGATATCGATCGAGATGGTGGCGTCGACTTGCTGGTCGCGAGCGTGGGTGGCGGTCCGCTGCGATCGTTCCGCAATACGCGCGCGACGGGCAACTGGCTCGGCGTCCAACTTGTTGGCTCCGAGTCGAACGCGTATGGCATTGGAGCCCGGATCACGGCGAGCGTGGGCGATCGCAAGATCGTGCGTGACCTATTTCCGGCAACCAGTTTTCTGGGCAACGGCCCGGCGGAAACGCACTTTGGACTGGGAAGCGCCGAGACGATCGACGAGCTAGAAATTCGCTGGCCCAGCGGCCACGTGACGCGAGCCCAACAAGTCCCGGTCAATCAATGGACTCGCTGGAGCGAGGAGACCGACACGATGGAGACGCTGCCACCACTCGAGTTCGAAGAGCAAACCCCGGCGACCGATGGCGAGTGAAATAGGATTGTCGAGGATGGCGACTACGACGGCAAAAAAGGAATCGCTGTCCGACTCCTAGGCTTCTTTGCGTCTTCGCGTCTTGGCGTGAGTTCCCTCCGCATGTTCGCCACGGGGTCTCGCCTGCCACCGCGGGTCTTCGCCGTGACTTTCTCCCCTGAAAACAGGGCGACCCGACGGCGTTTGCGGTACATTGGTGGCTATGGCGTCGCGTAATGGCGACGGAATGCGGGACGTTGGACGGGAGCGTCTCGAGCAACGGCATTTCCAATTGGGCAGCACATCCATGTTCCGTCTCGGGTTCTTCCCGCGCCGATCTCGGCCGGACTCGAGAACGTCGGTCGCGGCGTTCTCGTGCGCCTGCTGTTTCATGTTGGCGTATGGCATCGGCGTCAACGCACAAGAGACACTCCCCCGGCCACTCGCCGAATTGCTCGACGAGCACTGCGTCGAGTGTCATGACTCCGGGTCCGATCTTCCTCTCTTCAGCCAGACCTCGCACTGGGACTCCACCGGGGCGACGCTGGCCGACGTGTCGGTACAAGCTCGTTGGCTCAAGGCGCTCGAACGAGTCGAACGAGCACAAATGCCGCCAGCCGACTCGTCGACGCTCGGGGAACGAGAGCGAGCCGATTTCGTGCGGGCCCTGGAAACGAGCATCATCGAGCAACAGAACGCGTATCGATCGCTCAATGGTCGAACTCCCCAGCGGCGATTGACTCGCGGCGAGTTCGAGCGCACGGTCCAGGATCTCCTCGCGATCTCGCTTCCCTTGCAGCCGTTGCTCCCCGAGGAATCAAGGGAAGGGGGCTATGACCGCGTGGCTCGAGGCCTGCGATTCTCTCCGCTTCACGTCGACCAATGGTTGGTCGCGGTCGATGCCGCCTTGGATGAGGCTCTGCAATTCGGTCCTCGTCCCAATACCGATCCGCAACGTTTCACGTATCGAGACGAGCGCGGCATTCGCTCGAACCTGACATCCGATCATCCCGTCGTTCGGGATTTGGGGGACAGCGTCGCGATCTTCACCGACGCGGCGTACATCACGCGTCTACACGCGATGCACTTCGAAGTCCCAGGCATGTACCGGTTCCGCATCCGAGCCAAGGCGTTCCAAGCGAATCGCCCCGTCGTGCTTCAGTTTCATTTGGGTAACTGGAGTAAGGGATCGACGCGGATGGTCGGCTATTGGGACGTGCTGCCGGACGAGTATCAGACGTTCGAAGTGATCGCGCGAGTCGAGAACAACGAGTACTGCTACCCGGCTCCCGACCAACTCATGGCGGCCAGTCCGGACAGCAACATTTGGAATACGGCGGCCGAGCGCTATGCGGGTGAGGGGCTCGCGATCGAGTGGATCGAGGTCGAAGGTCCACTGCAGGAATCTTGGCCTCCCGAAAGCGTGCGGCGAGTCCTCGGAGATGTCGCGCTAGAACCGCTGGAGCGCGAACGGTGGGAACAGGGACGACGCATTGGTTACGAGGCGGTCGTCGATGATCCCCACGGGACGGCGGAGGCGTCGCTGCGACATTTCGCCGAACGAGCGTTTCGTCGCCCCGTCGACTCCGATGAACTCACCCCTTTCCTGGAGCTGGCCCACGACGCTCTCGAAAATGGCGCGCGTTACGAAGACGCCATGAGGCGAGCTGTCCGCGCGATGCTCGTATCGCCTCAGTTCCTCTTGCACCACGAGCCGTTAGGGCGACTCGACGACCACGCGCTCGCCAATCGACTGTCGTATTTCCTATGGGGCACGCTTCCCGATGAAGAGTTGCTCGAGGTCGCCAGAAGCGGACGGCTCGGCGACGACCAAGTGCTCCGAGCGCAAACCGAACGGCTGCTGGGCGATCCCCGGTCCCGAGTCATGGTGAACGCGTTTGTCGATCAATGGCTCGACGTCGGACGCATCGACGCGACGACTCCCGATGGCCGACTGTATCCGGAATTCGACGAGCTGTTAAAGCAGTCGATGATCGAGGAATCACGGGCCTTCCTGGCCGAACTACTGACTCACGACCGGCCGTTGCGTTTGATCGTGGATAGTGACTTCGTGATGGGAAATCGGCGACTCGCCGAGCACTATGACTTGCCGCCGATCGTTGGGCAGGAGGTGCGACCGATCGAGCTCCCGGCCGACTCTCCGCGGGGAGGCATATTGACGCAAGCCGCGATTCTCAAGGTGACGGCCAATGGCACCGTCTCCTCGCCAGTGACTCGGGGCGTGTGGGTCCAGTCGCGACTGCTTGGCCAGCCGACTCCCGCTCCCCCCGCGTCGGTCGGCGCGATCGAGCCAGACACTCGAGGCGCGACGACGATCCGGGAACAACTCGACGCTCACAGGCGAGTTCCCTCCTGTGCCGCGTGCCACCGGTCGTTCGATCCCTTGGGCTTTCCCTTGGAGAGCTTTGACGTGATCGGTGGTTACCGTTCACGATATCGCTCGACGGTCCAGGGTGAGCGACCGGAGTATCTTTTGCGTGGACGTCCCATTTGGGAGTACAAAATCGGTCCCGAAGTCGACTCATCGACGGTCATGGATGATGGAACGTCGGTCGCCGATGCCGCGGACTTGAAACGCTGGTTGCTGACAAGGGAACCGGAGATCGCGAGGCATTTCGTGAGCCAATGGATGACCTACGCCACGGGGCATGAGGTCGAACGCGCCGACCATGCCGAGATCGATTCGATTATCGCGGCCGAGCAAGCCGATGATTTTCGCGTGCGAGGACTGTTGCACGCGATCGTGCAAAGCCGCTTGTTTCGCGAGAAGTAGGCACGACTCGCGGTGACTGGGACCGTGAGCAGGGGAGTGCGGAGTCGCCATGGCGACCGAGAAGGAAGAGACCGATCATGAGTTTCGTTTTCAAGTTGGGTCGTCGGAACTTTCTTCGCGCTGCCGGCGTCTCGATCGCGCTGCCGCTCCTCGACCGATTTTCGCGAGGCGATGAAGAGCTCGAGCAGCCACCCCAGCGCATGGTCTTGATCTGCACGACCTTGGGGCTCTACGGACCCAACTTCTTTCCGGAAACGGAGGGGAACGACTATCAAGCTCCCGCGTATTTGAAAGTCTTGGAACAACACCGTCGCGACTTCACGGTCTTCTCGGGACTGTCCCATCCCGAGCAAAACGGCTCGGATGGACACGCATCGGAGCGCACCTGGTTGACCGCGGCTCGGCACCCTGGACTGGCCGGTTTTCGCAATTCGATCTCGGTCGACCAATTCGCCGCCGAGCAGTTGGGGTTCGTCACCCGATTTCCGTCACTCGTGCTGGGCACGACGCATTCAAGCCAGTCGTACACTCACAGCGGCGTGATGATTCCGGCCGAGGCATCGCCGTCCCAGATCTATGCCGACCTGTTCGTCGCCGGCACGCCGGACGAAATCGCTCGTCAGCGTCAACGCCTGAGCGAAGGTCGCAGCGTGCTCGACGCCGTGCGGCGTGAGATATCCAAACTCTCGCAAACCAGCACTCCCGCCGATCAGGCGCGGTTGGAGGAGTACTTCGAGAGCGTACGTCAAATGGAACGCCGCTTGCTCGCACAAGAAGAGTGGTTGGAACGCCCCAAGCCCAAGGTGGAGTTGTCGCGTCCCGAGGATGTGCGGGAAGACAACGATTTGATCGGCCGCATGGAAGCGTTGTTCCAGCTCATCCCTTTGATCTTGCAGACCGATTCCACGCGAGTCGTAACGGTAACCGTGCAAGGCCGTAACGATGTTCCGCCCGTCCCCGGCGTCTCGATCGATCATCACAACTTGTCGCATCACGGTCAGGAGGCCGAAAAGATTCGGCAACTCGAGTTGATCGAACAGGCGCAGATGGCGGCGCTGGATCGTTTGCTGGCCGATCTAAAAGCCAAGACGGAAGGCCCTCGTCGTTTACTCGATCTGACCGCGGTGCTGTTTGGCAGCAACTTGGGCAATGCGAACAGCCATGACTGGCACAACTTGCCCATCATGGTCGCGGGGGGCGGATTCGATCACGGCCGCCACGTCGCCTTCCCGGCGGACAATAACATGCCGCTAAGCAACCTGTTCGTGAAGCTGCTGCAAACGCGTGGCATCGAGGTCGAGTCATTCGGCACGAGTTCCGGTTCGCTCGATTGGTGATCGGCAACCTATCGAAGAACGTTCCGGTTGACCTTCCACGTGCGCCGCATCTTGAGTCCGTGGTGGATGGTTACGACCTCGATTGGTTGCGACGCACGGAGAGTCGCAGCTCCCTCAGCCAATCCCCGGTTGTCCGTGGAACAAGAGTTAAAGAGTAGCCTTGCTTCCCAATCGCGTGCTTTCTGCTCGCCAGTCGAGTACCGGTTTTTCGAGAGCCCAGGGTTGAGACACCCATAACGCATCGGCAAGACTGGGTAAGCTCGAGTTCGATTGTCAGGCGCCGGGTCACGGATATGAGTATTCATCGATTTGATGGTCTTGCTACAAGGATACGCCGATGAGTGACCCACCCCGCGTCTCATCGCTGGCTGTTCGTGTGACGATCCTTGCGGTCAGCTCGCTACTCTTGGCGTTTCCCATCGGCGGTCTCTATGCCTTCGCGCTTTGGTATTCACCGCATGTGGTGGTCAGTGCGGGTTTGACAATCGCGGTTGCCGCCGCCGGCGGCTGGGTGGTTTCGCGAGGCTCGCTCGCCCAATTCGTGCCTCATTTCGGAGCTCACGTCGTCGTCGGGCTGCTCACCGGAGCCGTCATCCTATATGCCTCATGGGCTGCCAATGCGGCGATTCGTGTTCCAGATCTCGGTCTCGTCGCAGGGCTTCCCCATCATCTCTTGCTGTTCGCCGACGCGCTGTACCACGGTCCCGGCATCATCATCATGGGCGACGGCGAGAATACGGTGATCGCGGGCAACGGACTTCTGGCCTTATGGATCGTGGAGGGACTCGTCGTGACCGTCGGTTCGGCGTTCGCCGCTCGTTGGTGGTTCAAGGCAACAGCTCCCCCGTTTTGCAAACCGTGCCAAGCCTGGCTGGAATCGCATCAGGGACTCCTCCGCGTGGAGGCTCCAGAAGATCCCGTGGCGTTTGGCGAGGAGGTCACGAGACGCGGCTTGCAGGCGATCGACGAGCTTCCCGATGCCTCGGTCGACACCGACCCTCACTTGCGGATTGACGCCGTGTGGTGCCCGCACTGCGAAGCCCAAACCGGCGTCTTGGTCAGCCTTTTCTCGTACCAAACACAACCAAGCGAGCTCCTGCTATTTACTGAGCAAGGGGTTTCCCACGAGGCACTCGCCCAACTGCGTGCTCGTGGATTGGCGGCCGAAGCCGCGTTCGCGGAGGAGAGACACGCGGGAGAGGACGAAACCACGCCGAACGATCCTCATTAGGTCACGCGTCTTTCAGCAGACCGGTGATCCACCACGGCGTGACGGTGTTATTCGGCAAGCTGTGAGTGGGCTCGAGTAACCTGCTTTCGCGGAGCAAAAGCCGACTCTGTCGCACGCCAGCAAACGGGCAAACCGCGGCCCCTAAGACGGAGCCTCAAGAATGTCGCCTTATGTTCCGCAAAAGCAAGGTTCTTAAAGCGTGGACGGAGCATCCCTTCTTTCTCACCACGGAGAAACACGGAGCGGCACGGAGGAATGCCGAGTTCCGTCAGCGCTAGATCGACTCCGGTTTAGTCGATTGGATTTTGGAAGAACGGAACTTCCAACTGGCACTGCGAGCAACAAAGTGCGAAGTCTCGTCCGGACTTTCTTAGCCGAGCCTTGTTGCCACACTCGCCACATTTCGCGGCGAT
>JAGQPS010000770.1 GCA_020426595.1 Planctomycetales bacterium
GCTGCACGTTCTTGATGAGCGCTGGAATCTGATGCAGTTGCCCCGGCCCGACGACCACGTCGACATACGGCGCCCGATCAAACACCAGCCGCTGATGGTTTTGGGCCATGCAGCCCATCACGCCCAGCACCTTTTCGGGATGCTCTTGCTTGAGCCGCTTGAGCCAGCCGAGCTTGCTGTAGACCTTCTCTTCGGCGTGCTCGCGCACGCTGCACGTGTTGAACAGAATCGTGTCCGCCTCGGCGGCCGTGGCGACCAGGTCATAGCCGTCTTTGCGCAACGCGGCGACCACCAGCTCGCTGTCGAGCATGTTCATCTGGCAGCCGACCGTCTCAATGTAGAGCTTCTTCATCATGCGGCCGATCGGCTTAGATGTGACCCACAATCAACTTCCATGATTACGAAGCAGACTTGATTGAATGAACATGAGGAAGCAGAGGCAGCAGAGGAAAGCTGTTCTTTGTCGATGTTCCCGTACGGGAAAGCTTCGAGATCAGAACGCTCATTAAGAGAACGACGACGACGGAAGCAGGTCAAAAAAAACTC
>JAGQPS010000771.1 GCA_020426595.1 Planctomycetales bacterium
CTCACTCCGCAGCCAAGACAGACTATCCCGTTAGCGAGGGGTTGGTGGCCCTATTGGAACCGTTCATCGACACGATCGTGATCTGCACGATGACGGCTTTGGTGATCGTGATCACCGGTGCCTGGAACAATCCCGACTACGCCGATTACGTTTCCAGTCAGAATGGGGCGGGACTGACCTCCGCCGCCATGGGGGAACACATTTCGTTTTTCCCGTACGTCCTGTCGCTGTCGGTCTTCCTGTTTGCCTTTTCGACGATCATCTCCTGGTCGTATTACGGCGAGCGATGCTGGGCGTATCTTTTCGGGGACAATTCCTCGATCATCTACAAGATCCTGTTTCTGATCTGCACGTTTCTGGGGGCGGTCGTTTCGCCGAAGAATATTCTCGACCTGAGCGATCTGGCGATTCTGAGCATGGCATTCCCGAACATGCTGGGACTGTTCCTGCTGCACGGGAAAGTTCGCAGGGCTTTGCTGGATTATTGGAAGCTCTATAAAGCGGGGGAACTCGACAGGAAACCGGAGGGCTGATCGTCGCGGAGA
>JAGQPS010000772.1 GCA_020426595.1 Planctomycetales bacterium
TCGGTGGCGATCATCATGCTGGAGGGCGGGCTATCGCTGAAATTTCGGGAATTGAAGGAGGCGGGCATGACGGTGCTGCGTCTCGTCAGTCTCGGCGCGCTGGTCACCTGGTTGCTCTCCACGGTCGCGGCCCACTACCTGGCCGGGTTCACGTGGCAGGTGAGCCTCCTGATCGGCGCGATCCTGGTGGTGACGGGGCCCACCGTGATCGGTCCCCTGCTCCGCGCGGTAAAACCGAAAAAACCAATCGGCACGATCCTGAAGTGGGAAGGCATCGTGATCGACCCGGTCGGCGCGGTGTTGGCCGTGTTGGTGTTCGGAGCCCTCTTTGCCGGCGGCGAGGGTCACCATTCCTCGGTACCGCTGGCCGTCGGGCGCACCCTCCTCGTGGGTGGCGGACTGGGATGGGGAACGGCCTACCTGTTGACCTACGTGCTGAGAAATCACTGGGTGCCGGATTTCCTGCAAAGCGTGGTGATTCTCGTCCTCGCGCTCTCCTTGTTCGCTCTCTCGAATCACCTGCAACACGAGTCAGGATTGCTGAC
>JAGQPS010000773.1 GCA_020426595.1 Planctomycetales bacterium
TCTTGACGATCCATCGAGCCACTGAATACATGCCACAGATCGAGAAACATCGCCGAGAGTCCCGCGGACACGGTTGGCGAGTGCACGCTTCAAGCGGCAATGGACCTGCGGTTGCGAACGTTGCGGTTAACCGGGCCACGGCAGTCAGCGTAGGTTCGGAACCGACAGCGCCCGTGGCTCCGGTTGAACCGTTGGTTCGTCGGCGGTTTGATCGAAGGTGTTGGCGTGGATTAACGAGACTCAACCCATGTCCATACAAAGTATATAGCGTAGCCGACAAGCACTGCACGCGCGACAATGCTGATCGGTGACATTTTCAATTTAGCCTTTTGGCGCGTGACCGGAAAAGGAAGTTCGCCATTCCAGTATCGCCAACCATTCAGTCCGAAGTGAAAAGTGTCATCGTCGGTTCGAACCGCCAAGACGTATCCCGGGATGCGAAGTATTGGCGACCGAAATGATGACAAAACGGCCTCACGTATGTCGTCATATGCGATTGTCCAATCACCGCATTCGAGCCGGTCGGAGTACAGTCTCAACCGGC
>JAGQPS010000774.1 GCA_020426595.1 Planctomycetales bacterium
TCTGGCCAATCCGTATGCCGACCCGGCGGAGAGCTACTACGGCTTTCGCATGGCGAACGGGGACTTCGATGGCGATGGCATCGATGACCTGGTCATTTCGGAATTGAGCTCGCCGGCACGGTTCCGCGTGCTGCTGGGCAAGTCGTATTCGATCGGCGGGCCCTATCCGTTGTCGCGGTTCAGCGGCAAGACCGTGGCCACGCCGAACTACAGCAGCGTTCTGGCCACCGGCGACTTCAACGGCGATGGCGTCGACGAAATCGCGATTGGCGACAGCAACAGTGCCAGCAACCCGGGCGGTGGCGGCACGGTCTATATCTATCGGCGCTCGGCGGCCGACGACTGGACCGTGCAGGCATTGATCCGCCAGGGCGTGCTCGGCTACAACGGCGTCGACGAGGCCGGCGACAAGTTCGGCTACGCGCTGGCCAGCGGCGACTTCGACGATGACGGCTTCGACGACCTCGCCATCGGCATACCGGGCAAGGATATAGCCGGTAGTCCTGGCGTTGCCTCGGCAGGCGCGGTCCAGGTGGTGTATGGC
>JAGQPS010000775.1 GCA_020426595.1 Planctomycetales bacterium
ATAGACCGCCAACGGAGGCAAGTCGATCGAATGTGGCTCGTACTCCAAGCCGATCACTGCCGGAACATTCGGCGCCAGAGGATGCTCTTTGTCGGGGTGCTTCTCATTGCCCGCCACGTAGAGAAAGGTCTCGGCGTTGGGCTTGGCATCGTACGCGCGGACGAGACCTTGCTTCTGCGTGTCGGCCTCGCCCGGCAGGCGTTCCATGCGCACCTCATGCGGTTCGAACACGGCCCGGAGGGCATAGTATTCGGATTGCGGCAGCGGATCGAACTTGTGATCGTGACAGCGAGCGCAGTCGATTGTCATGCCCAGGAAAGCCTTGGCCGTGTGCTCGACCGTAGCGTCGAGCCAGATGTTGCGATTGCTCTTGTGAAAATTACGGGCCAGGTAGCCCGTGGCTCGCAGCGTGTCGAGGTCGTTCGGGGCGATCTCGTCGGCGGCGAGCATTTCCGTGATCATGCGATCGTACGGCTTGTCCTCGTTGAGCGAAGCGATGATCCATTCACGCCAGCGCCAAATGTGCCGCTGGCTGGAACGGAGT
>JAGQPS010000776.1 GCA_020426595.1 Planctomycetales bacterium
CGGCCTGACGGTGGATGGCATCGAATCGCTTGGCGCGCCGATGACATTCCGGCTATCCCTGAGCGCGCGCTGGCGGGCCGACAGGTAGGCGCCCCTCGCTTGCGCCCGTACCGCAGTTGATTCCGGGAGAGATGGCCGCGATGGCTGAAACTGAAATCGCCAGCGACACGCAGGACCGCCGCTTTTTCGGCCACCCGCCTGGTCTCTTCGTGCTGTTTTTCACCGAGATGTGGGAGCGCTTCTCCTACTACGGCATGCGAGCCATCCTGGTGCTGTACATGACGGCCGCGTTGACCGGCGACAACCCGGGCCTGCACATCGACACCGGTGTCGCAAAAGCCGTGTACGGCACGTACGTCGGGTTGGTGTACTTAACGCCCATCGCGGGTGGCTGGATCGCCGACCGGTTGCTCGGTGCGCGCCGCACCGTGCTGTACGGGGGAATCGTGATCGCCTGCGGCCATTACCTGATGGCCGTGCCTACCGAGGCCACATTCTGGCTCGGATTGCTGACGATCGCATTGGGCACCGGACTTCTCAAGCC
>JAGQPS010000777.1 GCA_020426595.1 Planctomycetales bacterium
GTGATCATCAAAGCGGAAAAGGAGGTCAAGGCGCGCGAGCTGAGTCGTGTGGCGCGTGCGGTGGGGCAAGTGGAAGGGGCGAGGTTGTTTGTCGCTGTGCTCGAGAAGCAATGATCTGAGAATTGGAATAAGTAACCGCTATGAGTTTTGAACCGGAAGATCTTGAAGTTGTCCACCGCGAGCGTGGAGAGAGGCAAGAAGCTGAGATGGACATGACGCCGATGGTGGACGTCACGTTCAATCTGCTCATCTTTTTCATGGTGACCGCCGCGTTCACGATGCAGAAGTCGTTTCCCGTGCCGACTCCGAAGGATGACCGGCCCAGTACGCAGATGACGCAGGAGCAGATCGAAGACGATCCGGATGTAGTGGTCGTGCGAATTGACGAATACAACACGTTCCATGTGGTGGCAGCGCAATGGGACGAAGAACGCGAAGCACCGAGCGAGCAAGATTTGTTGGTGGCTCTCACCGAAGCAAGAAACGGCGGCGGTTCGGGGAAAGGCGCCTCGCGATTGATGGTGATGGCCCATGGCGATGCGAC
>JAGQPS010000778.1 GCA_020426595.1 Planctomycetales bacterium
ATCGTGGAGCGGCAAATTGCTGAATTTGCCGTGTTGCTCATAGGTGATGGCCTCATCGATCAACCGATCAAGCTCGCCCTGGTCGATCGCGGCGATCGCGCGCTTCTCCCGGTCTTCAAGGTTTATCAGCCCCATCGAGTCCTCCGTCGATCACCAGACGTCATGTCAATCATAGTATTCCCCAGGCACGGTAGCGCCCCCGCCCCGTCATTTCACGCGCGCCGAGCTCGCTAACCAGGTTCAAGGCACCGCGCGGCGTGATCTTCGCAGCCTTCGCGATCATGTGTGCCGAAACGATCGGCCGCGACAGCAGAAGGTCGATGGCAACCGGAATGCTACTTGTTGTGCGCTTGCCCGCTGCTTTCCGCTCGAGCTGGCGTTTTGCCAGAGTCAGTCGGTCGATGTCTTTCATTCCAGCAGCGGCGGCCGCACCCATCGCATCCAGAAAGGCGACCAGTCGCACAGTCCGATCACTGGCACGGCGCCGTTCGCGCGGAACTTCACGCAGCCCGACGGCAAATGCCAGCAGGTGAGATCGGACTT
>JAGQPS010000779.1 GCA_020426595.1 Planctomycetales bacterium
TTGCAGGGCGGACCGCTGATGCACGTAATTGCCGGCAAGGCCATTTGCCTGGGTGAAGCGTTACAGCCGGAATTTCGGGACTACGCTCGGGCCGTCATTGACAATGCTCAAGTGCTGGCGGAAGTGCTGTCGTCCGGCGGGTTATCCCTCGTGAGTGGAGGGACAGATAACCATTTGCTGTTGGTGGACGTCACACCCTTGGGCATCGGTGGCTCGGCGGCTGAAAAGTCGCTAGATAGTTGCGCTATTACCGTGAACAAGAACATGATTCCTTTCGACCAGCGCAAGCCGATGGATCCATCCGGCATTCGAATCGGGACCCCGGCCATCACAACTCGAGGAATGGGCCCCGACGAGATGCGGAGTATCGGGCAGTGGATGCTGCGGGCCCTGCAGCACCCAGAGGACGAAACTGTGCTGTCCGAAATCCGCCAATCGGTGGTATCCTTGTGTGAGAGTTTTCCGGTACCGGCCGAACAAGTAGCCCCGGTGTAACCCGCGAAGGACCCATCATTGACATGAGTGAAACGCATCGAATTTTG
>JAGQPS010000077.1:0-2927 GCA_020426595.1 Planctomycetales bacterium
GCGAACTCGGAGTACTTTGCGTGTTGAACCGACTCCTCCAATGTGGGCCAGTCCTTGAGGAACGAGAATTGAGCGAGCTCACCGTTGCCCGAGAGCGTGGTCAACAGCGAGAACACGGCACCGAATGAATCGAATGACTGGAAGCGAGAACTACCCAAGGCCATTTCCAACTGGTCGCCCGCGTGCAACACCTCGACTTGCTTGCGTTGCACGAAGGACTGTGTCGGATCAAGCGCATCAAGCAATCGCAGATCAAGCTTGTCGCACTCGGTCTCGGGTAGCACCATCGTATGCACGGCCGACGAGAGTCTGTTGTTGGCGACAATCGTCAACCAATGCTTGGGCATCCCTTCGGGCAACTCGATGACCAGCTCGCCATCCTCGACCACCGCATTCGCCGTGACGTAAGTCGCATCGGCGAGGAAGTCGAGATTGACGTAGTCACCCTGAGCGCCCGCGCCTTGTCGATCGCGTTCCAATCCATCGACGGCGGCGGAGGCTGGTTCGGGAGAAGCCCCGAAGTCATCGCCCGCGGCCGCTTGCTGCGAGCCCGTTTCCGTCGTACGAACCGCCCACGGGTTGAGCAACAGACTCGGTCGCTCGAGCATCACGCCGGGATAGCGAGTCGCGTACTTGCGGTCGAGGATGTACTGATACTCCTCACCAATCGAACGGCCCGATTGATACGAATTGCTGAATCCAGGACGCGTCATCCAATACGCCTCGCCGTCGGACACCGCCGCGAACGATCCGTAGGCGTCGAACGCCGGGCGATAGCGAGTCGCCAGCACGTGCACGCGAGTCAGATCGGACGAGCCCGAAAGCTTGATGCGCAGCTTACCATCGACCACTTCGGCCGAGGCGATGCTCACGCTCGTGCGGGGACGGACCTCGAGCTTGCGCGTATCGCCGATCGCCATCGAGCCATCGAGGACTCCGTCGGTCAGTCGAATCAACACACTGCGTTGTTCGTGCTTGATCACCAGCTCGTAGTCGCCCGCCGGAAGATCGACCGCTTCGATCATCCCGTTGTCGATGCGCAAGGCATCAAAACGATCGGCCACGTAGCCGGAAGCGTTGCGTTCGAGCAGCGAGAGCTCCATGCGCGACGGCTCGCCGAGCGAACCGGTGTAGGGAATGGTCACGCTTTGACCCACGATGCCGTGCCAGACCGAGTACGGCGTGGCTCGGTCCGCTTGGAGATCCCAACTTTGAGTCACTCCTTCGGGATTGGTCACGCTGAGCGTGTCGATTCCCTCGAGGGCACCGAGTTCAATGCGTCCCGCTTCGTTGCTCTTGAGCACGACGTTGTGCGTCGCATTGAAGTCGCGATGCTTGAACGTGAAGTTGATCGGCCGGTCTTGGCGTGGCTCGCCCGTCTTGCCGAGCACCTCGCAGAACCAGCCATCGACCCCTCGGCTCAAGTGCACCGCATCGACCGCCGATTCCCGATCGATCGCATTGATCGCCACGTTGGCCGACGTACTGAGCGACGCTTCCGAGCCTTGGCTCAGATTCTTAATCGTGCCGGTGAGCGTGACATTGAGCATCGCGAGTCGCGGAGGGACCTGAATCGTGGCCGTCGACTCCTCGCCATCACCGAGCGTGAAGGGCTGGATCTCCTTGGTCGTCGAGATGCCGTCGAGGTCGGTGGCGACGATCGTGAGTTTCGGATTCTGTAGCAGTCCCGGCGGAATCGTTTGGCCTGACACCGTCAGTTGCGGTCGCACGAGGATCGTGGCTTGTCGTCCACGCAGCAGCGCCTCGCGATCGACATGAATGCCGGCGGTCAAAGAGTAGGATTCGGCGAGGTGCTCGAGTCGCTCAAGAGTCGCGATCGCTCCGTGCCGCAGAATGATCGGCGTCGAGCCGGGCGAGGTGCTGAACGGGATGGCGATTTCACCTGCTTCATCCGCCGTATACTCGCGGCCTCCCATCCAGAGCACGGCGTCCTTGAGCCGCTCGTCCGCATCGTTGTAGATACTCACGAGTTGACCGGCGGCCGAAGTGCGTACCGTGTAGTGAAGTCGTCCGACTCGCACGAGAGCGCGGCTGCTGCGGCCATTGCCGATGAAGTCGATCACGTAGACGCCCGGGTGATCGATCTCGGGAAACGTGAATTCTCGGCGCAGGCGACGCAGCGGCGAATCGTCGTAACGGACGACTCGTTCGTGATTGGCGACGAGGCCATCGAGCGAGATGTCGGTGTTGACTTCACGTCCTTCTTGCTCGTAGTAGTTCCGCGCGTTGATCTCGAAGACCTTGACGATCAACGTTTCGACATTCTTGATATCGAGCTCGAGCGCGACCGGCTCACCTGGCTTGAAGAGCTGGGCATTGGTGGCGACGAACTCCAGATCGATCCGCTCCCGCAACTGTTGGAACGCGGCTGGTCCGAGCAACGTGGCCCAGCGTTCCGGATCCCCCTGCCCCGCCAAGATTTTGACCTCGGCCAAGCGGCTGTTGAGATAGCTGTCCCGCACGTAGGGCGAGAACTCGTCGATGTTGTCGGCCTCGAGCAGGAAATGATCGAGCATCGCGCGAACGAGTGGCTCGTCATCGTTGATCGCAGGTAGACGTGTGGATTGGGAGAAGTCTTGTTGCAGGTTGATGACGAAGTTGCGTAGCTCGGGACGCTGCAGGTACTCGGGCCGCATGTACGAAATGTTGCGCGGCAATCGCAAATACGTCATGAAGCGTGGTTTGTCGTACTCGCCATGCCGCAGATCGAAGCTCAAGCGCTGATGGAGGACCTGTGCCTTGAGCGCGTTGTGCACCGGCGGAAGCGGCTCGACAAACGTCCAGAGTCGTTCGAGATAGGCGAGCATCTCGTCATCGTCTCGGCCCGCGTCGACATCGGCGCCAGGCCAAAGCTTGGTGAGATACGTTTCGACGAACGCCGAATTCTCAACAAGCTTCGGATCGAG
>JAGQPS010000077.1:3024-18098 GCA_020426595.1 Planctomycetales bacterium
GCGTCGACATCGGCGCCAGGCCAAAGCTTGGTGAGATACGTTTCGACGAACGCCGAATTCTCAACAAGCTTCGGATCGAGCTCTAGGCAGCGATCGAGTTGGGCAAGCGTCAACGACCGATGAATCGGCAAGTTACCGAAGACGCCATGGTTCGGCACGCGGAGGTCGTCGATGACCAGATCGGCGAGTCCGGGGAAATCGGGATTGGTCAGCCGAGACAGCGCCGAACGACGACGGGCCGGAGAATCGAACGGCTGATCGAGCAGGCGATAAAGACCACTCGGGGCGACGCCATCGGTCGAGTTGTTGCCCGCGTAGGCTCGGGCCAGGTAGGCCGCGAAAGTGACGACGTCTTGATCGAGTTCGGTGGGAAGGTCGGGCCGATTCGATTGCGGGGCTCGTTGGTGATTGAACTGCAGGTTCAGTAGCCGGCGCAGCTCATCGAGCGACGCGGCGGGATCGCGATCGTAGCCGAGCAAGACCTGGCGGTAAGTGATCTGTCGCCAGCGGTCGGTCTGACCATGCCGCTCTTCCCACTGAGTGAGCAGCGGCTTGACGTCATCGAGTCGTCCCGCCTGCTGCAACACAAGCGCGTTATAGAAGTAGTAATCCTCGGTGCCGGGAACGAGTTGCCGCAGAGCCGCCTCGCGACTCTCCGCCAGAGCGAACTGCTCCGCGTAACCGATCTCTTGAGCGCCACTTCGGCGCCCCCACTGCCCCATCGATCCGCCCACCATGGCGACTCCCAACAACAACCATCCTGTCAATCGGACTCCCCGTCGAGACCACGTGCTTCCACGATGATAGGGGAGATTGAATTGGGAAACCATTCGATGGGACCTCGCGGAAAGAAGTGCCGTTCTGGCGGCAACATCCAGGGACGAAGGGGCTTCAGCTGTGGCATTGTACTTCACGGTGGGGTTCACCACGGCGTGGTACGAATTGGGGAAGCCGCCTTACTCGAATCGCCAAACGTGCGACCTGGACCGTCGTGCCGAGCCGTATCCCAAAGGGCGGGCAAGATTCCCGCCTTGAGCAGACACCAAACGACCGCCGTCGGACCAAGTGCGTGGGGTCATCGACGCTTGGCTTCGGGCTTCGGTTCCCAAAATTCTCGGCTCGCAGTGCGATTGCCGAACGATTCGCCCTACCACGAACGGTTCAGGGGGATCAACCGACGAGGGGTGCGACCCGTCAATAACCTCCGCGCCGCCAGCCGAATGGCGTTATCATCAGTCAGTCCATCCTTCGATCGGTCCCTCCGAACGGAATGAACCACCGATGCTCGAACGATTCATTAGCGACGACCGACGACGAACCATGGATTGGGACAGCCTGACCGCCGGAGCCCCCACGGTCGTGGCATTGGCACGACTGGCGGCCGAGTCTTGGATCGAGCCTCGGCGGGAGGTGGGCTCGTTGGGCCTAGAAGCTCGAGCCATTCTCTTTCTGGCCAAGGACCGAGGCGTCATCGAGCTCCGTGGCAGCAACGACGCGTTCGACAGCGCCGATCGGCTGCTGATGGTGCATGTCGAGGTGGGGGCCGATTCCGTCGTTGTTCTGAAGACACCGGGCAACGCGCGCGGCACGATGCGATTCCTGGAAGGCCTCCGCGAATTGTGCGAGGCCGGTCTCGTCGTCCATCACATGCAGCGAGAGTTCTCCTTGGCCGAGCGAGGGTATTCGCTCGCCTCCGAAATGACTCGCGATGGGCTCGAAACGCCACTCGCGTCGGCCCATCCCCTCTCGTAACCGATCGATTCGTTAATCACGAGAAATACGATATGCGAAATCTTGCGTTGGCCGGTTGGTTGCGAAGTGTTGGTTGTCTTGCGATGGCCTGGCTCGGCCTGCTCGGCTCGCTGTTTGTCCCCAGCGAAGCTTGGTCTCAAGCGATCGAGGTGGAAACGCCGCGACGCGAGACGCAGGCGACGGCTGAACCGGGCACATCCGCGGACATCAATCGCATCGAACGTCCGTTCCTATGGAAGCTCACGCCCGAGGAAGGAGCTCCGCAGTATCTGCTTGGCACGATTCACGTGCGGGATGAGCGAATCCTCAAACTGCATCCCGCGATTACAAAAGCCTTGGAGGAGACCGAGGTCCTATATGTCGAGCTTGCGCCAGCCGACCAGGTCAACCAAATCGGGTTCCTCACCCTTCCCGCCGGAACACGCCTCTCCGACAAACTGGATGCCAAGACGATTCAGCGAATCGATCATCAACTTGGTCTCATGCGCGAAGGACTCAGCACGTCCGGCCTACTCCCGTTCCGAGTTTGGGCTTGGCCGCTCATGCTCCCCAACCTCAAGGCTCAGCTCGCGGCCGGCAACCAACCGGTACTCGATATGCTGCTCGTGGAAAAAGCGATCGAGAACGAATGGCCGGTCCGGAGCCTCGAACATGTCGATTCGCAATTGGCTGGATTCGACAAGCTTACCGACGCGGAGCAACTCGCGTTTCTGCGCGCCACTCTCGACGCGATGGAAGAAGAAGAGACCGAAGAGGAAGATTCGCTCGAAGAGCTGGTGGGGATCTACCTTCGCGGTGACTTGGATGCGTTGAGCGACGAGTTCCAGGAGGAGTTCTTCGATGGCTCGATCGCGAAGGAGACGGCCGACAAGATCTTCGCCGCGCTGATGACGTCGCGCAATCGAGTCATGGCGGAGACAATCGCGAAGGCCATCAAGGACGAGCCCGACACGACTCACCTTTTCGCGGCCGGCGCGGGCCACTTCGCGGTCGGCCCGACGGTCGTCGAACTCCTAAAGGAGCAAGGCTGGAAGTTCGAGCGGGTCGAACCGTCGGTCGACGCCGAGGAGTAGGACTCGATTGCCTCGCCGGCGAAGCCTAGCGTCGAGGCCATTGCCCCTCTTCGATCGGCCGCGATTCGAGGCGGTCCGGATCAACGACGACGTGCCGAATCCGTCGCCGTTTCCAGGTGTAGGTGATGTGCAGCAACCCATCGTCGGTTTGGATGATCGCGGGGTAGGAGAACTCAGCTCCCGATTCGTCGACCAGCACGACCCCCGCCCACCAAGTCTCGCCGTCTTCCGAGATAGCGAGGTTGAGTGGCGAGCGACCGCGCGGCGTGTGGTTGTAAACCAGTGCATGACTCCCGTTGGCCAGCGATACCCCATCGATACCAGAGTTGGGATTTGGCAACGAGAGCTCTTGTAGCTCGGACCAAGTTTCGCCGTCGTCGTCGGAAAACGCGGTTGTGATACGCCCCGTTCCATGGCTACGGCAGAGCATTCGCAAGCGGCCGTCGCCCTGCTGAAGCAACGTCGGTTGGATGCTCTCCAACACTCCTTTCTCGTTCAGCGCGTCGGTGCGTCGCCAAGTCGCGCCGCCATCGTCCGACCATTCGACGTGCAAACGCCAACCATCGTGTTCGGTACTCGATCCCGATACGATTCGCCCCGACGCGAGCGTGATCGGTTTGTTCTTGATTGGACCTAGGATGCCCTCCGGCAAACGGGAAGCCTCGGACCAAGTCGCGCCGTCGTCCTCGGACACCTTGACCATCCCCCACCACTCTCGCGGATTGGGCCCCACCTTGTAGTAAAGCGTGAGCCGTTCACCGTGATAGTGCAGCACGGGATTCCAACAAGGAAATCGCTCCTCGTCGCTTTGCACTCCGTCGGCCACCGATACCGGCTCGGTCCAACGACCGTCGACCATTCGCGCGCACCAAATCTCAACGTCGGGATCGCTCTCACGAGTTCCACCAAACCAAGCCGCGACCAGGCCGCTAGGCGTTTGCTCGATCGTGGACGCGTGACACTGCGGAAAAGGAGCTTCGTCGTAGATGAACTCCTCGGTCACGATCGGAGAATCCTGCCCCCTGACGGAACCGATACCGAGCCCTAGGACTCCAGACAAAACCATGGTGAAGGCCATCGTGACTCGAAAGACAACTGAACCGAATGGGTAAGTACTCTGAGCCATGGTGGCGATTCCCTGGTGTGGCGACATGAGGCGTGCGTGGCTTGGCGAGCCCCTTCGTGTCCGTGCGAGGAGATCATTGTGGCGAATCAAGTCGCTCGGTGCACGTCCCAAGTCATGCCGGGCGAGGATTCGGCTTGCCTGCCGGGCGTGAGTGGCTGACGTGGCCAAGCGGTAGTTCCAGGCGTCTCATTCCCAGCGCGACACGAACACGTCGACACGAACGATTGGACACTGTCGCGTTGCCTCGGCCAAACCGCTCAACGCACGCCCGAGTCGCACGGAGCAAGGAACAAGGAACAAGGCGCACGAAAAAGGGACGAGCCTCGCCTTGGAAGCTCGTCCCTCGAAATGTTCAAGGATCGGCGCGAGGACCGCGTTTAGCGTTCCGCGCGTTCACGAGTCACGGTGGCGCGTCCCCCGCGAGCCGGCTCGTAGTCAAAATCCTGGCCGAGCAATTCCTCGAGCTTCTCGCGTTGCTCGGGAGTCAGCTCCTTGAGCAGCTTTTCGCGCGCCTCGGCCTGGATCCGCTTGATCTCGTCCTGCATCTCGGTGCGAATCTCGGCGGCCCGCTCGCTCAGTTTCTCCTTTTGCTCTTCGGTCAACTCGAGTGCCTCGGCCAATGAGCCTTGAAAGACCGCTTCACCAATCTCACTGTTCTTCAATTGCATGTGCCGCTGCAACTGCTCGAGCCGGTTTTGTTGGTGTGGGAGGAGCACTTGGTTCAAGCGACCGGTCATCTCGGTGCGAATCGAAGTCAAGGCTTCCTTGAATTCCTGGGCTCGATCCGGCGAGAAGCCTCCTCGCAGCGTCTCGCGCATCCGATCACGGAAGTCGGATTGGAGCTGCTGAATGTCCTTCCATTGATCGTCGGCCAATTCCAGCTCGTTGCGGACACGCTCATTCATCAACATCGAGAATTGGTCTTGTTGGCCCATGCCACCGAATCCCGCGGGGCTGACCATGAACTGCAACGGGCGGGCGCCATCGGGAGTGAACGAAAAAGCCTGGGTCGAACCGATAACGACTTCGCCATTCTCGTCGGTCGTGGCGCTCGACTCGACCACGATCACCCCAGCCGCTTGCGGCTCGCCCGCTGGCTCGTCCTGAGCCCAAGCCGAGCCAGTAAACGCGATCAACCCGCAACCGGACAGCAGAAACATCTTCGCGATGGACATGTTGAATGAGCTCCCTCGAACACCTCGACGTTGGCGATACAAACCCGGTAGCTTGACCAACCGGACCTCTCATAGTTTCCGCCATCGACTCATTCTTTCAAAGACCGATCCGGCAGGATCCTAGACCAAGGCCACTCGACTGCCGGAGGTGGGCTCGATCGAATAAAATGGCTTAAGTGCGAGTGCCTTCAGTCTCGCCCCCCCGCATCGAGCGACATTCCCTGATCCACTCAAGTTTCTCAAACCAGGAGCTTCCTGATGGCCGAACGACTCGAGCGACTCAAGCAACTGCTGACCGAGTTGGAAGCGGAGTTGGCGAAGAGCCCGGTTCTGGATGCCTCGACACAAGCCAATCTCCAGAAGTTACGCGGCGAGATCGACGAGGCGATCGCTCAAGCCCAGCCCGAAGCGCTCGGAGAAAGCGGCCTCGCCAAGCAACTACAGTCCCAAATGGAAGCCTTCGAGGCGGCCCACCCCTCGCTGACCAACCTGATCTCGCAGGTGACCAACGCCCTCGGACAACTCGGCATTTAGGTCAACCGGCGGAACTGGTGGCGATTGATCGGACTTGCGATAGCGACATCACCGGAATGATTGGAAGTCCGCGGCTCAAGTGACAGCCAGCCCTGGATCTCGGGCGATAGTTGAGTGTCGGGCGCGGGCATCGCGGCGCCCTGTCCAACACTCCTCCCCGCCGGAGTCCCCAACATGTCGATCAGTGCGATTGTGAGCGCGGCGTCCGCCATTCAGCAGACCAAGATCGAAACGCAGATTTCCTATGCGGTCGCTGGCAAGCAGTTGGACGCGGTCGAGCAGCAAGGCGAAGCGGCCGTGGAGTTGCTCGAAGCGGCCGTCGAGCTGCACAAATCCTCGCTGCAAGGCAACCTGATCGACGTGCGGGCCTAGCTGGCGGCCAGTCACTCGCCCCGTGTCGAAAATCGCATCAAGCCTCGGCCATGAGTCGAGGCTTTTTTAAGGCGCGAGGCGGATGTTCGACGAGCATTTGTGGTTCGTCCGGTTTGGCGTAGGAGTTTCCCGCGGACCTGGAGTCCCTCGAGGGATGCTTCGAGCCTGGCTCACCACTCCATCCCCGCGGTCTCGCTACGCGGCGCCGTCCGCTCAGTTGAACAGGATGGGATCGAGAGACAGCGTCGCCCCCGCGGCTTCAAACTCGCCCAAGTACGTCGCTTGACTCCCAACGAGTGGTTCAACCGGGACAAATAAGTCGCCCCAGAGAGCTCTTAGCCGACGATCCGCGGGTGCATCGGAAGTCACGTTCTTGGACACCACCAGAATTTGATACGAGCGTCCCGCGGCCAATGTCGTGCGAAAGCGTCCCTGCGAATCGACTCCCACGACGTCACCGCCGAATGTGCGCAGGAGCTGAGCCTCGGGCATGTTGGTACCGGTGAAGTTGCTCGGGTTGAGCTTGCTTCCCTCGACCGTTGTCTCGGGCGACATATCGAGCGGCATGATGATGACGACCGAGCCCGCGTCGGGTTCGCGCTGATTGTTCTCGCGGCGATGCACCGTACCGGTGAGGATGGTCTTGGTACGAGCCGGAGGAAGAACTTGCCGAGCCTGGCCTCGCTGCACCGTGACTCGCCCCACGAGTACGCCGAACATGAAAAAGAACATCGCGACGACGACCAACAGACCACCGACGGCGTACACGACTCGGCGCGGCAACTCGAGCGGAGCATCGGTTCGATGAGGTCCGCGCACGGGACTCGCTCGGTCGACCCGTATCTGCGATGCATCGACGACAATCGCGTCGAGAAACGCGTCTTCCGAGGAACCCTCGGTCGCCGCGTCGACCGCCGACTCTTCGGCTGTCGGTTGTGGCACGACCAATTCGCCACCACAGAGCGGGCATTTCTTCTTGGCGCCCGCCTTATGGGAACCGACCTTGAGCTTGCCTTGGCAATGAGGGCATTGAAACCGGATAGCCATCGTCGGCGTTACTCCACTGACGCCGACGAAGAGTCCCGAACGTCACCGTTCCGAGCCGTCCGCCCGATGGTTTCCGTGGTCGCCCCGGAGCCAACGCCTTGTTGCCGCGAGTCCGACTCAGCCACCAACAAATGGTGCCATCCCAACAAGGCGACTAGAAGCACGACATCCACCACGGTGCCCAACAGCAGCACGACCGTGGCTCCCCGCAGGACAGCCCGTTCCGCGAGCGACGACGCTCCCGCCGCCAACACCGTAGCGCTGGCCACAACCGCCAACGCCACCAATAGCACTGGCAGCGCGATGGCGCAGAAGCGGATCATCTGGCGGAGTGACGTCATGCTGCTTGCCTCTCGAGAATCGTAGCCCCAGCAGCATCTTGATCGGACCACCAGTCGCCGTCAAACCACCGAGTCGGCCTATCGACTCTCGAAGTCAGGAATGTCACTCCCATCCTGTCGATCGAACAACCGCTCGAGTGCCTCCTCGGTCAGGTCCTCCCGACCAACATGGACCTTCCCATCCGCGGTCGCCATCAACCAACCTCGGGTCCAATTTCCGAACAGGCGGCTCATCGGATCCATGGCAAGCGTGTCGAAATCCGTGGGTTGAGTCCAGACGACCCGGTTTTCTTGATTCACCTCGACCAACATGACCGTATTGGCCGGACCGTCGGGAAGCTGGTCCAACCGCAAGCCGATTGGAGGACCATCGTCGGCCCTCCCCTGCTCGGGCACGGCCGCGCGAACCGCAACACCATTCTCGGTGGCATTCGCCAGGTAGCTGGTAAGGCCTTCGCCGCGCTCATCCCATGAGCTTGCGTAACAATAGGGCATCTCCTCGACCAGTTGGCGGTTGTGCTCACTATCCCAAGGCTCGTCAAGGTGAAACCGATCGTACAGCGCTTGCTCGCCGAGGTAGGGCAAGATGTGTACCCGCCAGCTCAGCAGTTCCTGACCCTCGGATGAAAGATTCGCCCGCGCCGGAAAACCGCCGTGCGCCGCTTGGTACTCACTCCAAGCGCCGGCGATTCGCTCAAGATCCTGGATCCTGTTCGCGCGACTTAGAATCGCGATCTGCCCAAGGTTCAGCCCGATGTAACCAGCCAACATCGCCGGGCCGGCGGCGACAAGATCGCCCGTCGGCAAGGTCTGGCGAACCTCCCAGTGGTAGCCATCGTCCGCACGGAACAGGATGATCCTCGACGGTTCGGCGTATTGCTTTAGCGTGCGGATACTTGGCAGGTCCTCCATGGTGAAGGGCAATTTGCGTTCTTCCAAACCCGCAAAGAAAAACTGGTAGTTCTCGACAATCCATGGATAGGCGAGACTAAGCACCTCGACTTGGTCGACTTGCACGACCATCCGCAAACCGCCTCCTTGCATATCGTCCGCGGAATACGCCGATGCGATGAACTCATTGTCCGCCAACGAAGCTTCGGTGTTCTCGCGCCGCAGGTGGGCCAGGATGGGCTGCGGGGCGAGGGCGCCGATGAATTCGGTTTCCGTCACGGCGAACACGAATCGGTCGGTGAAGAATCCCCAAGGGAGATGGAGCGTATGAATCGTTGCCTCTTCGAATTCCTCGGTCTCGACCTCCAGTGCATCACCGCCAAAGCCGCCCAGCATTGCGAGCAGATTCTCAAGCACTTCCTGGGCTTCCTCGGATCGGCTCACGGGAATCATGTAGACCCAACCCGAAACGAGTCCTCCATCGTCCGGCGCCGCATAGATCACCACGGTGTCACTCAGTATGTCGGTCAAGAGTTCCTCGACTCCCACACCGATCTCCGCCTCCATGAAATCCGAGAATTCCTGGGCCCCTTGGTCGAAGTCCTCGACCGCCAGGCCAAGCATGGGTGCCATGGTTCGCCCCAGCTTCAACGTGTCGAGTTTCATCGCGAATACCACGGGCGAATTCGCCGGCACTTTTCGCAAATCATCCTCGGAGATCGGTGACGGCGAAAGGAAACTCAGCGCCCCTAATTCGCCCATGGTCGAGAGATGCGTTCGAACCGCGAAACCATCGTCCATCAAGCCGGTCACGCACCGATAGGTCAACAGACGATCGATGCCTGCCCCAGCAACCAAGTCGACGAGGGTCGAATCGTCCAGAGCCATCGATTCCAACCGATCGCGCACCTTTGCGACATCCACATATGAGATCGTGGAGGGATGATCGACGCGAAGATCGTTTTGCAGCTGTGTCAACCAGGGAGGCGGCTCGTGCCCTTCTCGTTCGAAGATCCCATCGAGAGTGTCGACGTCGAATCCAGCGACGAAGTAGTCGCGATGAAACCCGACGATAACCGGAGTAATACCCGGTGGACCTTTGAAGAGGCGAAACGTCTCGCCATGCCGATCGAAACGCTCAAGCGAATACTCGGGAGACTCCAACCACACCTCGACCAACTCCTCCAGCAGCGTTTCCAGCCGCGGCCGATCGTCATCGACTCGCACAAGCAACGCTCCTCGCGGCTTCGGTCCGTCTTCTTCAATACCGAATTCCTCGAGCCACAGTGAAGAAGGGTTGGTGAACATCAGCCAACCGAGCCGCGTGTAGAGCAACGCCAACGGGCGCCCCTTGTCCGCCGATTGGTCGACCCGAGACATCTGTTCAACGACCAGCGCCTCGAGCTTTTCGAGTGACCGTCGAATCTCAGGGTCCGCCATGAGCCTAAGCGTGAGATTCGTTGGCTCGCCATCGTCCGCGGCGGGGAGTTGAGTGCCCGAAGACTGGATGTAGTAGAGCGGGGCGGGCGGCGCCACTTGGCTCAGGTAGGGGTCGGGTTCGCCGGGCGGCACGCCAACCGGCAGGCAGAAGACGGCATAAAAGTAGAGCGAAATAAACACGAGAAACGCATCGGCCATGTCACAATCCGTTTCCCATCGCGCAGGGCGATGACAAGTATTCGTTGGCGAGGACAACAGCTGAACGAGCACGGCCAAGGTCCCGCCGGAAACGGATCTCCAGCGGGAACATGAAGGAACAAGACCGGCCGTTCCATGGTTCGTCGTCCACGTCGCACCATGGAGGCCCGCTGGTCATGACTTTGCCCCCGCGCGATCATTCCGCGAGGAGAGCTCCGCCAGACCGCGCGTTGGCCACTCGCGCGCCAATACCTTCAGCTCAAACCACCGAGTCGCCTTATCGGTCCTGGAAGAACGGAACGTTGCCGCCGTCTTGTCGGTCGAACAGCAGTTCCAGCTCGTCCTCGGTGAGGTCCTCGCGGCAGACGTGGACCGATCCGTCGGCCATTCCCATGAGCCAGCCGTGGCTCCAGTTGCCGAGCAGACGGCTCATCGGGTCCATCTCCAGAGACTCGAAATCACCGGGCTGCGTCCAGATGACGCGCGAATCGTCGTTCACTTCCACCATCATCGCGGTATTGGAAGAGCCATCGAGGATTTGGCCAAAGCCAATACCCGTCGGAGGTCCACCGCGTCGCCGAGCCTCGACACAAACGCCATTCTCAATGGCGTTCGCGAGGTAACTGGTCAGCCCCTCGCTGGGATCGGTGCCGGGCCGAGCGTAGACGGCCGGCATCATCTCGATCAGCTGCCGGTTGTGTTCGCTATCCCAGGGTTCGTCGAGATGAAACTGCTCGTACAACGCCTGCTGCTCGATGAACGGCAGGATATGCACGCGCCAACTCAACAGTTCCTTCCCGTTGGGTGACAAGCTCGCTCGAGCCGGAAACGCGCCAAACGTGTCGTGGAAGTTGTGCCAAGCGAGAGCGATTTGCTTCAGATTGTTGACGCTCGCCGCGCGCCCCGCGGCGGCTCGACTGGCGATCATGGCGGGCGAGGTCGCGACCGCGATGATCGGCAACGCGGCGACGATATCACCGGTTGGGAACGTTTGTCGGACTTCCCAGTGATAGCCGTCGTCCTCGCGAACCAGAATGATCGTCGAGGGCTCGAGATGCCGCGTGAGGGCTCCAGTGCTCGGCAGATCCATCGCCGTGAAAGGGAGTTCCGTATCCTCGAGTTCCGCGAACATATCCCGCGACAACAGCGTGAACAACGGATAGGTCAGCTGGATCACCTCGGCATGATCGATGTGCAAGACCATGCGCAATCCGCCACCTTGCATGTCGTCGGCCGAATAGGCCGAAGCAATCAACTCGTTGTCGGCCAGCGAAGGACCATCGTCGGATCGCTTGAGATGAGCGAACACCGGTTGCGGAAACATCGACGCGATCAACTCGGTATCCGTCACGGCGAACGTGAAACGGAACGGAGCGTCGGGCATCGTCTCGAGCACGTAGACCGTCGCCTCGTCAAGCTCCACGATCTCCACTTCCATTTGCCCTCGACTCATCTCCGTGACTCTTTCGAGCACCGCGCTGAGCACCATCTGTGCTTCCATCGGGCGATTGACCGGGACGGAGGCCAGCCAGCCGGTGGTGAGCCCGCCATCACGAGGCGCCGCATAAACCACCACGGTGTCACCGAGGATGTCGGTGAATAGCTCCTCCAGACCAACGCCAAAATCGTCGGCCATGCCATCGGACACATCCCTGAGCACGTCGTCGAACCGATTGATGCCCAGCAGCGGAGCCGCCATCCTTCCCAGCGCCAGGGCGTCGAGCTTCGTCGCGAAGCAGGCCGGGGTATCCGCCGGCACTCGCCGCAGATCGTCCTCGGTGATCGGAGCTGGCGAGAAGAACTTGAGCATCCGCAATTCGCCGTCGGTCACGAAATGCGTGCGAATCGCGAAGCCGTCGCCATCCAGACCGGTGACGCAGCGGTAGGCCAGCAAGTTATCGATGCCAGCCGCGTCGAGCATCTGGCCCGCGTCGGGAATCATTTGCGCGAGCGGCTCGATCCTCTCGCGAATCTTGGTCACATCCAAGTACGCCACGGTGGCCGGGCGATCGACATGCAGATCCTGCTTGAGTTGAGTCAGCCAAGCGGGCGGCTCGTTGCCCTCGCGTTCAACGATGGCGTCCAGCGAGTCGCGTCCCATGCCGGCGAAGAAATAGTCGCCGTGAAAACCGAGCAGCAATGGTGGCGCGGCCGGGTTGATCTTGATCTCTCGATAGGTCTCACCATGCAACTCGATCGTATCGACTTGCCAACCGTACTCCTCGGTGAAGGTGCCGTCGCACAACTCGTTCAACCGAAACTCCAGCTGCTTGCGATCGGCGTCGACTTTCACGAGCAACGTGGCACGGGCCTCCAGGCCCTCGGCGCCCAGGGCCAGTTCCTCGACGGCCACCGATGCTGGACGAATCAACATCTGACGCCCCAGGTGCCCCAGAAACAACGCCAAGGGTCGATCCTTGCGGGCTCCCGATTCGTCGACACGGCTCAATAGCTCGGCCATGACTCCGTCGAGCGTCTTGATGAAATGCTGGACCTCCGGCTCGGCCGCCAATCGTAGAGTGAGGTTGTCTTGGTCCTGAACATCTCCCTCGGGGAGCTCCACGCCCGACCACTCGACGTAGTAGAGCGGTTCGGGTGGCGCCACCTGACTCAAGTAGGGATCCGGTTCCGCGGGTGGCACGCTGAGCGGCACTCCAAAGAGTCCCCCGAGCAGGAACACGATCAGCATCTCAAACATTCCAACACCCATCTTGCTATCCCCTTTCCATCGCATGTCGCGATGGTATTGCCTTCACTGTCGTTGCTCGCAGGTTTTCATGCGTTCCGCGGCGCGAGCCCCAGAACGAACGCTCACCACTCGATGACCTCGCGGCCGCCACGTGTGATCAACGCGCGAATCATCGCTTCGTCGGTATCGCGATCAAAGGTATGCACCGCTCCGTCCGCCGTGAGCCCCAGGAAGCTCTCCTCGAGCTCGCCAAAGAACTGGTCGAGCAGGTTCATATCCGGAGTCAAATCGCTCGGCCGAGTCCATTCGATCGCGGACTCCTCCGGACCCTTGATCACCATCAAGGTGTTGGAGGTACCGTCGATGATCTCGGCGATGCGAACTCCCTCTCGATCCTCGGGAAAAATACCCGCGTCGCCACTGATGCCGAGGAACGTGGTCATGCCCGGCTCGGCCTCGCTCAACGGATCGCGAAACACGGCCGGCATCCGTTCGAGCAAAGCGAGGTTGTGTTCGCTATCCCATGGCTCGTCGTGATGGAACTGATCGTAGAGCTGCTGCTGCTCGATGTAGGGCAGAATCGCGACTCGCCAACTCAACAGCGGACGACCGTTGTCGTCCGTGATCGCCTGGGGCGGAAAACGGCGAAAGGTGTCGTGGTAGTTGTGCAGCGCCAATCCGATCTGTCGCAGGTTGTTTTGGTTTTGCACGCGCGCCGCCGAAACCGGCGCGACGATCGCCCCGACATCCACTCCCGCTTGATCGGCGACCGCGGCCAACGCACCGGCGACCGCGCCCAACAACACGAGTTCACTTCCCGGCATCGTCATGCGAGCCTCGAGCGACAGTCCATCCGCCTCGCTCGTCACGCTAATCCGTTCCTCATCCAAAAGGATGGCGTCCAGCGTCACGCTATCCGGGAAACAAGAAGCGACGCGCGAAGCGACGCGATTCCATTCGACATCGCGGCGAAGGTCCCATCCACCTTCGTGGATCAGCACCTTGGCGAAGAACTGCCCCATGCCACTCGGCGTGCCGAGCGTGTCGGCCAAGCGAAAACGAAAGTCGAGACCGACGGAATCCGACGAATCAAAATCGGCACTCGCCAAGACTCCTTGCAACCTATCGATCGTCGGTTTGATCGTCATCGGGCTCAGGGCCATCACGAGATGGTCATCGGTAATGGTCCAGGCCAAGGACCCAAACGGATTGAACCGTCCAGGCGAATACCAGTGGATCGTTTCGCCTCGATACTCCATGGAATCAATGCGAGGCGGCCCCCACCAGCGCCAGGGGTCGTCCACCGGCTGCTCCAACATCGACTCGATCCAGTTGCGTTCCAACTGCCGCGCGAGCTTGGCATCGTCGACCGGCAGGATCATCGAGCCGCCGACGAATGGTCCGCCATCCTCGAACGAATACTGCAGCACCAAGCCGGGTCCAAGCGCCGCGGCCGCCCGTTCCAGCGGACTCGGGACGTTGCGATCCGCCTTCGGCTCCACGGCGAGCTCGGCGAGTCCCCCAATGACATCGGCTTGGATCGCCAAGACAGCGGACGCATCCTGGGCCAAGCCAGCGATCGGCGAGTCGGCGGACGCCTCGAAGAGGCCAAAGATGCCCCGCGGCCCTTCCGGGCAATCGACCCACAATCGATGAACATATCCGTCATCATCGAAGCCGGCTTGCAGCGCGACCGAGCGAACGGAGTCGACGCCGATGGCCGCCAACGGTTCGAGATCCCGTGGTCGCGCCATCGCCTCGAACATCGATTTGAGTCGCGCGACTTCCACGTTCAAACTGAGCCAACGGCGTCCCGTGGCGACACGTTGCTGAGCCGAGGTCCAGGACTCGGGCGCGCCCTTTTCCTGTTGCTCCAACCACCACTCCAACTCATCGGGTCCGCCGAGAGTGACAACGTAGTAGCCATCCATGGTGCCGAACGTGAGCGACAGTTCGCGGCGAAACACGGTTCGTTGAATCTTCGCGCCATCGATCCGCAGTCGCTCCAGCCCGACACCACCGTCGGCGGCGATCATGCGGACGAAGCGATCAACGAAACTCGCGAACCGTCCTTCGGAAATCATGACTCCCATGCCCGGCACCGCCGACATGGCTGGATCGCCCTCCAGGCGGTTGTAGAACACGATTTGGCTTTCGAGGAACGCCGCGCCGATTTCTTCCTCGATCCACGCGTCCCGGAGTTCGACCGGCATGTCGTTCCAATTCAGGACAGGGATCGCGAGCGACAGCTCGGAATACATCGGGCCGAGCACTTCCCAAATCTCGCGTTCCCGGTCGGCGATATCCTCGGCGTCGGCAGCGCGACCATCGAAGACTCCAGCCACGAGGTAGTCGCTGGGAATTCGATCATCCAGCGACTCCTGGCCGACCGCCGCACGATGCCCCAGACAAGACACCAACCCGATCAACAGGACC
>JAGQPS010000780.1 GCA_020426595.1 Planctomycetales bacterium
TGAAGGAGAATGGGATATTACGCTTGACGTTTTCCGTGACCTCGGGCTGGCGTTTGGTGCCGCCCTGATGGGCATCTTCGTCATTCTGATGTTCCAGACGGGATCGCGATTGCTGCCGGTATTAATCATGCTCGCGATTCCGCTCACGCTGATCGGAATCATGCCGGGATTCTGGATCCTGAATGTCATGATGGATCAGCCGATCGGCGGTCACCCCAACCCGGTTTTCTTCACGGCGACGGCCATGATTGGCATGATCGCGCTGGCCGGAATCGTGGTGCGCAACTCAGTCGTGCTGATCGACTTCATTCATCTGGCAGAGGCAGAAGGCCACTCACTTCAGGAAGCAATCGTGCGTTCTGTTGCCGTGCGCACGCGGCCGATTCTGCTCACCGCCGGGACGACTCTGCTGGCCAACTGGGTGATCACGCTGGACCCGGTGTTTTCCGGCCTCGCGTGGGCCATCATCTTCGGAATCCTCACCTCGACGCTGTTCACGCTCATCGTGATTCCGGCAACGTACTGGCTGCTGTATCGCGGCC
>JAGQPS010000781.1 GCA_020426595.1 Planctomycetales bacterium
ACTCGCCTTTTGCATGGGCACGAATCGCCTCCGGTGGGCTTAATTCAATAGGCCGGTGAGCGAGGGATTCTTTGAATTCTCGAACACATCAACAACTCGTTACGCCATCAACACGTCCGACCAACCCCAACCCTGAAAACGCAACATCTAAGAGCGTCAGCGAGGAATTCTCTGCGTTTGCCGCCGCATCGCGCGGGCGGATTGGTTGGGCAGTTCTTGTCCGCGCAGTCGGGATTTACTCCGTCATGACCCGGCAGAGGCCCCTACCTCGGCGTTGGAAAAGAGCGTGCCTTCGCGGAGCGAAAGCCGACACTCTTGCGGCTCTGTATCGGGTGCCGCGATTTGCCCGATCGCCGGCTTGTCGGCGTGAGATTCGCGAAAGCGTGATGCGAATCACCACCTCTATTGTTTGCCGGTCTAGCTCAACGGCGGTTGCTGCTGGCCACTTTTCGTGACGACGTCGTGGCCAGCGACGACCCACCGAGCCGCATGCGGAGAACGGCTATTGGCGACTACCGAGCGAAGAGGCTTTCGGGGTTCTT
>JAGQPS010000782.1 GCA_020426595.1 Planctomycetales bacterium
GTCGTACACGGTGGCCTTTCAATCGAAACGCTACGAATGGTTGACCGCTTGTCGCGTAAGCCTGTTGGATCGATTGGCATGGGGCAGGGCAGGGGATAGCTGAAATCCCCAAACCTTGTTTGTTGCTTACGAATCCAGGGCGTCGCAGACGAGATCGCCGACTTCGGTGGTCGAGTAGCCCATGCGGCCGGCAGCCTGGCTTTTCATCTTGGTGCCGGTTACAGACTGCACAGCCTTGGTGACGCGGTCGGCGGCCGACTGGTGGCCGGTTTGCTCGAGCAGCATGGCCATAGCATTGATCGTGGCGATGGGGTTGATCACGTTCTTGCCGGTGTACTTGGGAGCACTACCGCCCATGGGCTCGAACATGCTGGTGCCGCCGGGATCGGGGTTGATGTTCCCTCCGGCCGCGACGCCCATGCCGCCCTGGAGGATGCCGGCCAGGTCGGTGATGATGTCGCCGAACATGTTCGTGGTGACGATCACGTCGTAATACTCGGGGTTCTTCCCCACACACATGCCGCAGCACCCGACGCGGTT
>JAGQPS010000783.1 GCA_020426595.1 Planctomycetales bacterium
CAGTCCACGGCTTCCGAGGATGCCAAGCCTCGCTCGAGCAACGCCAAGCCTTGCTCGATCGAACCGCTCGAGGCCCGGGTGCTGCCGAGTGTCGCTTGAGCCGCTTGCTTGAGCGTGACGTCGGAATCATTCGCGAGAATCCCGAGCAACATCGTGGCGGCTTGGCCTTGACCGAGTGCGACGAGCGCCTGGGCTTGAGCCAAACGCAGCCATCCTTGCGAGGAACGAGGCAGACCGGATTCGCCTCGTTTAAACGCCACCAACGCCGCTTGGGGCAAATCGCAGCGGAGCGACAGGAGGCCCAGATAGCTCCAAGCCAAAGCCTCACCCTGCGATCCCGAATTGGCTCCCAGGGGAAACGCGAGACCAGGTCCCAGGTCTCGGGAGCACATTCGTTGGAGCTCGACGACCACATCGCTCGGCCAGTCGGTACGCGACTCGCCGAACTCCACGGCCCGCTTCCAGAAACGATGATCGGTCCATTCCGCGTCGCGCCGGCAAAGCTCCACGGCGGCTCGCAACGAGTCTTGCCAGGCGAG
>JAGQPS010000784.1 GCA_020426595.1 Planctomycetales bacterium
CTCCGGGACATTACCAATTCAATCCCATCAAGACCATCAAGACTAGCGTGATGGGTTCGATCAATATGTTGGGTGTTGCCAAGCGATGTGGAGCGAAAATCCTGCTAGCCAGCACGTCCGAGGTTTATGGCGATCCAGAAGTGCATCCGCAGCCGGAAAGCTATCGCGGAAACGTGAATCCAATCGGGCCTCGCGCGTGCTATGACGAAGGCAAACGGGCGGCAGAAACGCTCTTCATGGACTACCACCGTATGAATCGCGTCAGCATTCGCATTGTCCGGATTTTCAATACATACGGACCAAGGATGCATCCCTACGACGGCCGCGTAGTATCAAATTTTATTCGACAAGCGCTCAACGGCCAGGACATCACAATTTTTGGCGACGGCAGCCAAACTCGTGCGTTCTGTTATCGAGATGACTTGGTCACGGGAATTATGGGGCTGATGAATGGCCCCGACGACTTCATCGGCCCCGTGAATATTGGTAATCCGGGTGAGTTTACAATCCGCGAATTGGCTGAATTGGTCATTGAATT
>JAGQPS010000785.1 GCA_020426595.1 Planctomycetales bacterium
CGGATTGCGCAGGCCGTGCGCCCAAAACTCGTGCAGCACGTCGGGCCGATCGACAAACGGGTTGTCGGTGGGGATGTAGTATCCAGTCGTCTTGCCGGATTCTGGCTGTCGCAAAGGAGGCCGGCTGACGTCGCCGCCGCGCTGGTCGACGTCGATCCGCAGCACGCCGCAGAACAAGTCGCGGTCCAGACGCTGCCCGTTTTCCAGGCCGTCGCCGTTGGTTCCTTCGTCGCCGACGCCGACGTACAAGAATCCATCCGGCCCAAACGTCAGCCCGCCGCCGTTGTGCCACATGTTTTCGTCGACCTGGTCGATCAGCACCAATTCGTCCTGCGCTTTGTCGCCGCGCAGGGTGAATCGCGACAGCCGATCGAAACGCCCCTGGCCGATCTTCGCCGTGTAGAGCAAGTAGAAGTAGTCTTTGTTCGCCGAATCCGGATGGCCGAATTCCGGGTGCAAGGCGATCGCGACCGCGCCGTCGTCTTCCCACGGCGTGCGCCAGACGTGACCGGAAATGTCCAACACCTGCGTGTAATT
>JAGQPS010000786.1 GCA_020426595.1 Planctomycetales bacterium
GGTATCGGACGAAATCGTCTATATGAATGCACTCGCAGAGGAAAAGTACATCATCGCACAGGCCAACGCCCCGCTGGACAAGGACGGCAATTTTACCTCCGAATTCATTTCGGCAAGGCACGGCGGCGAGTTCATGATGGTAGAGCGCGAGAAGGTGGAGCTCATGGACGTTTCCCCTTCCCAGCTCGTTTCGGTCTCGGCTTCGCTGATTCCGTTCCTCGAGCACGACGACGCCAACCGCGCGCTCATGGGCTCTAACATGCAGCGCCAGGCCGTCCCGCTCATACGCACGAGCACCCCTCTCGTCGGCACGGGCTTTGAAAGCACGGTGGCCAAGGACTCGGGTGTTGCCGTCCTCGCAAAGAGGGACGGCATCGTTGAGTATGTCGATTCCGCGAGGATCGTCATAAGCGCGACGGGCGAAACATCCGGCACCGAGGCGGGTGTAGACATGTACAACCTGCTCAAGTTCCAGAATTCCAATCAGAGTACTTGTTGGAACCAGCAGCCGATAGTAAAGAAAGGCCAGCCCGTAAG
>JAGQPS010000787.1 GCA_020426595.1 Planctomycetales bacterium
GGAGTCGGTGGACTCGATCTCGGCCTTGAGCTGCTTGACCCGACCGGCAACGGCCTCCGTGGTGCCGCCGCCGTCGACGATGACGGTGTCGTCCTTGCTGACCACCACACGCCGCGCGGTGCCCAGCACGTCGAGGCCGGCCTCACGCAACAGCAGACCGACATCGGGGTTGACCACCTGCGCGCCGGTCACAACCGCGAGATCCTCCAGGAACGCCTTGCGCCGGTCGCCGAAGAACGGTGCCTTGACCGCAACAGCCTTGAGCGTCTTGCGAATTGCGTTCACCACCAGGGTGGACAGCGGCTCGCCCTCGACATCCTCGGCGACGATCAGCAGCGGCTTGCCCGACTCGGCGACCTTCTCCAGCAACGGCAGCAGATCCGGCAGCGAGCTGATCTTGTCGCGGTGCAGCAGGACCAGGGCATCTTCCAGGACAGCCTCCTGGGAGTCGAAGTCGGTGACGAAATAGGCCGACAGGAACCCTTTGTCGAAGCCGATACCCTCGGTGACCTGCAGTTCGGTGTGCATCGTCGAG
>JAGQPS010000788.1 GCA_020426595.1 Planctomycetales bacterium
CCTTTCCCTGCAAGCACTTCAAACCAGCTTCGAGCACGGTCCACTTCGAGCTATCGACCATGACCGGGACACTGGCAATGTCGGTCTCGGCAGCCAATAGGCGAATGTAGTGAGTCATGGCCTGTTCACCCTCGAGCAGGGCGTCATCCATGTTAATGTCGATCACGCTCGCTCCGCCGACCACCTGCTGGCGGGCGACCTCGACGGCCTCTTCGAACTTGCCGGAGCGGATCAGATTCGCAAACCGTTTCGATCCGGTGACGTTCGTCCGCTCACCAATCATGATGAAGTTCGACTCAGGCCGGATCGTCAGCGCCTGCATGCCGCTAAGCCGCGTATAGGGTTCCACCACCGAGCGATCGTGCGGCTTCACACCTTCCATTGCTTGACTGATCGCCTTGATGTACTCCGGCGTTGAACCACAGCACGCACCGGCGATATTCAGCCACCCGTTGGAGGCGAAATCGCGTATCTTCGCGGCCATGTCGGCTGGACTGAGATCGTACTCGCCCATTTCGTTCGGCAGCCCAGCATT
>JAGQPS010000789.1 GCA_020426595.1 Planctomycetales bacterium
CTCTGGGACAAGGCATGGGCTTCCCGGACACCAACGGAAACCTGGAAAACAATGGCAATACGACTCTTGGCGGGGCTCCGCTGGAGATCATCACCGGTTCGGGTGACCTGATTCAGATCGTGGACCCCAGCGAGGTGCGTTTGCCCGAGTAACTTCGAGGAAAGACCTGCCTGAACGGAGGCTTCGATTTGTGGTAAACTAGGGTGGAACTAAATTGAATCGCACCTCCCTGACCAATTTGCTACCTCGAATCCATTCCGCGCATGATCGTCACGATTGACGGACCGGCTGGTGCCGGCAAGAGCACCATTGCTCGCCAACTTGCGGCCCGTTTGGGCTTTCGCTTTCTTGATACCGGGGCCATGTACCGCGCCGCTACCTTGGCTGCGCTGCGGGCCGATCTCGATTTGCACGATTCCGCTGCGGTTGCCGAACTGGTGGCAACGCTAGATATCGATTGTGTCGATGGCCGGGCATTGCTCAACGGATCCGATGTATCGGCGGCCATCCGCACTGCCGAAGTGACTGCGTCTGT
>JAGQPS010000078.1:0-6361 GCA_020426595.1 Planctomycetales bacterium
TCATGACTCGCTGATACTTCCGCAGTGCTCGCAACGGACTGGACATGATCTCGACTTCCTTCTCGGTCAATTGTCGCCAAGCCGCATGCGGAGACAGTCGCTGCGGCACGCGGGCCGTTTCCCGTCAAAATCTCGCTTGGAGGGCGGTCTCACTGCGCGAGAAAAACGGGACTTCGCAAACCGGAGATTTTAGGGGGAGGCCACCTAAATACAATCCCAGTTGATGGTTGGGGCATTGCGGAGCGACGCTCGACCGGCGTGCTCACTCGTTGCCAGCCCCCCCATCGCTCGTTGGAGCCGGCCCGCGAAACGCCCCACCGATTGGCAAGCTTTCCTGGACTCGACCGTCGCACCGCTTGGTCGGACTAAAGCGATCGTAGGCGCTGAGAAAAACCGAGTCACGCCTGACACCATGGCGATCTGATAAGCAGTCTCGCGGATACGTTGTTGCGACGTCTCACTACCCCAGTCATCCCCAAACACCCAGACAACGCCGACTCTAGCGGATGACGAGCGGGAAGTACGGAGTTTTGCTCGAACAGGCGGCACCCCCTCTTGACGAGGCCAAGGTGACTTGTCCACGTTTCGTTTAGAGGAAACTGGTTTTCCGGCTCGAGTCGAGCGATTCGGCGGCAAGTGTCACGGCAACATCCCTCGCACTCCGACGACAAGCGTCCACGTAATCACCCGGTCATTGGCTCATTCAAGAGACTGATTCCGGACCAGGCCATTTTGCCCACCGATTCCCATCCCTGGATGACAGCTCACGATGGCAAAGAAGAAAGAAACGGCGAAAGCAGGCCACTCGCTGGTGATTGTCGAGTCGCCCGCCAAGGCGCGAACGATCGGCAAGTTCCTGGGATCGGGATACACGGTCGAGGCGAGTATTGGCCACATTCGCGATCTGCCACAAGGCAAGAAGGAAGTTCCCGAACAGTGGAAGAGCGAACCGTGGGCTCGGTTGGGAGTCAACGTCGAGCAGAATTTCACGCCGGTCTACGTGGTGCCTCCCGACAAGAAGCAACACATCTCGAAGCTCAAGAAGCTGGTTAAGGAATCGACCGACCTGTATCTCGCGACGGACGAAGACCGCGAAGGAGAAGCGATCAGTTGGCACTTGCTCGAAGTGCTTGAGCCCAAGGTGCCCGTCCAGCGACTCGTCTTTCACGAAATCACCGACGAAGCGATCCACAACGCGCTGCAACACACGCGGCAAATCGATGACGGTCTCGTGCGGGCCCAGGAGACGCGTCGTATCCTCGACCGCCTTTACGGCTTCGAGATCTCCGAGTTCCTCTGGAAAAAGAAACTCGGCAAATCCGCCGGCCGTGTCCAAAGTGTCGCGGTTCGTTTGATCGTTTCGCGTGAACGGGAACGTCGAGCCTTCCGTCCAGCCACGTATTGGGACTTGCTCGGTCGCTTCGTCACGGCGGCGGAGGAGAAGTTCGACGCGATGCTCGTCAGCGTCGATGGCCGCAAGATTCCCGCCGGTAAGGACTTCGATCCGGCGACCGGTCAGGTCCGCGACGCCGGCCTGCTTCTGCTCAATGAAACGCAGGCACTCGACCTGATCGAACGGCTCCGAGCGGGCGAATTCCGTGTGGCGAGCGTGCAGGTCAAACCGTACACGCAAAAGCCGGCTCCCCCCTTCACCACCAGTACGCTGCAACAGGAAGCGAACCGCAAGCTCGGGTTCACGGCTCGGCGCACCATGGGCGCGGCTCAGAGCCTGTACGAGAACGGTTACATCACTTACATGCGTACCGACTCGACCAACCTCGCGAGCGTGGCGATCGATGCGGCTCGCGACCTCGTGAGGACCGAGTACGGCGAGTCCTACTTGCCGGAATCCCCGCGCCTCTACAAATCCAAGGTTAAGAACGCGCAGGAAGCTCACGAAGCGATTCGCCCCGCGGGCCATCCCTTCCGCCTCCCCGATAGCCTCCGCAACGAACTCAACAGCGACGAATATCGACTGTTCGAGATGATTTGGAAGCGAACCATCGCGAGCCAGATGAATGACGCGCGAGGTCGCCGGGTCACGTTGGCGATCGAGGGTAACGGCGCGATCTTCCAAGTCAGCGGCAAGACGATCGACTTCCCGGGCTTTCTGCGAGCCTATGTCGAAGGGGCCGACGATCCCAACGCGGAGCTCTCCGAGAAGGAGACGATTCTGCCGAGCGTTCAGGAAGGCGATCGGATCACGCTCGATTCCTTCGATCCCAAGAGCCACACGACTCAGCCTCCAGCCCGCTTCACCGAAGCGAGTCTGACTCGGGAGCTGGAAGAGCGAGGCATCGGTCGTCCGAGTACCTACGCGTCGATTATCGAAACGATCCAGAGCCGCAAGTACGTGTTCAAGAAGGGGAACGCACTCGTTCCCGCGTGGAGCGCGTTCGCCATGGTGCGGCTCATGGAAGAGCATTTCCCATCGTTGGTCGATTACGAATTCACGGCCAACATGGAAGACCTGCTCGACGCGATCAGCCGCAAGGAGGCCGAACACAACGCCTACCTGCAACAGTTCTATTACGGCGACGACAGTGACGGGCTCAAGCCCAAGCTCGAGACCAAGATCCGCGAAGTCGATCCGCGGGAGATCTGCACGTTCCCGATCGGAGTCCCCGAGGAAGGCGAACACCGCGAGGTGGTGAATCTTCGTGTGGGACAGTACGGGCCATATCTCGAGCAAGGGGAACGCAAGGCGAGCGTGCCCGACGATTTGCCTCCGGACGAGCTCACGCTCGAGCTCGCGATCGATCTCTTGCGCAAGGGAGAAATCGCCGAAGAGCCATTGGGATTCAGCCCTGATACGCAACGCCCGGTTTATCTCAAGAACGGACGCTTCGGACCGTACGTCCAAATGGGCTCGGCCGAGGACGACGAGAAGCCCAAGAACGCGTCGTTGCTCAAGGGAATGACGGTCGAGGATGTGACGCTCGAGGTCGCTCTCAAGCTGCTCACGTTGCCTCGAATCGTGGGCGATCATCCAACGCTCGGGCAGCCCATCGAGGCTCACAACGGACGCTATGGACCTTACGTCAAATGCGGTAGCGAGACTCGGTCGCTCCCCGACGATCAGTCCCCGCTCGACGTGACGGTCGAGAAAGCGGTCGAGATTCTGGCTCAGCCCAAACGAGGCCGAGCCGCGGCGGCACCGCGCGAACCACTCAAGACTTTTGATCCATCTCCCGCGACCGGCGAGCCGATCAAGTTGCTCGACGGACGCTTCGGTCCTTACGTGACCGACGGAGAAACAAATGCCTCGCTTCCGCGCGGCACCGATCCCGAGACGCTGACCTTCGAGGCGGCTGTACAGCTGCTCGCCGAGCGATTGGCCAAGGGAGGCGGCAAGAAGAAAAAGGCGGCGAAGAAGACCGCCAAGAAAGCGGCTAAGAAGACCACGACGAAAAAAGCCACCAAGAAAAAGACTCCGGCCAAGAAAGCCACGAAGAAGAAAGCCGCCGAATAGGCGAGGCCTCCGAATTCGCCGCGCGAACGCGTTTTTTCACGCAAAGCCGCGAAGACGCAAAGTTTTGGAGGCCGGGGGTGGAGCGGGGCGTGGAGGAGTTGCTGCTCGGCGGTGGCTGCTCCGTGATTCCTACTCCGCGGTGGCTTGTTCGTGTTCGAGGACGAATAGGCGTTGGCCGTTTTGGCCGTTCCAGATCACGATGCGCCCCGCCGCGTCGCCCGCGACCACGAATTGCAGATCGGGTGTTCCGGCGGAACAGTGAACCCAGGTTTCCGTGCCGCCGAAGTTGCGCAGGTTGCCGCCGTTGGAGGCGTTGTGCAATCGGACCTGGCGGTCCCCCGCGCTCGACAACACCGTGTCCGATTCACCAAGGAAGTGAATACTCGTGACCGCCTTGCGGTAACCGTTGTCGATGGTTCGCTGCTGGTCACCCGTGTCGGGATCCCAGATCTTGATTGTCGCGTCGGCTCCGGCCGTCGCCAACATCGTGCCGTCCCCCTTCCAATCAACGGACAGGACGTGATGCGTGTGCCCTTCGAATTTGCGAATCTCCTCGCACGTCGCTCCGTCGAAGAGCCGCATGACTCGATCCGCTCCAACCGACGCGATACGAGTTCCGTCCGGTGAGAAACGAACTCCGTAGACCGTGTCACTGTGAGCTTCAGGCGAATACAGGACTCGCTCACCTGTCTCGAGGTCGAACACCGCCAACTCTCCGGTCCGACTCGGGACTCCTCCGCCCACCACGAGCCGCCGGCTCTCGGGATCAAAATCCAACGCGGTAACGCGATCGGCTAGGAGAGACGGATCATCGATCGAACCCAACGTGCGCTCCAAACGCCAAGCGGGATCGACGTCCCATGCGATCAATCCACCATCGTCTCCCGCCGAGACAAACGTCTTGTCATCAAGAAACGCCACCCAACGCGCGGCTTGCGTGTGTCCCACGAAGCTGGTCATGCCAACACCGGTCTCGGCGAACCAACCGTCGATACTTGGCTTGTCCCCCGCCGAAATCCACAGATCGCCATTGGGCGAGAAATCGACGCTTCGAAGCGACTGCTCGCTCTCGCGCAATTGCTCCTCGGCCACCTTCAACGCGGCTTCCATCTGTTCGGCATGGCTTGTCGCTTGGTCCAAGGCGGTTTGTCGCAACGGGACCAAGGCTTGAGCCGACTCAAACTCACGCAGCGCGACCACCTGTTGCTGCGAGGCCAGGTTCTGGGCATCCCGAGCCGTGGCAAGTCCGGCCAACGCATCGGTATAAGGCTTTTGGATCTTCGCGACCTCTTGAGCCGCCGCGTTCGCCTTGTCCGACATCTCGCGAGCCACGCGAGTCGGTTCGTCGACCGCTTGTTGAGCCTCGCGCACTCGAGCCTGCAGCGGTTCCAACGCCGCGTTGGCCTCGGCCAGTAGTTGCTGAATAGCTTCGTCTCCCGGCGAGGCGTTCACGGCCAACTGGATGCGCTGAGCCCGTTGCTGGGCGAGTTGCAGCTCGAATTGCGCTTGTTCCACCGCCCGAACGGCCGCGACTCGTCGTTCCTCCGCTTCCTTCGCGGCCGCGACCGCTTGAAGAGCCGCCGCCTCGGCGGTCTGCTTTTCGGACTCCTTCGTGGCCAACTCCATTTCGGCCATCGTCACCTTCATGTTGGCATCGGCGAGAGCCTTTTCGGCTTGTTCGGAAACGGTTTGGCGAGTCGGCAAGTCGCGCTCCGCTTGCTCGAATCGTTGGCGAGCCTGATTGACTCGCACGTTCGCCGCGTCGCGGCGTTGACGTGCGTCGAGCGAAGCGACTCGCAACCGCACATCGCCTCGGTTCTCGATGATTTGCTGCCCGTTGGAACGCCAGAGTTTGAGTGTGCGGCCGTCGCTGACCGTCGCGATTCGCTCCCCATCGGCTCGGACCGCGATATCAGTGATCGGCGCCCCGTGATTGATCTGCTGAGCCGCCTGGCCATTCTCGAGATTCCAACGACGAGCCGTCGTATCGACACTCGCGCTCCAAACCTGTTTCACCGCTCCTGGAACCGCAACCAAGCTCGTGACGATCTGTCCATGTCCCTCGATCGCGCGCACGTAAGCGACCGACAAAACGTGCACCGCCTTGTCGTCGATCGAAGCGACGCGTCCGTCGGCGAGCGGTACGAGTTGAACGCTCGCGGAACTTTGTCGTTCGTAACGTTGCAGCTCCTGCCCCGTCGCCACGTCGAACATCTGGACGCGAGGCGAATCGCGAAGCGCGGCGACGAGCACGGCTCCATCGCTCGTGAGTACCGCGTCGACCATCGGGCCTTGGTTCGTTCCCATGACTTGGGCGCCTTGAGGCGCGCCGTCACGATTCCAGACTCGAGCCTTGCCATCCTCGCCGGCGGTGGTCACGAACCGGCTGTCCGCCGTCACTCGCAGATTCAAGATCCTCGCGCCGTGATTCGCGTTAAAGCGAACCTGGGCGTTGTTCGGATCGATACCGCGCCATTGACCATCCGCGCTCGCCACGAAGCAGGTCGATTGATCCGAGGCCATGCGCAGCGCCACCACGGATTGGTTATTAGCCGGAGCCATTCCCAATTGACCAAGCGTCGAAATCTTGGGAATCGGAGCCGGTTCCTCACCCTCGGGAATCTCCTCGGTGGAAACAGGAGTCGCGGGATCATCGATCTCGATCGGACCGGCGCCAAGATCATAAGAAACGACCGATCCATCGGCTCGAGCCGCCAACAAGCGAGCTCCATTGGTCGAAGCGATCGCTCGCTCGAACTTCGCGTCTCCCTCCGCCAACAATCGCGCGGTCCACAACGTTTCCCAAGCGTTCCCCGTCCATTGGCGGCGCGTAGCTTCTCCCGACGCTTGCACCACGACGACATCGGGGACCGCATCCTCGGTCGCCCC
>JAGQPS010000078.1:6460-17516 GCA_020426595.1 Planctomycetales bacterium
ATTCGTTCCGCGTCAATTGAAGCCGATTCTCGGTGTCGATCCATGCCGACCAGCCGGAACCTAATGCCGTCCATTGCCGAGTATTAGGCGCCGGCATGATCGCAGGAGCTTGGCCCTCGGCGACCGTGGTCTCCCCGGCGTCCGAAGCGGGCGGCCATTGCCAGACTCGGATGCGATTGTCCGCTCCGCCCGTCACTAATCGCCACGCGGCAAGAGATTCGTCGGGAGCGATCGCCGCGGATTCCTCGGTGGCGGCTTGTCCCAAGGCGTTCGATTCCCACGGGACCCAGGTGGCCGCCGTCACGCCCGAAGCGGTTTGTAGGACATCGAGCCACGTGCCGCTGGCCGCGTCCCACAAGTGAACCGCGCCACTCGCGTGAGCCGATACGACTTTGTTCCCGTCGGGCGAAAATGCCAACGCGGTGGCGACTTCCGGAGTGCCGAACGACCAAGCGGGCGTCGAGATCCGTTGTCCAGCCGCATCGACGACTTGGAGCGAACCATCAGCCAGCGCGACAGCGATGCGGCTCCGGTCGGGACTCACCGCGAGTCGCTCGATCGCTTGTCCCAGCGCGAGATTCCACAACTGAACGTCGCGAGGTCGCTGCCACACCTTGGCTTCTCGGTAGCCGCCGGACGCCAAGCGATCTCCCGATCGGTTGAACGTGAGCGAGTGAATCAAATCCCGATGAGCGATTCCGGTCAGATCTCCTTCATCGAGCGCCGGGTCGGACAAGCGAGTCAACACTTGGCCGGTCGGCACGTGGATGATCTCGATTCGATTGGCTCGACTCGCCGCCGCGAACTGCCCATCATTGGTCATGGTGATCGCTTGCACAGGGTGCACACCCGGCGGCAAGGGACTCCAGCGTTGCGGGCTCGTGGCGGCGCTCACATTCCCCGTTGCTCCGGCTCGAATCCAGCCGGCCAGCACGGCGAGTTCGGCGTCGTTCAATCGTCGGGCTCCGACGTCGTTATCCTCGGGTGGCATCACCGGCTCTTCCCGGTGCGCGGCAAGCTGCCACAACAGACTCGCTTCGGGCTGTCCCGGCACGACGCCCGGCCCCGTATCGCCACCGCTCAAGATCGTCGCGGGAGTCTCGAGAACCAGATCGCCTTGTCGCTCGCTCGCGTTGTGGCAAGCCAGGCAGTTGGCTCGAAAGATCGGCAGCACGTCTCGCTCAAAGTCTTGCGCGGACGATTGGGTCATGCCCCAACAACACCACGCCAGCGTCGCACCGAGGAGCGAGCACGCAATACGAATCGGAAACGAGCGGCGCATGACGCACCCCCTAGCACACTGGAAACGATCGGTACGCCTCGACCGCCGCTCGCGCGAGCGAACGACGGATTCCATGGAACCCGACGCGGTTTTAGTTTTCTGATTCCGGAGCCTTTTCCGGGACGACGACGACGAGCGGACGATCGAGCTGCAGATTGGCTCCGTTCATGTTCATCTGCATGCGGACGTTGATTTCATGCCGTCCCGCCGTTGCGTTGTCCTGCACGGTGAAGGTGATCTTGCCTTCGCTTTGTTCGCCCGGAATGTTCGGTGCGTTGATCTGGATGCCGCCAACGCCTCCGGGTAACTGCACTTGCAGATTGACCGGCCCGGTGAACTCGTACTTGCGTTCGAAGCGAACCGGTACTTCCACCGTTTCGCCTTGTTTTAGCGTCGTTTCGGCCGGCAGATCCGCCGCCACGATCGGATACTCGGCGACTCGCAACGTGATGCTATTGCTGGGAAAGAACGCGTTGATGTTGCGGGGGTTCGATCGTTGCCGGGCTTGCTGCGCCGCTTGGTCGGCACGTTGCTTCTCTTGCTGGGCTCGTTGCACGAACGCCTTGGCATCGGTCAATGCCTGGTCCGCCTCTTGCTTCGCGGTGGTCGCCTCGTCGCGAGCCTTCACCGCGGCATCGAGTTTGGCTTGAGCCTCGTCGAGTTTCGCCTTGGCTTCGGCCGCCACCTTGCGTGCGTTCTCGAGTGCGGTCGCGGCGGTTTGAGCGGCCCCCGCCGCTCCGGTATCCTCGGGCGCGGCGGCGGCGGCTTCCGCCGTGCGTTTCGCTTCGTTCTCGGCGGCGACGACCGCTTGCTCGGCTTGAGCCAACTGCTGCTTGGCTTGATTCAATGCTTGTTCGGCGGCGGTCGCTTCCTGCGTTCGCTGCTGCAGCATCTGAGCCGCTTGTTGAGCCGCCGTGGTGCGATCGCGATCCTGCTGCTGAGCGTCGGTGAGAAGCTGCGTGATACTCTCTTGCCGCGCGACGATCCTCTCGGTCGACTCGGGGTATCGCTCGTACTTCATGTTCTGATTGAAGCCGGCGAGATAGATCGTGCAATCGCCGGCGGGTGTTTGCTGGTTGAATCGCAACTCCAGCTCCCCCGTGTCCGACAGATTGGCTTGCTGCGCGTTGGTACCGAGGGGCACATCGATCCAAAAGCCTTGCAGAGTCCCCGAGGCTTCACCGCGTCGAGTCACTTGGTAGGGAATCTTGAGGATGCCACCGCGACACGTTTCGAAGACTTGGTTGCCTCCATCGCCCAAGGCGACGGTGAGTGGCGCTTGCTCGACATCAACCACCGAGACTTGCAGTTGATCCATCAACCGAGCCGGCACGCTGGGCAGGTTGCTATTGGGCTGCTGAAAATTCCATGGCATGACCGCTTGGCCATAGCGGGCCTCGCGTGTGACTTCCTGCCCGTTGATCGTGGCGGTCGCCGTCACTCGAATCGCACCATTGACCGGTGTCGCGTTTTCAGCGGCGGTCAGCACAAGCGTTCCCATCTCGGCCCCCGACCCGACGATGATCGGCTCGCAAGTGACTCCATTGGGCAAGCCGGTTGCCGACACTCGGACTTCGCCGTCGAAACCATCGATCTGAGCCATCGAGACTCGCACGACATCGCGACCTCCCGGACGTAGCACGAGCCCGCCGGCGGACTCACCAGGCACCGCGACCAATCGGAAATCGGGTTGCGGTTGTCGAATGGTCAGTCGATAGGTCCATCGCGCGTCGTTACGAGCACTCGCGGCGGCGTCTCGGACGAAAATGCGATACCTGCCGGAAGCCGGGATTTCGAGTCGGTAGGTCGGATCGGTGGTGCGAATGTCGAATTCGTGTCGCCCGGAACGTGTGTTGGAATTGGGAATCTGCACGTCGTCCAAGTACACGACATCCTTGATCGTTTCGTTCCCGTCGTCATCGACGACCACCTGCTGGACGAGCAAGGCGGGATCGGTCGGCCAGCCGAGCCGATTCGAGACGACGTCGATGTACCAAACCTCGCCAGCTTCCGCCTGGAACGTGAACCAGTCGACGTCGCCGCGCGGATAGAACCGTCCAGCTACCTCGCAGGGAAGACTCAGTTCCTGGGCACCTTCCGGCCGATCGTTGCCTTCTCGCTCGAGTACCACCGGTGCCCCCGCCGCCGCCACGCGAAAGGGCGCTTCGCCGACTTGAATGGCCGTCGCATCGATCATGGCTTGATGAGGCTCGATCCGCCCCGCCGTGGCCACGTGATTGGCGATGTCTTGAGGCATCGCGACATCGAGTTCGATTTGCTGCAACCGATCCCCGTTCAATTCGAACTCACTGTCGCGTCCCCCCGGCAAGCCAAAGCCATACACGGTGACTCGCGCGGACTTTCCCGGCTCGATCGCGGGCGGAAACACACTCTCGATCCGCGGCCAGGCACCAATGCACAGGCGGTAGAGGTAACCATCGCCCTGCTGATAAGTCGCGTCGTGGATCTTGACGAAGTAGACACCGTTGCCCGGCAGGCGGACGTCGATGCGTGCCTCACCTTCCGAGTCCGGCGCGCCATCGACGACCGTGTTCCCCGTCGCGTCGACCAAGCTGATGCGAGGCTCCATCCGGGAATCGATCGTGCGAGCCTCGGCCCGGATCGTGACTCGCTCCCCACCACGCCCCTCGAATCGAAACCAATCGACGTCCGCGTTCCCGACCGCTCGACCATGAGCGATGATCGGCAACGTCACTTCCAACGCCTCGAGCGACGTGTTGTTTGGTTCTTGCTCCACGACCTGAGGCACGGCGTCGACCAAGAACCGCCGACTGTTCGAGAGCCCAAAATGCCCCTCGCATCGCACTTCATGAAGCCCCGGCGGGACATTGGGAGCAATGGTCACGACGAAGGTATTGGGAACCGGCAACGGTTCGGAATCGAACTCCGTCGGCTCGGTCATTTTTGGCTCGGCCGAAATCCCCTCGTGCGAGAACACCAACCGTCCCACATCGTCGAGGTCATTGCCCTGCAGTTCGATCTCAAACGTCGAGCCCGGCGCGCCGCCAACCGGGGTCACGGCATCGAGTCGTGTCGCGGGGAGCTGAGCCAACAGCGATTGAGTTGTCACGGTGAAATACACCGCCACGACGGTCAACAATCCGACGGGCTTGATCATTGCCACGAACTCCTGACTCGACTTTCCCCAGGTCCTCCGCGGGCAACGGTGGAACCGCCCCACGGTCCAATTCGCTAGGGACTGGAAACCGCCATCGCGTTACCGAACAAATTGAAACTCTTTGGTGTTGATCACCGCCCACAACACATCTTCGTACGCTTGCCGCGCATTGGCGTAACCCTCGATGCGTTCGACGAGAAACGCCGATTCCTCGGCGGTCGGCCGACGGCTATACGCTCGCAGGAAGACCTCCTCGAGCTTCTGGGCATCGTCGCGAGTCTCGTCATTCGCGAGCGAGATCGCCAAGCCATTGCCGTTCTGGAGACGCCCCTGGACGTCGTTCGAGTTGAGCAAGTGCAGCGACTGGCTCAGGTTCGCGTCCGGACTCCTTTCACACTCACACGCGCTTTCAGCTTCCGGCCGACCAAAGACTTCCAGGAAGTAACTATTGAAACCATTGTCGGGCAACGAGACCGCCGTGGTTCCGCTCGGCACGCCGCCGAAGTTGGATTGGAAATCCGCGAGTTGATTGATCGAGTCGTACAACACCTCGGCCGAGAGTCGGCGTGGTTGGAAGCTCGAAAAATTCTGGCGGTCGAGTCGATTGAGGGGAGTCGGATTCGCGGCGAGCTGATAAGCGTTCGACTTACAGATCGTCCGGACCAAGTCCTTAAGGTCGAACTGATGTTCGATGAAGTGCTGGGCCAAGGCATCCAGCAGCTCAGGATTGGAAGGGGGATTCGTCACCCGCAGATCATCCTCCGGATCCACGATGCCTCGCCCCAAGAAGTGCTTCCAGTATCGATTGACCACCGCTCGAGCGAAGAACGGATTGTCGGGATTCACCATCCAATCAACCATCGCATGCCGAGCATCCTCATAGGCAGGCACCTCGAGCGGTTCAGCACCGAGCCCCGTCGGTGGCACCGGGAGGTTGGTGCGAGGATTGACGGACTGCGGTACCTCGACCTTGACGAACACCGAGTCGGGCGTGTTCTGCTGGGGATTGTATTTCGAACTCTTCGTCGCCACTTGCGAGAAGAACGCCTCGAAGCCGTAGTAGTCCTGTTGGCTCCAGCGCTCGAACGGATGATGGTGACACTTCGCGCAGCCGAGTCGCATGCCGAGGAACAGCTGAGCCGTGTCCTCCATCCGCTGCGAGGACGAACCGACTTCGCGATACCAGGCGACCGGCGGATGAGTCTGAGCGTCACCCGAGGCGGTCAAGATCTCGCGCACGAATTGGTCGTACGGCATGTTGCTCGCCATCGCCTGGCGAATCCAGTCATGGAACGCGTAGGTGTAGCGTTGATCGTTGTTATTGCGACGTTTGTTGCGTAGCACGTTCGACCACTTGTTCGCGAAGTAGTCGGCGTAGCCGTCGCTATCGACGAGCCGATCGACCAAGCGATCACGCTTGTCGGGACTCGCGTCGTCCAAGAAAGCGGTCGTCTCCTCGAGCGTCGGGAGCCGTCCCGCGATGTCGATCGTCACGCGGCGGATAAACGTCGAATCGTCGCACAGCTCGGAAGGTGGAATGCCGAGTTGCACGAGTTTGTTGAAGACGTGTCCGTCGACGAAGTTCCTAACCGCTGGAAGGTTCGTGACCTCGACTCCCTGCGGAATCACCGAACGAAACACGTCGACTTGGCCTTGGAAGCGCACCATCACGGCGACTTCGCCAGGCACGCCCGAAACGGAGACTCGCCCCTCGTCCGACGCGGAGGCCATCTCGGCGAAATTCGGCTCGAAGGCGGTCAACTGAGTCACGTCGCGAATCGAGCCATCGCTGTAATGACCGAGCACCGCGAGTTGCTGGGACCCTTGCAGCGCCATCTCTCGGACCTTGGGAAACACCTCGATACGATCCAGCACTGGATCGTCCTCCGAGCCGAACGGCATCCCTTGCGCGATCCAGCGAGAAATGATCTGCCATTCGTAGGAGCCAGGCTCTAGCAGCTTGCCGCCGCCATGAGGCATCAGGTTCGCGGGCTTCTGTAGTATGAGGCTGAAGTCCGGATCGGCCGGAAACAAACGTCGGCCGCGGTCCTCGAACACGAGGAACTCGTAATCGTCCTCGGGGTAGAACCCGAGCAACGAGAGTTTGAACCCGTTCTGGCCATCCGCCTTGCCATGGCAGGCCCCTTGATTGCAGCCGAGCTTCGTGAAGATCGGTACCACCTCGTCCACGAAGTTGACGGGCAACTCCGATCCACAGCGTTCCACCGGCAACGAGACCGTCACATGTTGGCCGCCAAAACTCGCGGTGACATCGGCCGACCCATCGGCGGTCGGAGTAACGACTCCGGTGGCCGACACTCGCAATACCTCCGGCCGGCTGACTTGATAATTCACATCGTGAGTCAAGTCGTGGCGTTGACCGCTGGAGTAGACACCCGTGACCAGCAACTGCCGACGGGCACTTCTTCCCACGATTGGAAACGAGCTGACGCCCTCGTACTCGAGACGAACCAAATCGCCTCGCGGTCCGAGCCCAGGCAGCTCCTGCGCGGCGGCGGAATCGCCACCGCTCCCCATGCAGCTCAGCATGCCCATCACGCATGCCAGTCCAAGGGCGGCGAACCGCCGGTCACTGCGAGTCATCCATTTCGCGATGCTTTTCATCGGCCTGCTCCTTGAAGCCGTACCTTCAAGACCAGAGCGCCGCTGATCGGCGTCCGGCCCGACGTTCGATAGTTGAATTCACTTGCTCGGTCACGCGAGTCGCAAGGGACGCGCGCACCGTCGTTTAACGGGCTTGGTTGGGAAGGGCGACGATGCGCGCGATCCCGTCTCCGCAGGCGAATAGCAGTCGTTCGCCATTCTCGCTGTAGGCGACGGAGTTGCCGACCGACGCGACCTTCGTCGACCACAGCTCCTGTCCGTCACTCGCCGACCAGACACGCAACTCACCGGCATATCCATAAGTCGCCAGCCTCTGACCGCTGGGACTAAACGCGACCGAGTTAATGAAATCGCCGTGACCTACCAACGCACGCTGTTCGGCGCCGCTGGCGAGGTCGAACAGATGCACCTGACGGTCGGCCCCACAACTCGCCAACCGTTGCCCTTGAGGGTCGATCGCGAGTGCGTACTGCGATTGTTCAAAAGTGGCGATCTGCCGTAGGGCTCGCCCTCCGACGACATCCCACAAACGCAACGTCCCGTCGGCGCCACTGCTTACCGCCAACGTGCCGTCGGCTGAAAGAGCGACCGCGAGCACTGGCCCCTGATGTCCCGAAAGCTGAAACAACTGCCGGCCAGCCGCGACATCAAACACACGCACCTGCTGGTCGACTCCACAGCTCACGAGCCGATTGGCATCGTCGCTCAGCGCGAGCGAGTAAACCGATCCACCATGACCGAACTGAAACAATTGTCGTGGCGACACGATCGACCACCGTTCCACGTCACCCGTTTCACTACAGCCCCAAAACGCTCGGTTGTCCGACGACGCGACCAATCGCTCGAGTCGAGCCTCGCCGCAACGCTGATCCTCGACCAGCTCGATCGCCCCATTCGCGGGCTGCGGTGGTCCGTAGACTCGGAGTCCCGCTTCGCCGCAACTCACACCCAATTTCTGATTGTCCGGCGTGTAAGCCAGAGCCACGGGCGCCGCATCGAGCTCGATCGCTTGCACTTGCTCGGCGTTGGCGAGCTGAATCACTTGAATTCGATCTTCCAATCCGATCGCGAGCCGCTGCCCATCGCCGCGGCAAGCGAGACAGCGTGGCACCTTCCCTTCCAGGCTGATCGTGCGCGGAGGCTCGTCCGAATCAACGTTGACGATCGAGACTCGGTCCGAATCACCCATCGCGACCAACTGGCTCGACGTACCCACCATCTCGCCGCGCTGCACGAGCCCGACATCGACTTGACCACGACGAGTCTCGGTGACGATCCACGGGGCCGATCCCAGGTTCGGATCGGACGTCGTTTCTTCCGTCGTCGCCGCGGCCGCCTCACCTTCCGCGGGCGGCTCGGGGCGACGAGCGAACTGCCACATCGCCCAACTCCCATCCGCGGCGAGAGTCACCAGGCGCTGGTTGTCCGACCGAAAGGCGACGGCGACGACGCTCGATTCGTGAGCCTTGAAGTGAGCTTGAGTGGAGTCGATGAACGGACTCCCCACGAGCACCTCGCCGTTGACCGATCCCGCCGCGATCCAAACTCCGTCATTCCGAACGGCAACGCTCGCGATCTCGGCTTGTCCGAGCGGGCGCTCACTCACCTTCAGTTCCACGCTCGGTGGTGGAGGCAAGGTCACGTTGTTGGCGATCAACGACGCGGTGGGATCACAAACGGAAACCTTTCCGTTGGCCGCCGACCAAATGAGCCACGCTCCATTGGCTCCCAGATTCAAACAGGTCGGCTTGCCGTCGCCTGTTCGCGGGAGAGTCAGCGACGGCGACGTCGGAGGCATTTCCCAGACTCGAGCCTGGTTGTCGCTACCGCCGGTCACCAAAACCCGTCCGTCGCCAGAAACGGCCAGCGACAGTACCGGGCCCGTGTGCTGTTCGAATCGTCGTATGACCTCGCCCGTCTCGACATTCCACAACCAAGCGGCGTGGTCCGACGACCCGGTCACGACATACCGTCCGTCCGCCGAGAAAACCGCCGCGTTCAGTGAGTCGCGATGCCCGGTTAACTCGAGCGGCTGCTCGACGGTTTGAGCGCGAAGGACGCTTTGAGTCCCAAGAAGGACGACAAGGACGACCGCCATCCACACCGACCATGCCCACGACAGCGCGACAAGCCTCGTTTGAACCAGGGGGCGGCAAGGCACGATGATCTCCTGAGCTTCAGGGGACGGATCGGCTAAACGAGGGACACGAGAATTGGATTCCGACGAACCACGTGTGACTCGCGGGACTCTCGCTCGCTCGCGGAACGGTATGCCTCTGGCGACCGACCAAGTTGGACCAGGCCAAACCAGAAAGGCATTCCCAAACTCGCGGAACCTGGAGGTCCAACGAGTTCAAGAGGAAGGGCATTCGGGCGGACTTCGGTGGGACCGTTGGGGCGTTTATCCCACCCCAAACGATGTGCCACTTATGATAACGCTCGGGTTTCGGTGAAGCACTCAAAAAAGTCGAAACTTGCTCAAGCCCCGGTCGCCGAAAACCGAGGGGATCGCGCCCAGCTTGATACATTCGCCTAGCGACACGCTCCTTGCCGAGACGCGGACAAACGCATCGCTTCCACGGTCCGCCTAAACTTCGCCGCCGATCATTCCTTCCACCACAACAGCAAGTCGTCGTCGAGCCGCCGGGAGCTCACGCGGATCTCATCGAGCCACGCTTGGGCGTCTCGACCGATTCGGTCGCCATGGAACCCTCGTCCGATCGTCCACGTCCCCGGATGAAGGATGACGTGCCCCTCGAAGTCCGAGCGAGCAACCGAGACGGCTCGTCCCGAGACGATGCGGTCAATCGTGAGTTCTCGACCGTCACAGCGAATCACCAAGTGATGCCATTGCCCCTCCATCAACGGTTCACGACTTCTCGCGCGTCGAACCCTTTGAGTCGCATCGATCACGGCGACCTCGAGATGCCCTTCGCGGTCGAGCATCACCTGCAGCGGAGCCTCATCCAGGTTGGGCACCGGATACCCGTCCTCTCCGATGAGCGTTCCCAGTTCGTTCGCCTGCTGAACCGGACGCACGGAAAATTCGAGCGTCCATTCGGTGAGCGGGAACGTATTGATCACATCCATGTGAGTCCCCGAACGACCCGGGTCGGTGTAGAGGTCGCGAGTCGCGGAACCAGCGGCGCGAGAATCGTCGAGGCTTCCGCGATTCGGTTCGCCAGTCAACGGGATCACATCGCTTGGCACCTCGTCGGAATGGAGCGGGGCATTTCCTTCGGCGAAGGCATACAGATGATTGTCGTGGCTTGATGAATCTCGAGCCGCGATCGATTCCCGATCGTCTCGATCGTGAGCAACTGGCTCGCCCGCTTGCCCCTCCTCGAACCTCCAATACGCGATCGTCGCCGCGGCGCTTCGTTCGGCCCGACTGAGAGGCCGCGGTGGTTCGTACAACCGAGCATGAGCCCGCGCAAGCCGCTCGAGATCGAACTTGATCACCTCGCGATCGTAGGTCATGAGGCCGTTGACCTCGACCTCGACATCGCTGGTCTGGGTGTAGACGGCGGCGGCAAGGCGAGACTCCACGAGCGGCCGCAGCTGATCGATGAAGCCGAGATACGCTTGCTCAAGTTGCTCACGAGTCTCGAAACTGCGATAGCCCCAATTCGCCTCGTCCTGCCAAGTGTGTCCCGTGATCGGCAAACCAAGTCCACCATATTCGCCGAGCACCGCCGCGCGATGTTCCTCGGCCGGAGGTGCCTCGGGCCCCGGATAGTTGTGAATGTCGTGGGCGCTACCGATGCCAAAGTCGTTTCCGCCACTGGCCGCGATCACGAGGCGGCTGGGATCCCGCCGGCGCACTTGGTCCGACCAGTGCCGCGTATCGGCCTGTCCCCAAGCTTCGTTGAATGGCACCCACGCGACGATCGAAGGATGGTGCTCGAGCGCGGCGATCATCGCCATCAACTCACGCCCGTAGATCGCGGAAGACTCTTCGGTCCGTTCGAGTTCCGTGCCGTCGAGTGGCCATGGCGCGTTCGTGTCTC
>JAGQPS010000790.1 GCA_020426595.1 Planctomycetales bacterium
TTCATAACCGATCTGGACACCGTTCACCTTGCGGCTCTTGCCAGAACGTTCCTTGTAGCTCTTCGACACACGGTCCGCGAAGACGCGACAAAGATTGACGTCGCCCACGGCGATATGGCCGTGATCGTCTCGTGGGATACCGGCCAACGCCTCGGAGGGCATGTACTCGGCGAGTCCCTCGGCGATGACGATCACGCCGAATTCCTTGCCTTCGGCGTCACGAGCCAACATCGTGTCGACGATCATGCCCACGACGGCGTCGAGGTTCATCACGCGACGCGTTCGCTTCTCGTTCGTCTTCGGATCGATCGATTCCTCGTTCATCGCGAATTCGCCATCGATGTCCTCGACGCTGATCACGAGACTCGCTTCACCAGCGATCGCCGCTCCATACCCCAGCCACCCAGCGCTCCGCCCCATCGCCTCGGCGATGAAGTAGGCTCGGCCGGCCGCCGCGTCGTAGATCATGTTGCGGATTTCCTCGGCGAGGAATTCCACGGCGGTGAAGAAGCCGAAGGTAAAGTCGATACCGTG
>JAGQPS010000791.1 GCA_020426595.1 Planctomycetales bacterium
TCGTCCCTTTCTATCTCTCTTTGATAATCGCCATTTTTCTTGGAGACCTGGTTCGAGAAGGAACAATTGATATTTTCCAGGATATCCTGACAAATTCCTCCTCTATGGGACTCTTTTAGTTCTCACTCCCCGCCTGCTCCGGACTAACCGCTGGTACCCCCGGCAGAGGTTTCTCGTCAACAGGTGAATATTTCAGACATTTTTTGCTTCACCTCTTGACTCCGAAGCATGGGATTTATACACCTACCCCCTCTTACATCAGGCGTCCCCATCGTCTAGTCGGTTAGGACACCGGCCTTTCACGCTGGTAACAGGGGTTCGAGTCCCCTTGGGGACGCCAGCTCCAACCGATACTTCGAACTAGCTTTTATTTTCAACATTAGATTTTTTTGATTTCTGCACAGTCTGCAGCGGACCCGTCGGGGACTCGAACCCGATGCATTCGAGTCGAGCTTTTCAAAGCGAAGACTGAATGCCCCGGAGGGAGAATACTGCGAGTCCTGAGCGCCAAATCTGGCGCGAAGTCCCCTTGGG
>JAGQPS010000792.1 GCA_020426595.1 Planctomycetales bacterium
AAACCAGATTTTTCACGTGCTGTCAGCCCGCAACACGCAGATGAATCAGCATGTGCTGCAGGCTCATCTATTTTTTTTTGACGTTGTTGATGGCGTCGTTGGAAATTGCGTTTGGATTGCTCAGCATTTCTGGTGGTACGCTGCCAAATCCACCACCACCGCCAAAGCCACCCTGGCCGCCACCGCCGCCGAAGCCACCCTGGCCGCCACCGAATCCACCACCGCCCTGGCCGCCGCCCAATCCGCCGCCGCCAAGACCACCACCGCCACCACCGCCACCACCCAATTGCAGGTGAAGGCTTGGAGGAATCACAAGGTCACCCATCGGATAGACTCGAGTAATCAGATTCTCGTCCGCTTCAGCAGCGTCCCTTGTGGTCACAAGAATTACTTCGTTGCGGATCATGTAGGTCAGTTCAGGATCAGCAGTCTGATCAAAGATCAGCTTCAACGCATTCTTCAACAGCATACCGCTGAATTCGATATCCTTTACGGTAACGTCTTCCAGTGAGGTAATCCCTTCGAGCTCCAAT
>JAGQPS010000793.1 GCA_020426595.1 Planctomycetales bacterium
GCGGTTTTCAAGATCTGGTGGAGTTCCTCGAGCGAAACGACTTGCTGGTCGATCTCGATCTGGCCATCGCGATCGATGTGGATCGTGCGTCGAACGGGTGGCGCGGTCATGGCGGACGCCGCGCCGACTTGCGGCACGCTGATGTCGAGTCGCTGTTCTTCCTCGCGTAGCTCCGAGACTTGAGTACCCACCATGAAGAAGATGATCAGCAGGAACACGACGTCGAGCATCGGCGTCAGGTTCAGCGTCGGCTGCTCGTCGACCATCGTTTTCAAGGGCATCGTATCGTTCCTAGTTTCCACGGAGCCGCGACGGGCTTTTATCGCGGGTTAACGTGTCGTGGAGTCGATCGGGGAGATGAGGGATTGCGCGCTGATCTGCCTGATGTCGCGTATTTAGGAGGAAATGTCGGGGGTGTAGCGAGAGGTTTGCTTGTTTGGGAACGCGAAGAATCCCTCGCTGACGCTCTTAGATGTTGCGCTTTCAGGCATGGGGCTAGACGGAAGTGTTGGTGGTGTAACGAGTTGATGGC
>JAGQPS010000794.1 GCA_020426595.1 Planctomycetales bacterium
AGGACGCGCGAACTCGATAAACGACAGGAGTTATCACCTAATCGACTGCGGGCGTCGTAGATCGCGTTGCCCAATCGGCAATGGCACCGACGAGCGCTTCGCGGTCGACGGGCTTACTTGCGTAGTCGTCACACCCGGCATCGAGGCACTTCTGACAGTCCCCTTCCATGGCGTGGGCAGTCAACGCGATGATCGGACCCTCGTATCCAGCAACACGGAGTTCGGCTGTGGCGGTGTAGCCGTCCATCACAGGCATCTGCATGTCCATCAGGATCACGTCGAATGGATTCCCCTCATCGCAAGCAGCCAAGGCTTCGTCGAGGGCCTTTTTCCCGTTCTCGACAACCGTCACGTCGGCTCCCGCTTTCTTGAGCATAAAAGCGATGAGCCGCTGGTTGTCCGGACCGTCTTCGGCAAGTAATACCCGGCAGTTCAAGCTCGCCCTCTGGTCATCGCACCGCGTGGGCGGAACGTGTGGCAACGATCTGACTTCGTCGGGTCTTTCGTCGGGTCTTTCGATCAAAGGTACACC
>JAGQPS010000795.1 GCA_020426595.1 Planctomycetales bacterium
TGGCTCTGCGGGGCTGACCAGCACGGTGCCAATCCGCAGCCGCCCCCGCGGGTCGGGTCCCCCCTCGGCGCGCAGCCGCAGACCGTCCCACGTCACCTCGGCTCCGGGCAGCGGAACGCGGCCGAGCTCCAGCGCGACCAGACCTCCGACGGTGTCGACGTCGAGCTGCTCGTCGAACTCGACGTTGTAGAGCTCGCTGAGGTCTTCGATCGGCAGCCGGGCAGAGACCCGATAGGACAGATCTCCTAAATCTTCGATGGGCGCGACCTCGTCGGTGTCGTATTCGTCGGCGATCTCCCCGACGATCTCCTCGAGCACATCTTCGATCGTGACCAAACCTGCGATCGCACCGTACTCGTCGACCAGCAGCACCATGTGCACCCGGTCGCGCTGCATATCGCGCAGCAGCGCATCCAACGGCTTGGAATCCGGGACGAACTCCGCCTTGCGCATCACGTCGGAGACTGCGGTGTCCCGGCCGCCGTTGGTCGAGTAGTAGGTGCGCTGTACGAGATCTTTGAGATACACCACA
>JAGQPS010000796.1 GCA_020426595.1 Planctomycetales bacterium
GAGCTTGACGGAGGCCGTCTCTCGCACACTCCCCGGGCCGCTGGCGTCGCCGACGCGGGTGACGATCTCTTGACGCAGACCGACGAACGCCTGCGCCGCGTGCTCCGGGCTGCCAATGTTGGCGCCGAGCGTCTGCTGATCCAGCCGCATCGACCGCAGCGAGCCGTCGGGATTGGCCGCCATGCGCAGCTGAAACGGCGGCATCTCGCGTTCTTCCGGCGAGCCTTCGCTGGGCGCCGACAGGGGCATTTTGATGTTGAAGTCGCCTTCCATCGCGGCGATCTTGAACGTCATGATAAAGAACACCAGCAGCTGAAACACGATGTCGATCATCGGCGTCATCTGCAATTCGATCTTTTCGTCGGCGAAGTTGCCGCGGGCGCGAACTTTCATGATTGGCTGATCCGCAGTCTTAAGTCAGGGCCGCAATTCTTGTTGCAGACGGTTGTCGGCAATCGCGCCAGGCCGCACAGGGGCGCCGTCGGCGCGCACCGCCGGCGTCAGTATTTTGGTTTTTCTTTCGCACGCAGG
>JAGQPS010000797.1 GCA_020426595.1 Planctomycetales bacterium
TTGCCTTGGGCCGCGGTGAAATCGTTGGTTTCTTGACGTGCCCTTTCCATTGGGCATGCTGGCGAACAAAATAGACGACTTCCGCGTCCGATGGGACGCGTCGCCTACTGACTTGTGAAATAGTTGCCAAGGAATCCATGTCCGATCCTGCACCCAGCCTCGATATCCAAAGAATCGACACGCGTCGTGATGACGTCCAAGCAGCGCTCGGCGGATTGCGCGAGAAGCTCAGTCCGCGCGGCGATATCGTTAGCGATGCGGGTCGTCAGCGGACCATTTCGGTATTTGGTGAGCCGCTGTCCCCGCAGCAAGTCGTCGAACGGATCACTCAGGAAGTACGCGACGAAGGGCTCGCTGCCTTGTTGCGGTATACGGAGAAGTTAGACGGCGCGAAGCTCGCTGCTGATGCGATCCGAGTAAGTCCCGAAGAAATCGCTAAAGCACACGCGGCAGCTGACCCCGCCTTTCTAGAAACGATCCGGCGGATTCGTGACAACATCATCGAGTTCCAATCCGCGATTCTGCACAAAG
>JAGQPS010000798.1 GCA_020426595.1 Planctomycetales bacterium
CGAGGTTAGACCGATGTATTGACACACTGAAAGATCGCATCAGGGCATTCGACGGACAGTTCTGGCACGCGAAATGGGCCCGCTAAACCACCCGCTATCACGTTACCACTACTTCAGTCTCACCGACATTGATTCTATGCCGTGAACACTCAAGCGGACTACCACTGTTCGCATGCGACGAACCAACGGTTCAACCGGAGCCACGGGCGCCGCCGGTGCCGAACCAATGCTGAATGCCGTGGCCCGGTTAACCGAAACGTTATCCGTTTCGTCGATGCTGAGAAACACGACTTACTCAAGGAAATCGAATGGCGATCCAGAAATCTATTGACGACCTAACCGATGCCCTAGTGAAACTTGGATTCGAAACTGATCACGCCCGGTTGCTGGCAGACGAACAACTGAAACATGGCATTCCGCACGTTGAAAACGCTAGCTTCATGGCTATTGTAAAAACGTTCATGACATCGCACGATGATGAAACAACTATCCGCCAGGCCTCGACCCCAACGCCTGCGATGCTCAAGCACA
>JAGQPS010000799.1 GCA_020426595.1 Planctomycetales bacterium
TCATGAACGTGCTGATGAAGGTCGTCGACAGGGTCGTCGTGCTCGACGCCGGCGAGAAGATCGCCGAAGGCAGGCCGACCGACGTCGCCCACGATCCCAAGGTGATCGAGGTATATCTGGGGAGCGGCGCGGCGGCGGCGCAGTCCAGCAGCATGGCCAACGACGGCGCGCGCGGAGAGCCGCGGTGACCGACGCGGCGAGCATGCTCAGCCTGTCCGGCGTCAATGCCGGCTACGGCGCCTTCCAGTCCCTGTTCGACATCTCGCTCGAGATCTCGCCCGGAGAGGCTGTCGCGGTGATCGGTCCCAACGGAGCCGGCAAGACGACGCTGATGCGCGTCATCTCCGGCATCCTGCCGGCATGGTCGGGCAGCATGCGGATGGAACACGCCGACCTGCGCAAGGTGCAGCCGCACCGCATACTGGAACTCGGCATATCCCATGTGCCGGAGAACCGGCGGCTGTTCCCGGCGATGAGCGTGGAGGACAATCTCAGGCTGGGCGCATATCCCGGTTCGCTGCGCAGCAGGTG
>JAGQPS010000079.1 GCA_020426595.1 Planctomycetales bacterium
AAGAGGAACATGGCGGCAGGATCGCGGCGGCTGAACCCGAACCAGCGGCTCGCGAGTTGGCCGACCGAATAGGCGCGGCGATTCCCTTCGACACGCTGTACGCTCGAATCGATTTGATTCGCCTGAGCAACGGCGATTTCGCCACGATGGAAGTCGAACTCATCGAACCGAGTCTCTATTTTCAGTGCGACGAGCGGTCACCCGAGCGGTTTTGCGATGCGTTCGTCGAAGCGATGACCGAGTCGGAATCGACGGCCGGTTCGTTTACGGAAGGTCCAGCGTAAACGTTGCCTTTCCAATGACTCGCCGCGAATCGGTACGCGCAACCTGCTTTTGCGGAGCAAAAGCGGACTCTGACGCGGGCCGACAATCGGGCAAGCCGTGGCCCCCAAGAGAGAGCCGCAAGAGTGTCGGCTTTCGCTCCGCGAAAGCACGGATTCTCCTCAGGCGACGATGGAACGATCGTCCTTCGTCGCGGAGTTTGCTCTCGGTGTCGGCCGGCACCGCCGATACGCCAACGGCTAGGCTAGGATCTCGTTCACGACTCGCGCCGGTTCGACTCCGGTGAGACGGGCGTCGAGACCTTGGACTCGGTAGGTGAGCCGTTCGTGGTCGAAGCCCAATTGCTTGAGCACCGTGGCATGCAGGTCGCGAATATGGACCGGGTCCTTGACGATGTTGTACGAGAAGTCGTCGGTCTCGCCGAGGATCGTGCCTCCTTTGACTCCGCCGCCCGCGAGCCACATGGTGAAGCAACGCGGATGGTGATCGCGACCATAGTTGGTCTTCGAGAGACCGCCTTGCGAGTAAATCGTGCGGCCAAACTCACCGCCCCAGATGATCAGCGTCTTGTCGAGTAGGCCTCGTTGTTCGAGATCCTTCACGAGCGCGTAACACGGTTGATCGACATCGCGACATTGATCGGGCAGTCGACCCGCGACGTTGCCGTGCGTGTCCCAGTTGTTGTGATAGATCTGGACGAACCGCACGCCTCGCTCCACCATGCGGCGAGCCATCAAGACGGAGTTCGCGAACGTGCCGCGATCCTTAGCCGCTTCGCCATAGAGGTTGAAGGTCGCTTCGGTCTCGGTGTTCAAGTCGGTCAATTCAGGCACGCTTGCCTGCATGCGATAGGCGAGCTCGTACTGCTGAATCCGGGTTTGAATCTCGGGATCGCCGACCGCGTCGAAATTCATTTGATTGAGGCGATTGAGACCATCGAGCGTGGTGCGACGTACGTCGCGCGGAACTCCCGGCGGATCGTTCAAGAACAAGATCGGATCGCCCGTGCTCCGGAAACTGACTCCGGCATGTTCGCCCGGCAGGAAACCGCTGGACCAAAGCCGAGCCGAGATCGCCTGGACTTGCTCGGTGTTCGAGGATCGAGCCACCAACACGACAAACGTTGGAAGGTCATCATTGAGCGAACCGAGACCGTAGGACATCCAAGACCCAAGACACGGTCGACCGGGGACTTGGTTCCCCGTCTGAATGAAGCTAATCGCCGGTTCATGATTGATGGCTTCTGTGTGCATACTGCGGATGAAGACCATCTGGTCGGCCATCTTCGCCTTCCACGGCAAGAGATCGCAGAGCCACGCGCCGCATTCACCATGCTGTTGGAACTTGAACATCGAAGGAGCGATTGGGAAACGAGCTTGACCGCTGGTCATCGTCGTCAATCGCTGGCCCATTCGCACCGACTCGGGCAAGTCCTTGTCGTACCACTCGTCCATCGCTGGCTTGTAGTCGAACAAGTCCTGCTGAGGCGGGCCGCCGACCATGTGCAGGTAGATGATGTGCTCGGCCTTCGGCGCGAAGTGGGGACCTTGCGGCACGTGACCCTCGGCGGCCGGGGCAGTCGAGCCAAGCAAGTCGCGGGCCAACAGCGAGCTAAGCGCCGCTCCGCCGAGCAGGTTACGGCCTTGCTCGAAGAAATGTCGACGAGTGACGTTGAGTCGGAATTGCTCGAACTCGTTCATGATGCCATTCCTATTTCGCTGGAGCGTCGGTCGCCAATCGCGCGACGCTTGATCGTGCTTGTCTTGTTCCGTCGCGGACCCTCGTTCGCCGCGTGCGACTCGCCTTCCAGCGAGAAGCACGTCGGCGCGTGGATCGCGACTACTTACACAAGTTCTCGTCGAGGTTCATGAGTTGATTGACCAGCATCGTCCACGCGGCGGATTCCGCGGTCGGTAGCTCGGAATCGAACTCGGAATAACCCACGTTCAGCAATTCCTTGCCGTCTGCTTCGTGCGCGGCGTAGTACTCGCGCAATTGCTCGAGCGATTCCCGCACCACTTGCTTCTCCTGCTCGTTCAGCGGACGAGCAATGAGTCGGGTCGTGATGTAATCGACACGCCCTTCAAACGAATCCTGCTCGCGTAGCGCTTCCTGAGCCAGGTGTCTCGCCGCCTCGACGTACTGCTCGTCATTGAGAGTCGCGAGCGCTTGTAGCGGCGTGTTGGTTCGTTCGCGACGGACGATGCAGTACTCGCGGTTCGGAGCGTTGAACACTTCCATTCCCGCGGGTGGCGCCATGCGCTTGACGAACGTATACATGCTGCGTCGATAGAGCCCCTCGCCCTGGTCCTCTTGGTAGGATCGCGTGTTACTGACGTTCATCGCGATCGCCTCCCAGACGCCAGGCGGTTGGTAAGGCTTGACGCTCGGCCCGCCGATGCGGTTCACAAGCAACCCGGATGAAGCCAGCGCGCTATCGCGAACCATCTCGGCATCCATGCGGAATCGCGGACCTCGCGAGAGCAGGCGATTCTGCGGATCGAGTTCCAGCTTGACGCCGGTGGCTCGAGCCGATTGCCGATAAGCCGCGCTCATCACCATCAGCTTGTAGAGTTGCTTGACGTCCCAGCCCGATTCGCGGAACTCGACGGCCAGCCAATCGAGCAACTCGGGATGGCTGGGGAGTTCGCCGGTCACGCCAAAGTCGCCACTCGTGCGCACCAATCCTTGCCCGAAGACTTCTTGCCAACACCGGTTGACCGTCACTCGAGCGGTCAGCGGGTGGTCGGGCAGCAGTAGCCACTGAGCCAGACCAAGGCGATTGCGGGGGAAGTCCTCTGGAAACGCGGGCAGGCTGCCTGGCGTCATCGGAGTGACTCGGTCCCGACGCTGATCGTAGGCGCCTCGGAACAAGATATGCGCTTCCGCCTCACTCGATCGCTCTTGCATCACGTGAGCGATCGAACCACGAGCCTTGATATCATCCAATTCACGCTGCAGCGCGTTGGCTTGGTTAACGAGTTCCATCGATTGAGTATCGACCGCGCTCAACCACCAATCGAACAGTTCTTGTCGTTCGGCGTCGGCCAGTTCGGCCGCTGGCTTGGCGGCGAGAGCGGCGAGTCGACTGCCTTGAGCCAAGGAGGCGACGTCGGCCGATTCCAACTTGCGACCGTACATGCGCAGGTCTTGCAGCTGGAGACCGGCGAGCGGCTCCGACGCACTCCGTTGCCCGATCTTAAACGGCACATCGGTTCGATTCGAGCCTTGCAGTTGATTGGCCTCGACGTTGGTCGGCTGTTCGACTCCGTTGAAGTAAACCTTGACTCCGGCCGCCTTGCGGCTTCCGTCATAAGTCACCAGCACGTGAGTCCATTGGTTGGCCGGAACCTGATCCCGCGATACGACCTTCAGCGCATCCTCGTTCCACTTGCTGATGATGTGCATGCCGACGCGTCGCTGTTGCACCCAGAAATCCCAGCCGCGGTATTCCGGAGGCGCTTCCATCCGCGAGGCGATCGCGCCATAGCCATCGTTGGCCGGCAAGCGAATCCACGCGCCGATCGAGTACGGTTGATCGGAATTGAAATCTCCCGCGTCAGCCAACGTGGCGATGCCCTCGCGAGTCACTTCGGCGGCGGAGGGGTAAACCTGTCCAGGCTGCCAACCGGTGGTTTCGGCCAGCGCGATCTCGCGCGGCTCGCCGTCGACGATGATCGTCGCCTTGGCGCCCGCGCCTTCGTTGAGCGGAGCGATCAGCGCGGCTTCGCCGGGGATGCGAGCGGCGAATTGATCGGCGCTCGCCTCGCTAAGCCATCGCTGGAAATCTTCCGAGGCTTGGTTGCGACGCGTGTCGACCGCTTGACGAGCCGCGGGTGCTTCACGCAACAGTTGCTCGTAACGCATCCGATCCTCCGCCAGCGGGACCACGATGATGGGCGGAGTGTCCTTGATGTTCCCGTCGCGAACGCCTTGCGTCGTGTTGGTGAAGAACGCGCTCATCGAATAGAAATCGCGCATCGTGATCGGATCGAACTTATGGTCATGGCAGACCGCGCAGCCGGCGGTCAGTCCCATCCAGACTTGGGCGGTCGTCTCGGTTCGATCGCGTGCGTACAGCACGCGATACTCCTCGTCGATGATGCCGCCTTCATTCGTCGTCATGTTGCAGCGATGAAATCCGCTGGCGATTTGCTGATCGAGAGTCGCGTTGGGCAACAGGTCACCCGCCAGGCTTTCGACGGTGAACTGATCGAACGGCATGTTGCGATTGAAGGCGTTGATGAGCCAGTCGCGATACGTCCACATCTCGCGGAAGTTGTCGAAGTGATAACCGTGGGTATCCGCGTAGCGAGCGTAGTCGAGCCAGTAGCGAGCGCGATGTTCGCCCCACGCCTCACTCTCCAGCAAGTGATCGACGAGTCGTTCATAGGCATCGGGAGAGGTGTCGTTTAGGAAGGTTCGCAGTACCTCGGGGCTCGGCGGCAAGCCGGTCAAGTCGAGAGCCACGCGACGAGCCAACAAGGCTCGATCGGCTTCCACTTCGGGACTTAGCCCCGAGGCCTCCAGCCGCGCGAGAATGAACGAATCGATCGGGTTGCGAATCCACTCGCGATTTCGCACCGCGGGAGGTTCAGGGCGAAGCGGCGCGATGAACGACCAGTGAGCCTGATACTCGGCGCCTTGATCGATCCAGGCGATCAACAATTGCTTCTGCTCTTCGGTCAGCGACTTGTGCGAGTCGGCTGGTGGCATCAGCGCGTCGGGATCATCGGTCAGGATGCGAGCGACGAATTCACTCGACTGGGAATCGCCCGGCTCGATCGCGCCCGAGTCGACCGCCGCATCGAATTGGTCGAGCCGCAAATCGGCTTTGCGCGACGCGCTATCGGGACCGTGGCAGGCAAAGCAGTTGTCCGCCAGGATCGGTCGGATGTCTCGGTTGTATTCGAGCCGCTCCTGCGCGATCGATTGGCTCGGCGCGAGTTGAGCGGCTATGATCGCGGCGGCCATGGCGGCAAGGAACCGACGGGCTCTTCGGGCCAGCGTGGGCGACATAAGCGTGTTCCAGTTCAGGGACGGACCAGCGCACATCATGGCGTCTCCTGGGTGTAATCAAAAAAGGTTGTTGTCTTGAGGCAACGGGTTCTTGGGGTGGCTGGTTGCCGAGACCGAAGCGTCTCCTGACAACTCCACCGCTCCCAAGTGGGTTTTGGCTTATTCCATTCGCTCCGCGCGCTCGAGGCATCGGAACGATGACACGGTCGACTGTATTCACGCCCCCGGTTGATTCGGGCCTCGAAGAACGAGGCGTTCCGTCAAAAGGAAGGAACCGTGAATCGGAAAGCCTGGGAATGGGCGGGCAGGCTTACAAGTTGGCCATGCTGTAAGGTGGGAAGCGTACCGACTACCGACTCGTGCTAACTTGACCACGACTCGCGGCGACAACAGCGACCGACAAGCGAGCTTGTGGTGAAACGTCGCGCGGTCAAACCAAGCCACATTGAACCGTCGCAATCGAGCAGTCAGCGAACGATTGGCAAATCCCGTGCCCCGCTCCCGATGGCGTGAGCCACCAAGGATGCTTGGCGAGGGATCCGGCGACGGCCAGTCGGTATTCGACTCGCCATCGGTTATTTTGGTCCAAACGACTCCCTAAGACCAGCGGAGCGGTGCTCGAATCGCGGCAATCGAACTACCGGCGTTAACTTTCCCGTTGTCGGTACGAGGTGCTCGCGCCGAGCCGGTTGGTGGAACATTGATTCGCACAGGGTGGAGCAGCATGAACCGAGTCCGATGTTTCCAGGTGGACGCCTTCGCCACTCAGCCCTTCACGGGCAATCCGGCGGCGGTTTGTTATTTGGACGATCCCCAAAGCGACTCTTGGTACCAATCGGTCGCCAACGAGATGAATTTGTCCGAGACCGCCTTCGTTACTCCGGAGGGTTCCGACTTTCGCCTCCGGTGGTTCACGCCAGAGGTCGAGGTCGATTTATGTGGGCACGCCACCTTGGCCACGTCCCACGTCCTTTGGCGGGAACTCCATCGTGCCGACGACCAGCCGCTGAGGTTTCATACGCGAAGTGGCTTGCTGACCGCCCGCTGTCACGGCGCGGTCATCGATCTCGACTTCCCGGCGACCGCCGCCGACGAGCAAGCCGCTCCCGCGGGGCTCGCCGAGGCACTGGGGGTGGAGCCAGAATACTGCGGGTTCAATGGCTTCGACTGGCTCGTCGTCGTGCCGCGTGAGAGTCAGGTGCGGGCGTTGGATCCCGACGTCAAACGGCTCAATGAGATCGACGCACGCGGCATCATCGTGACGGCGGCGACCGATGAGGGCCCGTATGATTTCGTCTCGCGGTTCTTCGGTCCGCGCGTGGGAATCCCCGAGGATCCGGTCACCGGTTCGGCCCATTGCACACTGGCTCCGTACTGGAGTCAGCGACTCGGCAAGCAAGCTCTGGTCGGTTATCAAGCGTCGCGTCGCGGTGGCGAAGTGCACGTGAAGGTGCTCGATGATCGCATCCAACTTGGCGGGCAAGCGATTACCGTGATGCGCGGCGAATGGGTCATTTTTCCCCAGACTTGAGAACTCACCCAAGCCGTCGTGTCGAAAACACGAGCGAAATCGCGCGCCGGTGGTCCCGCCGACTTCCGATTCAGCGCGCACCTTCGATCCGTAGGAGCCCCAACGATGAGCGAACGATTCCGTCGTCCTTGGAATAGCAATAGGGTTGGTTTGGTATCGGGCCTAGTTCTCGCTACGCTCGTGCTGGCGTGGTTGCCGAGTGTGGCTTGGAGCCAAGATGCCGTACGGGTCGCGGTGTGGGATATCGACGCGTCGCCCAACGTCGGAGCGCCGTTGGCCTACGATCCGTGCGACGGAGTCGAGCTGCCGCTCACTTGCCGCGGCGTGGTGCTGTTGTCCGAATCCGCGCCGATCGTGGTCTGCGCGGTGGACTGGATTGGGATCGGCAACGGCGGTCATCAGTACTTCCGCGAACAACTCGCCGAAGCCGCGGGCACGACGGTTGATCGAGTCGCGGTGCATACGCTCCATCAGCATGACGCGCCGGTGGCTGACCTGAGCGCGTCGGCTCTGCTCGCCGAGCAAGGGATCGCCGAAAAAGTCTATGACACGCCTTGGTTCCGCGACGTGGTCGAGCGAGCCGCCAACGCGATCCGAGCAGCGCTCCCCGAGGCTCAAGTCGCCACGCATTACGCGCACGCGGCGGGACGCGTCGAGAAGGTCGCATCGAACCGCCGCATTCTCGGCCCCGACGGCAAGGTACTCTACACGCGCTGGACCGCGACTCGCGACGCCGACATTCGCGCGATGCCGGTCGGAGTCATCGACCCGGATCTCAAGCTGCTCTGCTTCTACCAGAACGACCGACCCATCGTGGCTCTGACGTTCTACGCGACGCATCCCCAGAGCTATTACCGGACTCACTTGGCCAACCCTGATTTCCCCGGCATGGCTCGCAATCAACGGCAAGCCGCCACCGAGACGTTGCACATTCATTTCAATGGCGCGGGTGGCAACATCACCGCGGGCAAATGGAACGATGGCGAGCCGGCCAATCGGCAAGTGTTGGCCGATCGAGTCGCCGACGGGATGCGGCTCGCTTGGGAAGCGCTCGTGCCTCGACCGCTCAGCGCCGAGGATATCGGTTGGACCTCGCGTTCGTTCACGATGCCGGTTTCTCCATCGCTCAACGAAGCCGAACTCGATGCGATTCTCAAGGACGCCGCGGCGACTCCCGCCGCCCGCGGCATGGCGGCCGTTGATCTCATCTGGCTCCGACGGGCTCGAGCCGAGGAGCCGAGCGACATCGGTTGTCTGCGGGTGGGCGACTCGCGTTGGCTCTTCATGCCGGGTGAGTTGTTCGTCGAATACCAGTTGGTGGCACAACGGATGAGGCCCGATTTGTTCGTCGGGATGGCGGCCTACGGTGACTACGGTCCTGGCTACATCGGTACCGCGATCGCCTATTCGCAAGGCGGTTATGAAACGAGCCCGCGCGTCAGCCGTGTGGGTGAGGGGACCGAGTCGGTCTTGCTCGATGCCTTGCGCCAACTGCTCGACGCGGAGGATTCGACCGTGACCGCCACCGACCTCTCCGTGGCCGAACCGAAGTAGCCCACTGTTCGCTGTGCTCCACCCGACCTACGCCACGGCGGCCAACGGCTTTCAGTGTGAGCCTAGGTGGGTTCGCGTCCCTACTGGGCGAGCTCTCGATCTCCCTTGCTTGGATTGGTGAGGTTTTGGTATTTCACCCCAGAGGGAGCTCCGTAAGTCAGCCGGACGCTAGCAACCGCTGAATTGGAGCCTCAACCGCTGGGATCTCCGCGGACTGGGTCGGGGGTCTCGTTCGATCTTGGATTGAGCGGTGCATGGCGAATGGGGCTTTCGGTGAGTTCGTTGGTCCACCGGGACCACGGTCTCTCACGATGCCGGAACGGAACACGCAAGGAAGCAAGCGATGTCGATGGATCGACGGACTTGGATACTCAATGCCATGGCGGCTTGGATGGGTGGTGTCGCGGCTTGCGGTTGCAAGTCGGCTCCGATGACCGGCCGCAAGCAGCTGCTGTTGATGCCCGAGGATCAAGAGGTCTCGCTCGGGGCCGAGGCTTATGACCAAGTGCTCACCGACGAGGCTCCGTCGCAGAACGCTCGCTACATCGACTTGGTGAATCGCGTTGGCCAGCGAATCGCCGCTCAGTCGCAGCGAACCGATTTCGATTGGCAGTTCACGGTCATCGCCAGCCCGACCCAGAATGCCTTCTGTCTGCCGGGCGGTAAGGTCGCCGTTTACGAAGGCATCTTGCCGGTCTGCCAGAACGAAGCCGGTTTGGCGGTGGTGATGAGTCACGAGGTGGCTCATGCTCTCGCTCGTCACGGCGGTGAGCGGATGAGTCAATCGTTCGCGGTCGATCAAACCAAGGCGGCCATCAACTACGTGATGCGCAAGGAAGACGAATCGCGTCGCGAACTGCTCATGCAGGCCTATGGCCTCTCGACGGAATACGGAGTGTTGCTCCCCTACAGCCGCAAGCAGGAGTCCGAGGCCGATCACATCGGCATCATGCTCATGGCGAGCGCTGGCTACGATCCTCAGCAGGCGCCAGGTTTCTGGCATCGCTTCGCTTCGGTCGGTGGCACGAAGCCGCCTGAGTTTCTCAGCACTCACCCGGCCGATGAACGACGGGCTCGTGATCTCGAGACCTTGATCCCGGAAGCGATGGACCGTTATTCGTCCGCCGGTCAACAGTTCGGTGCGGGTGAATCGCTCTCGTAATGGGCGGTTGATTTCACACTAGCCGCCGCGCCTCGAACGCGGGGTAACGTCGGCGCGGATGTCGGCTTCCCCTAGCTCCGCTTGACCGCCATGCGGTCAAACCCCTTGTTGCGCGACTTGATCGATGATGGCATCGAGATCGTATTGGGGGCGAAAGCCGATCGCCGCGCGGAGCTTGCTCAAGTCGGGGACTCGTCGACGGATATCCTCGAAGTCCTTGTCGTAGGCATCGTGGTAGCTCTGGAAATCGATCTGGCTCAAGCTGCCCGTGCGAGCGAGCACGCGCTTCGCGAGTTCCAGGATGGTGACCGGAGCGTCGGAGCCAATGTTGTAGATCTGGCCCGCCGACTCGGCTCGCTCGGTCAACGCGATCACGGCGCCGACGACATCCGACACATGCGCGAAGCAACGAATCTGTTGCCCATCGTCGTGCACTTGCAGCGGCTCGCGCTTCAGAGCCGCCGTCACGAACCGCGGCAACACCATGCCGTAAGCGCCCGTTTGTCGCGGTCCGACGACGTTGAAGAAACGGCCAATCACCACCGGCAGTCCCGATTGTCGTCGGTAGCCAAGACAAAGGAACTCGTCGATCGCCTTCGAACAACCGTAGGACCAGCGCGCCTTGGTCGTTGGACCAAACACGAGGTCATCCTCCTCGGTCCAGATCGACTTGGGGTTCTTGCCGTACACCTCGCTGGTGCTCGCCAAGAAGAACCGCACGGCGTGTCCGGCGCGATGTCGCTCGTCGAGTAGCGCCAAGATCCGCTGAGTCGGCTCGACGTTGCGTTCGATCGTCGCGATCGGTTCCTTGGCGATGAGCGCCACTCCCACGGCGGCCGCTAAGTGGTAGACGTCGTCGGCCCGCGCGATCAGCTCGGCGATCAGCCCTTCGTCGGCGATCGAACCGGGGATCCACTCCAAACGCTCGTGTCCCATCACGGCCGACAAATTGGCGGCTCGTCCCGTCGACTCGTCGTCCACGACCAGCACGCGGTGTCCGGCGGCCAACAACCGCTCGGTCAAGTGAGACCCGATGAAGCCAGCACCACCGGTTACCAATATCGTTTTCATAAGTGGTCGATCAGCAGCGAGAGGAAAGGAAGACGACGAGGCTCAACGGGCCCAACCCAGCGATAATATCGCCCGTCCGCGGGGCGCGGCTGGAGAGGAGCGATCCACAACCCGGTCGATGGCTTCTACCAAGGATGAGGGGCGTGGGTGTCTCATCTATACGTCGCACCGGGCCATCGGTTCACGGATGCCGGCAATCTGATCCGTTATCGGCTCCCAAGCGACCCTCTGGCCAGTGACCTTCGTTATTGGCCATGGAGCCCGAACCTCTCGCAAGGTAACCGGTCGGCTAGGAGCCGGAAAGAATGGCCAGCGACGACGCCCCTCCGTCATCGGCCGAGCGACGAATTCCGGCTCGGTTGTCGGAAGAACCAAGCGAGCGGACACTCCCTTACGCGGTGAGCGTCTCGAGCCATGGATCAGCCGGCCGTTTCCGAACCATCGCAAACTTCGTAGCTCGGGTCACTTACCCGGCTTGAAGAGCAAGAAGGTCGCCGCGTCGTCGAATGGAGCGAGCCGCGAGACCTCGAGCGGGCGATCCAATCCTTTGCCCGCTTGGAACGCTCCGATAGACTGAAGCTTCCGCCGACCCGACTTGGCGCGGGAAGGATCGCGCCAAGGAAACCGCGTAGGAGAATGCAACCGTGAGCCGCCCTTTCCGCGTTGACGAGATCGCCCTGCCCCGCTCCACCTCGGAAACCACCGCGAGCGATTGGTCAGCGAATGAGCCGATGGTTGTCACGCACTCGACTGAACAAGGCGGTGGCGCGTACCTCCGTTATCGAAACGCCGTGATGATGCTTGGGGCGATTCTTGCGTTGGCTTGGCTGGCTCCCCTATCCGCCATGGCTCAAGAGGATCCGCCCGAGGCGCTCCGATTGGCCAGCGAAGCGGGGAACCTGCAAAACGCTCAGCAATTCGATCTCGCCGCCGAGCTGTGGGACGACTACCTCGAGAAGTATCCCGAGTCGTCGTTGGCGGCGAAGGCTCGTCACTATTCCGGCGTCTGCCACATGAAGGCGGGTGCCCTCGATTCCGCCGTGACTCGTTTCGAGGCGGTCGTCGAGGCGGCCAAGGAGGATCCGTCCTTCGCGCTGCTCGAGGACGCGCTGCTCAATCTTGGTTGGTGTGAATTCACGCTCGCTTCCGCGGGCGGCGATGGAGCGGCGAGCCACTTTCAGAAGTCACAAAAGTGGCTTGAGCAACTTCTCAAGGATTACCCCGAGGGTTCCTATCGCGATCAGGCCGTTTACTTTTTGGGTGAAGGCCAATACCTGTCGGGCAAGGTGTCCGAGTCGGTTGCGTTCTATCGTCAATTGATCGCCGACTTTCCCGAGTCGTCGCTCGTGCCCAACGCGATTTACGCGCTCGGTGTCGCCTTGGACGAAACCGACAAGCGTGATGAAGCGATCGCGGCCTTCGATCAATATCTCGCGGACTACCCCGAGAGTGAATTAGCCAGTGAGATCGAAATGCGTCGCGCCGAGACCTTGCTGCGCGGCGCGTTGGCGACCGAAGCGGCCGGCGGCTCGCCCGATTGGGCCGCGATCGCCGCCTCGTTTGGCAAACTGGCCGACCGCGAGGGATTCGGACAAGCGGATCGAGCGACGTACCAACGCGCTTTTAGTTTGGCCAAGCAAGGCGATGCGACCGGAGCCGCGGCGGGTTATGCGTCGCTGGTCGAACGGTTCCCGCAATCGCCGATCGCCGCCGACGCACGTCTCGCGGCGGGGCGTGCTTATTACTCGCTTGGTCAACATCAAGCGGGCGCCACGATGCTCGCCCCGCTGCTCGACGCCGCGGGGGCTCGTCGAGGCGAAGCGGCTCATTGGTGGGCTCGCTGCCAATGGGAGCTCGGTGCCGCGGCGGAGAGCTACACGAAACTCACGGAACTCGAAGCGAACTTGGCGAACGATCCGTTCGCCGCGCAAGTCGCTTTTGATCGAGCCGAGGCCGCCTATCGGACTCCCGCGCAGCAAGCTCAATCACGAGACCTCTACATCGCGGTCGTCGATCGGTTCAGCGGTAGCACCGTGGCCCCGCAAGCCTTGTACAACGCGGCCTTCGAGGACTTCACCGCCAATCGTTACGACTCGGCTCTCGCGCTGGTCACAAGGTTCGCTCAGGCCTACGCCAGTGATCCATTCCTGGTCGACATGCGAGCGCTCGAGGCCGAGTGTCGCTTGGCCAAGGGCGAGCCAGCGGCGGCGGCCACGATTTGGGATGCCTTGATCAAGCAAGGGACCGATCACCCCGACCGTGATCGTTGGCCCTTGCGTTTGGCGCTCGCGCGGTTCAACGCCAAGGACTACGCGGCGGTCGTGGCTCAGCTCGAGGCGGTCGATGCGTTCGCTCGACCCGAGTGGCGGGCCGAAGCGGCTTACCTCTTGGGCAGCGCCCTGTTCTTCCAAGGGAAAGCTGAACCAGCCATTGCGTCGCTCGAGAAAGCGGTCGTCGCGGAGAGCGGCTGGAGCCAAACCGACATCGCGCTGGTGATGCTCGCTCGAGCCCAGGCGAAAGCCGATCAACTGACCGAGGCGAAAGCGACGCTGACCCGTTTGTTGGAGAACTATCCCAACTCGAGCAGCGTCACCGAAGCCCATTACCGACTGGGTGAGATCGCCGAGAAAGCCGAGGACGCGGCGGAGGCTCGCCGTCAGTACGCCTTGGTCGCGCAGCAAGCCAACCATCCCTTCGCTCCGTTCGCGCTCGTGGCCGATGCTTGGCTGGCGTATGACGCTGGTCAATGGACCGAGGCCGAAGCCAGTTTCCGCGCGGTCGCCGAGGGAATGCCGAGCCATACGTTGCACGGCGAGGCGGCCTTGGGACTTGGTATGAGCCTAAGACAACTCGGGCGGAATGACGACGCGTTCACGGTGCTGAGCGCGGCTCGGGCGACCGAGACCGATCCCGAGCGTCGTCGCGAAATGCAATTCGAGGAAGCGCTCGCCTTGATGGGAGCCAAACGTTACGAGCAGGCTGAAACCGAACTCAAGTCGATGATCGATGCGTTCGGCGATTGGTCGCGGATTGATCAAGTGATGTACCAGTACGCGTGGGCGGCCAAGTATCGAAACGACGCGCCGACCGCCACGACGCGATTCGCTTCGTTGGTCGAGGCCCAGCCGGAAAGCCCGCTCGTCGCCGAGTGCCGCTTCCATCAGGGCGAGGCGGCTTACGACGCTGGGCAATTCGAACAAGCGGCTACCTTTTACTCACAAGCCTTGGCCGGCCAGGCGAGCCAGTCGATCCAAGACAACGCGTCCTACAAGCTTGGCTGGACTCAATACAAGCAAGGCAAGTTGGCCGAAGCGCGAGAGATGTTCACGACGCTCGCCGGACGCAACCCCAGCGGCCTGCTCGAACAGACTCGCTTCATGGTGGCCGAGTGCTATTTCGACTTGAAGGACTACGCCAACGCCTACACGAACTACTCGAACCATCTCGCGGCGATCGAGGCCAGCGCGGTCGCCGGCGATGCGATCAAGCAACTCGCTCGGCTGCATGCCGCGCAAGCGGCCAACAAACTCAAGAAGCACGACGAGGCCCTGGAACTCGCGGAGGGATTCGTCGAGCGATACGACGAATCTCCGAGCGTCGCGGATGCATGGTTCGAGATCGGCGAGGCTCGCCGAGGCAAGAATGAAATCAACCTGGCGGTCGAGGCGTACGAAACCGCCGCGTCCACGGGATCGGCCCGCTTGGCCGCTCGCTCCCGCTGCATGGTGGGCGAGATCTACTTCGCCCAGGAAACCTATGACGAAGCGGTAAAACAGTTCCGCAGAGTCATGTTTGGCTATGATGAATCGGCTCCGGCCGAGGTGAAGACTTGGCAGGCCTTCGCTGGCTACGAGGCGGGACGTTGCGCCCAGGTTCAGGCCGCCGCGGCTCAGGGAGCGATGCGGGACAAGTGGATTGAAGAGGCGGTCGAGGCGTTTCGCTACGTGGTCGAACGTCATCCACAGGATCGTTTAGCCGCCGAGGCCCGCAAGCAAATCGAGAAACTCAACAGCCGCTAGGCGGCACGGGCACGTCCTCGGCGAGTCGCGCTCGCGATGGGCGGCTCGCAAGACTCCGCGACTCTTTCCCGTCCACATTCTTTAGATAATCAAGCGAGCTTCGATGCAACGAGCAGATTCGAGGATGTGGATTGCCATCTGGTTGTTCTGTTTGAGCATCGGATCGATCGGCATGTTGGCCTGGAACGATAGGGTTCGCGCCCAGGATGACACGCCCGGTGGCCCGCAAGGCGCCGAGGTGTTCAACGATGGCGTGGCGGGTGAGCCGAACGAGCCGGCACCCTCACCGATTCCAGGAGGCCCGGCGGATCTTAATCTGCTCACGCTGCTGCTGCAGGGTGGCGTGTTCATGGTTCCGCTGGTCGCTCTATCGGTTGTCGTGGCGACGATCACGATCGAGCGAGCCCTGGTGGTTCGTCGCTCGACCGTACTCCCGACCGTGCTGGTGCGCGAGTTGGCCGAGCTTGGGCGAGCCTCGGGTGGCTTCGATCCGCGGCAGGCTTATCGCGTGTGTCAGGCCTACCCCTCCGCGGCGGCTCGAGTCATCCAAGCGATGTTGACGAAGGTAGGGCGTCCGCAAAGCGAAGTCGAGCATAGTGTCGCGGAGGCGAGTCAGCGCGAGGCCGAGCGATTGCATGGCAATGTGCGCTGGCTCAGCTTGTCGGCGCAAGTCGCTCCGCTGGTCGGATTGCTGGGAACGGTGTGGGGCATGATCCAAGCGTTCTACGACACGACTCAGCTGGCTCCCGGGCAGAATAAATCGGAAGCGTTGGCCGAGGGCATTTACACGGCTCTCGTGACGACGCTCTACGGACTGATCGTGGCGATCCCCGCGGCGATCGCCGCCCATTGGTTCGAGGGTCGAATCATTCGGCTCTTCCACCAAATCGACGAGCTCGCCTTCAGCCTCTTCCCACAAGTGGAACGCTTTGAAGGCAAGGTCCGCTTCAGCCGTCAGGAGGACTGAGGTGGCCGTTAGGTTTCGTGAATCATCGATATCGAGCGCGCTGAGCATGACGCCGTTGATCGACGTCGTGTTCTTGCTGTTGATCTTTTTTCTCGTGACGAGTCGTTTCGAGAAGGAGGAACGCGAGCTGGATATCGATCTGCCCGATGCCTCGCAGTCGGTACCGCTCATCGAGCAGCCGAGTGAGATCGTCGTCAATCTCGATGCCCAAGGCCAGATCGTCGTCGATGGTCAGCCGCGCGGTATCGACGAACTCGAGGGCATCCTGCGACAAGCGTCGGTTAACAATCCCCTGACCCAAACCGTGCTGATTCGTTCCGATCGACGCGCGCCGGTCGGAACGTTCATCAACGTGATCGATGTTTGTAAACAGCTAGGACTGCAATACACCGAGGCGACCGAGGAGCAATAGCTCGCGGATCGCTGCCAATTCCGCTTTTCGGGGCTCGAGGCGCTTCCCGATCGTTGTGCCTGCTTGTCCCGGCCCGGACACTAACGGTTAACGCTCGCCGAATGTCGACCCATTGGTCGGCCGAGCCTGAGCCACTTGAACGAACCTCCGCGAAACCTCCTACCCCCATCCGTTATGCCCCGTCGAGTCGTCCAACGCGTGGAAGTCGAACGCCACCAAGGGCTGGAATCCCAGCTCTGGCCGGTGCTCATCGCGCTGGCGGTACTTTGCGGAGCGACGTTGGGAACGGTACTGACGTTTCTGCGCGGCCCGTGGCTTTGGGCCAGCCTGTTGGCTCTGCCGATCGGTGCCGCCATCGCCGCTTGGGCGCTGTCGCTGATCGAGCATCGTTGGGTGAGGCGGTCGTTGCAGTTGGCGACGATCGTGAGCGTCGCGGTCCATCTGTTGTTGCTCACCACCGCTTTTCATACGGCGATCTTTGGGCAGGCTCAGTTGGCCGAGAACCATCGGCCTCGCCAGATTCAGCGACGGACGGTTCGACGGCCCGTTGATTTTCCCAATGACAGTTGGACCGACGTCAATCCGATCGAGATGCCGGAGGTCGAGCAGACGCCGCAAGAGGTGGAGCGCGAGACACCGATGGTGGTCGAGCGACCTCAGCCGACTCCGATCGAGCGGCCGCAAGAAGTGACTCGTCCCAACATGGAGCGTCGGCCACAAGAGTCGCAGACGACGCCCCGTCAGAACGAGTCCCTTTCGCAGCTCAGCCGCCAGACCGCGTCGGACCAACCGCAGTCGAGTAACCAAGCCGACGTGGCTCGCACCTCGGAAGTACCGCAGGCGAGCACGGCCGCCGCCGAGGCCCAATCGCAGGTCGCGCCCGAACGAATGGCCGCCGCCGCCCCAAGCCGGACTCAGCCCGACCCTCGAGCCAGCGAACCCTCCGCTTCCAATACGCGGCGGGAACGCGAGATGGCGGTGCCCACGAATGATCCCCAAGTCGCTCAAACGCCGGTCGATCGTTCGACTCCGTCGGCGACCGCGACCGATGTGACCGCCGACACGACCGCGCCGACCTTGGCCGAGTCGGCCACGACGCAGGTCGAGGCGAGTGCCACGACGTTGGCTGCCGCGGCCGAGACTTCTTCGGCCCAAGGACGCACGGTCGCGCCGGAGCTCGATTCGGTCCGAGTGCCTCAGCCTCAAACCGAACGCCGCACCAGTGCCGAGGCCGAGCCACAACCGACCTTGGCTCGCAACAACCTGTCGACACCCAACACGCCTCGCCAAACCGCACGCCCAGACCTAGCGGATCGTGCCGATACGACGGTCGCCTCACGAGCGCCGCGGCCAACGCTTGAGGCGACCGCCGCGACGGGTGGACAGGCGA
>JAGQPS010000007.1:0-34244 GCA_020426595.1 Planctomycetales bacterium
CCGTGAGACGACCTCGATGGGCGTCTCACGGCCGCACGATGCGGCGAGTCTGATTAAATCAACAGCCCGTCACGCTTTGGGTTTCCTTTGGTTTCCCACGCTTTAGGCGTGTTCGACTGAGGCGGAGCGTGAAAATCGCGACATCAAAACCCGCGCGTCGTTTCTTTGACGGCTGAATCGATCAGGACTAAACGGCGGAGGTCAATTGCCAGATCGAGGACGGCGCGGCTCCCGCGACGCGGACATTGCGAACCTGGCGGGCATCGACCCAGCAGTCGACCAAGTGCAGCCGCGGATCGACGAGCGTGCGGGGCATCACGAGACTTCGTTCGATCCGGGTGTCGCGGTCGATCACCGATCCATGACCGATCACCGTTCCAGGTCCAATCTCGACACCCTTCCCAATCCAGACGTCATCACCCAACAAGATTGGGCCTTGCAGTCGAGCCGTGCGGTGGATCCGCACATTGCGACACTGTCGAATGCCGGGCACCAACTCTCGTCCATACAGCGCGAGTTCAGGGCAGTCGGAGTGCAAGACTCGCCACTGCGACCGAAGCAGCGACCGCTCCGAATTGGCATCGAGCAACGTCGGCATCCGCCGCTCGACTCCCGCGCTCCGATTCAACTCACGCACCAGGGCGCTCGTTTCGGTCCAATCGCATGTGGAAAGATCCTCGAGCCATTCGCGCGGAACAATCGTCCATCCCTGCCAGTCCTCGGTTCCCTCGCTCGCGACGTGAAGGTCGACAAACAGTTCATCGTTGGAGCATCGCAAGTGCTCGCCAGTGATCGGCATCCATCGGCAGGCATGGCCCAACAAGATGTGATCGGCCCGAGCCTCGCTCGCCGCTCGCCGAACGCTTGATGCGAGACGCGATGGCTCGCAGTCCACGTACTCAAACTCGCAGCCCCAGCGAGCCCCATCTCCCAGCCAAGGCCGCGCGGTCTCGTCGAGACCAGAGCCAAGGAAGGTAATGTCTCGCTGTCCCGCCGCAATCAATGTCTCGACGACGTGGAGCAAGAACGGGCGATCAACCAGAAACGCATCTTGAAGCCCTAGCGACACGCATCCGCCAGTTGGCATCGCATCGGTTACGAGAAATGTCTTCATGGCTTCACCTTTCCGCGTACGTCAAGTTCACACGAGTCTTGTCGCGAGTCGTGCTGGTACCAACCCAAGAATCGCTGGGCGAGAACCCGCACGAGAAACACTCCGTTACCAATCCAGTACCGACGCCAGAGTCGACTGGGTTCCTGCGAGAATCGAAAAAGCCACTCCAGGCAGAGTTCGCGCACCCAGCGAGGAGCGCGCCGCACGCGGCCCGAGTAATAGTCGAAGAGACCGCCCACGCCGATCGCCACCGAGCAGCCCATTTCGTGCAAATGCTCTCGGATCCAAAGGTCTTGTCGAGGAGCTCCCAAGGCGACAAGCACGATGTCCGCTCGCGACGCCCGAATCGTGCGCACGACTTCGTCCGCGACTTCCGGCTCGAAATACCCATGTCGCACTCCGGCGATCCTCACGCCTGGAAAATGGACATCGATCCAATCCGCGACCGCCTGAGCCACGCCAGGACGAGCGCCGAGAAGGAATAGGGAACGCTGAGTCCGCTGTAGTTGGGCGCAGAGTCTCGGAAAGAGATCGGTGCCGTTGACGTTCTCGATGAAGTGCGTGCCCAGCAATCGGCCGGCGAGTTTCAAGCCAATGCCATCCGCCAACGTCATGTCGGCCTGGTTGACGCAAGCTCGATAAGTCGCGTGCCGCGCCGCCCAATTGGCGCAGTCCGCATTGACGAAGCAAACCTGACGAGGCTCCTTGCGGCCACTCCAAGTCTCGATCGAGTCGAGCGCTTGTCGCATCGTGCGATTCGCGACCGACACGCCCAGCACGTTGATGCGATCGGCCTCCGTTCGAGTCGACAAGCCCCAGCAGGCGCTGACCGCGGCGCGGAACGCGATGCCCCAATTGCTCCACCAGCCCCGGCTTTCGACGTATTCCAAGTCGCTCTCGAGTTCGGATTCGTACGCGATGTTGGCTCGGCGACGCACCCACCACAAACAGACCAGTCCTGGTCGATCGCTGAAACGGCGAGCGGCGAGACGCTCGGTCAACAACCGATCGTCGGGAGCGACCGCGCGCGGTCCGACAAGCGTGAGATCACCCTTGAGCAGATTCCACAACATCGGCCAACGATCGAGGCCTAGGGCTCGCAGGTACCTGCCCCATCGCCCCGGTACCGCGCGAAATCGATATTCGACGAACCTCTGTCCGCCTCGACCATAACGAGGCAGACCAACGATCGCTTCGCCGGAGCGGAGTAATCCCAGCCAACAGGGAAGCGCGACCAGAAGCCCGAGCAAACCCACGATCAACGCCACCGCGATGTCAAAACCTCGCCGAATCGCCTCGCCAGTTCCGTTGCGAAAGCGCACACTCGCGCGAATCATCCGCCGGCGCCAGGCACTCCTTAGCATAGCGGGGCGACGTGCGTGCCCAGCAGCAAGTGGCAACGCGGCCGACCCGCTTCGCGGATCGAGCGGCGTTGGCTCGCTCGTTGCCGCGATCGAGGCCCGGGTCTCCGGCGAATGGCTCCACGAGGACGTCAACATCAATACGCTCCCTTCCCAGTGACCACGGCGGGAATGGTCCGCGCGATCAGACTCAGGTCGGTCGCGATCGACATCCGTTGATAGTACTCAAGGTCCATTTCGAGCTGCCGATCGAAGGGAATGTCACCTCGTCCCTCCACTTGCCAAGTGCAGGTGATGCCGGGCTTCATGAGTAATCGTTGGCGCGCGTACGAGGTGTAGATCGGAAACTCCTCCTCGAGAGTCGGGCGAGGTCCGACCATCGACATGTCTCCGATCAACACGCTCCAAAACTGTGGCAGTTCATCGAGACTCGTGCGGCGCAGGATACGTCCGATCCAAGTGACTCGCGGGTCGGAGCGGCGCTTGAACGTCACGCTCGATCCCAAGTCGTTCCCCTCGTCCTTGAGCGCGTGCCAATGCGATTTGGCGCCGACGAACATCGAGCGGAATTTCGGCATGAGGTAAGCGCGGCCATGCCGACCGATTCGAGCGGAGTAGTAGAGGATTGGTCCCCGATCCGTCGCTTTAATCAGCAGCGCGATCACTAGCATGATGGGCGCGAACAGCAGCAGACCGGCGATGGAGCCGACGAGGTCCAGAGCCCGTTTGCTGGTGGGAGCCGCGACGAGTCGAAGCCGCTGTCGCGTGAGTAACCACCCCCTCGCCAGTTTCCTTCGGCCGCATCGCACCTTGCTCGAACACTTGGGCTCGCGCAAGCGAAAGGCTCTCGATTCACGCACCCTACGCGTTGTGTCGTCGTGCTCGACACCACGATTCATGTCGGTTGCGTTGGTTGGTTGCGATGCGACATCGGGTAGAGTCGGAAAACAGGTCGCGGTCATCGTGCTCCTCCCGCCATCGACCCAGCGGCCATGAGTGGCTGTGCTCCCACCTCACCGTCGACTAGAGGCAACCCTTGTGACTCGTGAATTGGCTGGTCAACCTTCGCGGATTCCGACGCGTTCTCGTCTTGTGACATTTCCGTCGCGGCGGGCGAAGCCTCGGGCCGCCCACAGGCTCGCGCTAGCAGTCGCAGCAATCGTTCCGCGGTTTGCTCCCAACGGAACGTGGCGGCATGGCCGAGACCACCGATCGAGGCCTGTTCGCGCCATGGTTGATCGAGCAAGCAAAGCGCCAAGCAGTCGGTCATTGCCTCGAGATCATCGGGCTCGAAAACCGCGGCGCGGCCACCAGCAACCTCTGGCAAACTCGTTCGATTGGAAAGAGCCACGGGAACACCGCAGGCCATCGCCTCGATGACCGGCATGCCGAATCCTTCGTAGAGCGACGGAATCACGCAAAGATCGGCCGCTCGATAGAGTTCCGGAATCAAGCTCTGGGGCAAGAAGCCGGTGGTATGAATGCGTTGCCGCAGGGGACTTTGATGGATCCTGGAGTGGATGACCTCCGCGCGATTCCAATCCGGACCCGCCAGGATCAGGTGGTGTGGCGGAGCGTGTTCCGCGATGAGCCGCTCGAACGACTCGATCAATCGCACGTGATTCTTGGCGGGATGTTCCAACCTCGACACATAGAGCAGATAGGGAGCGTCGACTCCGAGTGCCGTCGACACGGCGCTTCGAGCCAATGCGGCATCTCCTGGATGGAATTGCAGTTGGTCGACTCCGAGCGGAATCACGGTGACTCGTTCGGCCGCACAGCCGGTCGCGGCGATGATGTCTCGCTTGCTGTACTCGCTGATCGTCATGATCTCGTCGAGTCGATTGATCATCCGTGGCAAGACGTAGCGCAGGTAAAGATCGTGCTTCCACGAATACTTGCCCGGAAGATGAAGACTCGCGAGATCGAGTACGCTCCCGACGGCGGGAACGCTGTTGCGTCCACCGAGTCGGCGATTGGCGGCGGGAAACCAGACGGCGTCGACTTCCGCCAGGCGACACTCTCGCGGCAAATGAGTCTGGTGCCAAACCACACTGGAAAACGCGCCGCCGAATCGTTCTGAAGCGGTACGGAGTGAGAATCGCGAACTATCGCGCCGCCACACGTCGGCTTCCTCGGCCGTGGTCCAGATGACAAACTCGTGTTGGTCGAAACGGTTCTCGAAACATTCGAGCATCGAAAGCAGGAATCGCCCGATTCCGCTGCGTCCTCCATCACAGCCAAAAGTGGTGATGCCGATCTTCATGCGTTGGGTCTCAATAACTTGAAGGCGTCGTGGAAATGCCGTGAACAGGGAAGGGGAGGCCGGGGTTCAACGTTGATGGCGAGCCAGCACGAACTTCTGGCCGGAAGCGACATCGCTGATGCTTTGTTGTTTGCGCCGTCGCCCCCAGACGCACCCCCGCGCGTGGAACCAGTTCGCCACGCAGCGGCGTGCGACCGAGCCAGGAAGTTGTTCGAGCGTGCGTTCCTTCAAACACCGCCGGCAGTCGCGCAACGTCTCTCGAGCGGTCCGCCCCAACACTCGTGCGACCGAGCAACGCCCGCCCATCCAACCATCCGCTTCTCCCTCGACGAACTTGCGACCCGCCAGTTCACGCAGCGTGTAGTTGTGCGAGTGCATTACACGGGCGTCGGCGACGTATTCGATACGGTGCCCAGCCGAGCGGGCCCAGCGCCCCCATTCGGTGTCTTCCGACGCCCACGCTTCGGTGTAGAAGGGGCGTTCGATAAGCCGATCGCGTTCGATCACCGCCATCGGCAGGCTCAGTGGGAGCCAATCCGGCGCTTCGTCCGAGCTGGGAAAGGCCTGTTCATGATCGCGCCGCACGCTACTCCAAGCCTCGGGGCGTGGGAGTTGTCGGGCGAAGGCGGCCACCGCGCCGGTCCGCTCACAACGGTCCAACAACCTACTCAGTACGTCATCACCCAGCGGAATCACGTCGGAGTTCTGAAACGCGACCCAGCGTGTCGCGCACTGGGCGACAGCCGAGTTGAGGACTCGTCCCGGCAAGTAGGAAGTCCGCTCGATGTCGATGCGTCGATGGGGGAACCGATCAACGATCTCCAACGTGTGATCGCGCGAACCCGAATCAACGATCAGCAGCTCGAACGAGACGCCCCGTTGACTGAACAAACCGACCAACGCTTGCTCGACGGACCACGCCGAGTCCTTGGTTCTCATGACGACGGTCACGCTGGGCCTAGGCGACATGGGGCACCTCCCGCGCGTCGGACGGCGCGAGACTCGTTGATTTTCGTTCGAGTAACTCGCCGAGATGATGGGTCGGATGGGAAGCGAGGAAGTCGAGAATACGACCGAACGAACGAAATCGATCGGCCAGATAGAGCGTGATCGGATGAATCAGCATGTTGGACGGAATGCCACGCGACTCGTGATCGCGCAGTTCTTCCAACACGCGGTCGGTCCATTCCTCGACGTGGTACGAATCGCTGCCGTAGTCGTCGGACCAGGAGTAGCGTTTGACGAACCAGTTCACGTACTCGGGCGTGCGCTCCGCGTGATAGATGTGTTCGTGATCCGGCATGACGTTGAGGGGAAACTCAAGCAGTCCACTCCTCGTGGGCGTGGGCCGAGTCCCCTGTTTGCGAACTCCGTCCGAACAGAGTTCGATCCCCACGCTGGCCAGGACGTCGTCCGTGTACGGGCCATGCATGTACATGTGGTTGCGCCACAGTCGCAATCGCTTGCCGGTTTTTTGCTCGGCCACGCGAATGGTCTTCAAGGCATCACGCCGCTGGTACCAGGCGGGCCCATTAAAACTGCCCGTCGCCTTCTTAAAGAAACGGTGCAGCAACATTGGCTGGAAACAGTTGAAGTTGTGTCCGCCAATCTCGACGTTCGGTTGTTGGACGATCGACTCCAGGTCATTCCATTCTTGAGTGAAGCATTTTCCCGACACGAAGTAGGTCACCTTGACGCCCGCGTCGCGCAGCATGTCGGTGTACAGCCGCGCTACCTGCAACTCCGAACGATCGCAGTGTCGTTGATTGCCTGTCCGCAACGAGGCGTGATGGAGATCACCGCTGAGGTAGATCATGAGGCGGCCCCTGTCAGTGAGTCGGCATGCTGGGTCAGCACGTGTCGGAAGTTGGTGTCACCAAATCGCGACCACAAGTTCAGATAAGCCTCGTCGAACGCGTTCTCGTCGTGGGCCGCTTCCGGGGCCGCGCCCAGAACGGTCGCGATGGTTTCTCTCTCGAGGGTCGTTCCCAAGCCATAAGCGACATAGGGAAACGCCAGGCGCAACCAGCCTCGAGGTCCCAGGCCGGCCCAATGCATACGGGATGGCACCGATTCCGGTAGAGTCCGTAGGTGCCGTGCCGCGCGCGCGATCTGCTTGGCCAGGCGACGAGGCCGTGTCCAGGTTGGGCTCCAGTCTCGCCTAACACGTCGATCTAGCTCGCCGGTCCAAGCGGCGCTGCGCGGACTGAAGGGTTGATTGGCGAACTGAGCATGAGTCCGCGCCAGATCGCGTAGCAGACTGGCATTCCATTCACGGTCGATCACGCCTTGCAGCGCGGCGTAGTTCGGCAGCAATCGGAACGTGGCGGCTTGGATATAGCGGCGACAAAACGAAGAGTCGACGTGCGCGATCTCGTTCATGCGTCGAAGCTTCTCGACGTAGCTCCAGTGATACATCGAGCGATGATACAGCCACGCATCGCCATAGCCGACGATCGCCTTCATCGCGTGCTTGGCGAGCAATCGGCCTAGCGGCGAGAGCGTCTCGATGCTTGCATGTCGCCGCAATGCGTATCGATTGATGATGAGCAGCGTGCCTCGATTGACGACGAGTTCCTCGATCTGGGTCGGAGCAATGCAAGACACCGGATAAGGGCTCATTCGGGACAACAAGTCGGGTTGTCCAACGATCACGCTGTGTCCATGTCGTGCGTCGAATCCGAGCAGCAGACCGCGCGTGCGGGAGAGATGCTTCCAGTGCAAGGCACTCAGGTCGATGCCGATCTCGCCTTCGTCGCGCAGGGATGCCAGGGATTGATCCATGCGTTCCAGCCAGCCGCGCACGACGGGATTCGACTGTCGCTTGCGAGTGACGAGGACGAGGTCCAAATTGTTGTGGGGACGCTCGCCAAGCTCCGTTCGTTCGACGCCTCCCTCGCCGCGCCCGTAGCCGCCGATGAGCAGGAGTCCGTCACCAGCGCGGCTCATTTCCAATCGCCTCGCTTCGTCGCCGATCTTGGCGAGCAAATCGTACATCCGGGTCTCAACGACCTCGGATCCGTGGTAGGTCAAGCGTTGACGCTCGGTCATCTCACCGCCTCCGGAGTGCAAGTCGTCGGATAATCGTGCCAAGGCATCGGCCCCAAGGACTCGGCGATCGAGTCATGGGCCGTTGGCTGGATTGGGGATGTCGTGTCGGGTGCGAACAAACCTCGCATCACCGCCTCGATCGCGTCAACGCCGCGAGAGAGAGTCCAACGAGCGGTCGACTGTTGATAGCCGTGTTGGCCCCATTGGGCGGCTTGTTGGGGATCCGCCAACAAGCGATTGATCGCGTGCGTTAGCGCTTGCGAATCGTTGGGAGGAACAAGAAGCCCGTTTCGCCCGTGGTCGAGCCACTGGCGGATTCCTCCCACGTCGCTCGCGATCACGGGCGTGCCGACCGACAAGGCCTCGACTCCCACCAAACCGAAGGTCTCGGGCGTGATGCTTGGAAAGACGAGAGCTTGCGCCTGGGCCAGATGTCGTAAGACTGCCGCGCCGTCGCAAGCTCCCAGGAAGCGGACCTGTTGGTCGATGCCGAGCGTCCGAGCCAGCTGTTCAAGGGCCGATTGTTGACGTCCTTGCCCGAGAACGTCGAGTGACCAGGGCCGCGTCACATCACGCAGCGCGTGAAGTAGCACGCCGAGTCCCTTACCTCGCACGAGCGTTCCGGCGAAGACGAGCCGGCCTGGAATTCGTACCGTCGCCTCTTCGACGTCGCGGCGCCGGGCGAATAATTCGGTGGTCACGACCTGTTTCGACTCGAATCCGTGCCGCAGTAGATGATCGCGGAAGTAGTCCGAGCCCACGATCAAGCGATCATAGGCCCTTAGTCCACGTTGCTCGCGACGCAGTTCACCGAGGGTTCGTACGCCAATCGGCAGCGAGCCTTGTGAGCGATGAAAGCAACCGAGGCAGGCGTAACAGTTCCAGCCGGTCACGCGAGTGCAAGTTTGATTGCCCAAAGTCGTGTATTTGTGCTCGCGCAAGCAGAACAAACGGTGATCGTGAAGAAAGCGGAGCGTGCGAGCCGGCCCCCGAGTGATCTCGGCCGACAGGCGCTCATTGGCGAGCCGATGGACGTAAACGATATCCGGCCGCAGTTGCTCGATTTGTAGGGCGGGATCAACCAACGGAAACGCGGCTTCGAACGAGGCCGCGAACTCGGATCGAAACGGTTGGTTGGGATCGTAAAGCAGCGTGTTCCGATAGCCTCGCGCGCTGAGCTCCGCGGCAACCGACCGCACGTAGGTTTCACAGCCTCCGATCCAATCGGCGGCCGAGTTGATCCACAGGATGTGTCGTGGTTGGCTCATCGACGCGCCTCCAACAGCTGTTCCCGCACGACCGATTCGTAGATCGTGAGCAGGCGTTGCGAGATCGACTTCCACGAGAACTCCTCGATCGCTCGGTTCCTGCCGTTCCTGGCCAGGCGTTCGCGCAGCGTGGGTTGCGTGAGCAAGCAATCGATCGCTCGAAACCAAGATTCGCGATCGTCGACACCGACGAGCAGCCCATCGGAGCCATTGCGGACGAAGCCCGGAATGCCACCGACGTGACTCGCGACGACCGGCAGTCCGGCCGCCCAGGCCTCGAGCACGACAATGCCAAACGGTTCGTGCTGTGACGGGAGAAGAAACAGGTCGGCCGCGTGATAGGCGTCGACGAGCTCCTTGGACTCGGCGTTGAATCCGGGAATGATCGTGACTCGTCCAGCGACTCCGAGTTCACGACAGTAGGCTCGCAACTGCCGAAAGTAGTCGTCGTCCGTGACGTGTCCGATGAATGTCAGATGCGTGTCGTGACGCTCGGCAAGCAACCGAGGGAGCAATTGCAGCGCGAGCCGTTGATTCTTTTGCGGGTCGATGCGTCCGACGTTGAGCAGCATCTTGACCGAGTCGCGAATGCCGTAACGTTTACGGAAGCGGGCGCCGTCGCCGGTCTCGAACCGTGACGCTTCCACCCCGTGTGGCAGATACTCGATGCGGGAATCAGGACACGTTTCCCGCAGTCGTTCCTCTTCCGTTCGACTGATGACGAGAATGGCGGCCGCGTCCCGCAGGACTCGGCGCGACCCGACCCACCAACCGAGCACTCGCCCCCACTCCCAGGCGCGACGGGTCGGGGCCATCAACGCGCGACGTTCCTCGGGTGGCACATCCGTCACTCCACCATGGAGCGTCACGACATAGGGAATCCGTCGTTGCCGCGCGACGGTGCGCACGATACCGCCCAATCGCTTTCCGGTGTGCAAGTGCAGCAGATCGATGTTGGGCATCGTCCGCAGTCGCTTCATGAGATCAAACGAGAAAAGATTGCCGCCACGCATATCGAGTTGCGTGCGCGACGCGGAATCGAGTCCCCAGTACGGATAGAAATAGGGTTCGCGCAGGATCGGTACGCCATCGCATTGATCGTATCCCGGCACGGACAGCGCGCAGGGACAGACGATCCGGTTGGCATGCCCCATGGCGCGGAGTTGCCGACAGGTCTCGAGGATGGCGGTTTCGGTGCCACCCCATTTGTCGCGCACGAAACGACGTGCGACGTGAATCACGTTAAGGCCATGGCTCATCTTGAATCCCTGGGTCGAGGGCAAAGTGAACTTGTTGCTGGCGATCGAGTTGGCGTTACTGATTCCCCGTCGTCTCCTCCGTAAGTGGCAATCGCTATGCCAGTCCGTTTCAGAAAAGTGGCGATGTTCGCCTGAGCCGCGAATATCCACTGGAAAGAACTTCGACTTCGATCGATGCCTTGAGCCCGCGGTCGCGTGGCTCGTTCATAAGGAAAAGCTTTCCCGTAGCAGTTGCCGTGCGCTGCAGTGAATGCAACGTGAATTTGTGCTCGTCCCGAGGGCGATGATGGAGCGAGTCGAGTTCGCGTGAACGGTGCGATGAGCGACGGTGACACCTCCTCGTGCCACCGTCGCATCGATCGCAGGTTGATCGTCCTTCGATCAACCTTCCCCGAGCCCCGATGCGGCTTCCGCGGTGACGACCAGGCGCGTCCTGCTGGCCCGGTCCTCATGAAAAAGGCTCCGCCCTTTTCCCGCGTTCGCCGCATCGGCGACTTGGGGTTTCGGCGCGAATTCCGACCGCACACCTTGCCGAGGCGCCTCTTCCTACAGCTTTCGATCAAGAGGCGCTCCACGAGGTGAAGCGGGGAACTCGCACCGCATCCATGGTTCCAAGAAAGTGAGTGACACGAGTCGCTCGAGATCGAGCAAGCGTGTCGATGGAGTGGCGTGTCGGTCCCACTCCGCGGTGTTTGCACGGACAGTGTTTCCACCGACGGGCGGTGGCTGTTGTTTAAGGTCATCGAGGGTATGAAGTGCGACATGGCCTAGCTCCAATCCTTATCGAAATGACGTTTTTCGACTCGGTTGAGCACGATGCCAATCACCGGAGTGCCCGCCGCCGCGAATCGTTCGAGCGACTTGCGGATCGTCCAATAGCTCTCGCGATCCGCCTCGACCACCAGCACGACCGCATCGACCTGGGTCGCCAAGAGATCGCTTTCACTCTGTTGCCGCAGCGGGGCTCCATCGATCACGACGATGTCCCCTTGGGACTCGAGCTGATCGAGCAAGCTGGTGAAGCGCGGGTGAGCCACGCGTTCGGCGTCGGTCACCCTGGTGCCGACCGGCAGATAACGCAGATCCATCACGTCCGAGAGTCGGAACAGGTTTTCAAGGTCGGCGTTTGGGTTGAGCAGATAGTCGGTCAGCCCGCGTCGATCCTCACGTGGATCGGTCGAGACATTGCCATCGATCACCGTGACTCGTTGACCTTGGAGTGCCATGGAACGAGCCAGGCTCCAGGTGATCATCGAGCGACCTTCGCCTCGATTCGAACTGGCGACGAGGACTCGGACCGGTTTGTCCTCGGACGATTCGATCAGTCGATGGGCCAAGCGGCGGACGAACGGCGCGGTCAATTCGCCGAACTCGTTATTGTTTTGGGGTGGTGCGTTCCTAGCGCCTCGGGCTGGCCGGATCTCGGGGAGTTCACTCCAGACATCGATGCCGAGACGAACTCGAACATCGCCTCGCGATCGGAGTCTGGTGTAGGTGGTCTCGCGGAGGACCACGAAGCCGAAGCCGATCGAGATCAAGAGCAAGGCGGCCCCGACTGCTCCAATCTTGCGATACGACTTCTCGGGCAGTTGTGGCACATCGGCCCTTGAGATCATGCGGAAGGGATCCTCGCCCTCGATCAAGGTGCGGATGCGAGCGATCTTGCCGAGAATCGCCTCGCGTTCATTGAGCCAGAGAAGCGTCAGCTCTTCATTCTCGAGCTGGACTGGACGCCCTTCCTCGGTGATCGCGAGTTGCCGCTCGAGTTCGCGGCGGCTCTCGCGCAGCTGGTCGAGCTCCTGGCGATATCCCTCCAGCTTGGACTCCGCCGTGAACATCGCTCCCTTGAGCTGAGCCAGGATCGGGACGCTGCCGTTGCCCGATTGGGAGCTACGCAGCAGCTCGCTCAGTTCCTGCAACCGATCACGAAACGGTTGAACTTCCGGAGCTGTCAGAGGACTAAGCCGGTCGATGGCGAGATCGTTCCGCACGGCGTCGAGTTCCGCCTGGCTCGCGTTGCCGCGGGCGACTTGTCGTTGGAGGAAATCGATTTCGCTCATGCGCTGCTCGACGCGTCGGTCACGAGCCATTTCGTCGAGCGTTTGCGTGATCAGATAGCGCAGCTCCGCGATCTCGTGCGAGATGACGACCGGATCCGCGTTGGCCGACGGATCGTTCCGGGCGATGGCCTCTTCTTCCTCCAACGCCTTGCCGAGGGACTGCAGCTGGGCCATGAAGTTGATGATGTTCGCTTCGGTGCGTTCCGTGAGCGAACTGTTTTCGTCCAGGCGTCGACGCAGGTCCTCTTGCTCTCGCTGAAATTTCAGCAACTCGTCCTTGTCGACGTGAGTCACGGCGCTGAGCTTTCGGTCGATTTCGGCCTGGCGTTGCTCGAGATTGATGATCAACTTGCTCAGCGCGTCATTGCGGCCCGCTCGCTCGCGTTCGATGAATCGGAGCGCCGTCAATTCAGCGATCGCTTGCGCGTCTCGCGCGGAACTCCAACGCGCGGTGATTTGTAGGAGCTTGGTGTCCTTGGGATTCTCGACGTCGATCGCGGCACCCAGCCGATCGGCTCGTGTCGCGAGATCGAGATCCTCGACCAGCTCCTTAAGTGCTTGGGGAACCTTGACCATCCCCACATGCGTCGAGATGCTGGGATAGTCGTACACGCCGCCCACGATCTCGGCTCCCGGCGGCTCGTACTTAAGCACGACTTCACTGCGGTAGGTTTGCGGGCCAAATGTCAGGCCGAGCCAGCCACCGGCCATCAAACTGCCGACGAGCCAAAGCAACAGAATCCAGCGATACCGCAGGATCGACACTGCGACCGTGCGCAGGTCGAACGGGAGCGGCGTTTCGAGCGTTGTCGTGTTGGGCGCGTTGGGGCGGATCATGGGCGACGTGCTCCTGGCGGAATGCAAGGAACACGAGTCCATCCGAGTCGATGTTGGATCATGTCGCCGACAGCGCGCGAACGCCCGATGACATGCCACATTCGTCGCGCGTCGTAGGTCAGTCCAAACAGCGCGACCGAGGTACCGATCAGCGCGACGACGCTCAACAGGTGACTCGCTGAGAGCAAGGCGTCGCCGATCGCCAGGACGAGCAACTGCACGATCGTCGCCAGTGCCAGTCGTGGGGCCAAACGACGGAAGAGTTCAATCGCCGAGACCTTGAGTTCGCGATGGGCCGAGCGAACGACGATTCCCCAGCCCGCGAGCAACGTCGCCAGCAAGGTCGCCACCGCGACTCCCAACGAACCGAGCCAAGCGATGCCCACCAGGCTCAGGCCGAGGTTGAGCATCGCCGTAACCACCATGCCGATGGCGACGATTCTCAGGCGGCCCGTCATTCCAAGCAGGTTGCCGGCGACTTCCTGAGCGACTCGAGCCAACACCGCGAGCGCCAACACGCGGAGAACTCCAGCGGACGATGCGAACTCGGGACCCATCCAGCAACGCAACAGCGGCTCGGCTTGCCAAGCAATCGCGATCGTGAGCGAAACGCCTAAACCGAGCGAGCGACGCAGCGACTCGGTGTAGTTCAGCGTGAGTTGTTGCTGTTGGTTCTCGCGATGGAGTCGCGAGAAGATGGGAGTGAAGCAGTTGATCGACTGTTTGCACAGAAGCAGCAACTGTTCGGCGATACGCAGCGGAATGGCATACAGCGTCACCGCCGAGAGCGGCAGGCTAAGTCCCACCACGATGGGATCGGTTCGAGCGATGACGACCGCGCAGACATTGACCAGTACCGACCAAGTCGAGAACCGACGCAGTTCTCGGGCCAGCTCGCCGTCGATCGCACGGCTCCAACGAAACTCGTCGAACCGCGTTCGAGTCACGCACCATAGCGCGGCGCTTTCCAAGGTGGCGACCAGGACCTGCGTGAACGCCAATGCGATCAGGCCCCCGCCGTACCACAACACGCCGACTTGCAGAGCCGCCGTGGCGAGCCAGCCAGCCGCACGCACTCCATTGACCCAGTCCAGTCGTTCATGGGCGGCGAGGACACCCGCGGCGAACGAGCCGGGGAGTTGGACCACGATGCGACCAACGATGCCAATTCCAGCCCAGGTCGCGCTCCAGCGCAGTGACTCGGGGAGCGGATAACCGTTCAGGAAAATCGCGAGAGCCACGATGGCGACCACCACCGTCAGGCAAGTCACCCGCGCGTAGGCTCGTCCCAACGTGGCCACGATTCGACGTCGTACGGCGAGAGGCTTTTGGGCGGTTCCGCCGAGGTGCTTGACCGTCGCTCCCGCCAGGCCCATGTCGAGCAGTTCCAGATAACCACCGACCGCCAGCAACAAAACCCACAGGCCGTACCTCTCATCGCCTAGGACTCGCGTGACCCACGGCGTGAGGCAGGCGAGTACTAGGAACGCGACAAGAAAACGGCCATAGCTCGCCAGGGTATTCCGGGCGAGCTGATGGGATTGCGGCGATCGATGTTCCGACGTCATTGAGCCCTCGCTAATGGAGGGCGGAGACGTCGTCGTTGACGACGCGGTGGCGGCAGAGCGGAGTGAGGCACCTCCCAGGCCCCGCTCTTGCGTCGGTTCGCTCGAAGCTGGTCGAGCAATGCTGTTCCCAAGGCGCTCGTGATGAGGAACAGATTGCCGACGGGGGTCAGACGAAAGACCCACTCGAACAAACCAATGCCATGCAATGCGAACGCGCCGATCACCAAGCCCAGCAACAACGCTTGCTCAAGCGAGCGGATTCTCCCGCGGATTTCCCATGCCATGGGAAGGAAGAAACGGACCAGGATCAACAAGAAGGTGGCGAGGCCGATGTAACCGAGTTCGGCCATCGTGAGCCGGTAGATATGGTGACAAACTCCGGCGGACGCTTCATACGCCATGTGCTTGAGGTGGGCGTGGTAGCGATGCTTGACGGTCATGACCTCCGAGAAGCAGTTGATCCCCACGCCGAAGAATCGATCCTCCGCCATGCGTTCGGCGGCGAAGTTGAATTCATCCCGCGATTGAGCCGACTCTTTCGGCGCGTTCAAGAATCGGTCGATGTAGTTGTCCATCGCCAACACGGCACCGGTACCGATCACGAGCGCTAGCGAGCCGACCAGGGCCAGATTGAGCCGGGTCGGGCGAGCCACGACCAACCGCCCGACGGTAAGCACCAGCGTCAATCCCATCATCGCCAGACCAAAGCGGGACATCGTCGCCGCGATCGCGAACGCGCCACCGAGCACCGCCAACACCGAGAGCCCCCGCTGCCAAAGACGCAAACGGTCTCCGTAGAGAGCCCACGCGAGCAGCATGGGCATGATTAAAAGCAAATAGGCGGGAATCGTATTCGAGTGATCGAACGTCCCGTTCACGCGATACAGATGATTGACGTACTTCTGTTTGAACGCGAAACCCGTTTCGGTCAGCAAGATGGCGACGCAGGCCCACCACATCGCGGCCAAGCCGTCCTCGCCTCGGAAAGAGTTGTAGACGATCCAATACAGAGCCAGGCCCTTGAAGAGCCGGAAGATCGTGAAGCCCGCATGAAACGACGCGGTCGGCTCGTACGCGCTCACGACCGCCAACGCGGCGAAGGCCACTTGCGGCAAGGTATTGAATGGCAGCCAAACCAGCGTCCGCCAATGACGGAGGAGCCCGAACGCGAGGCAAATGGCCAGTAGGTCGGTCATGTGAACCTCGTAGCCTCGGTCGGGACCTCGGTAGCCTTCGAGGTAGGCGAAGTTCACGCTCAGTTTGAGTACCGTCGAGTAGATCAATCCGCTCAGGATCAGTTGCCGCGCAGCGCGATGAGCCATGCTGGCGCCGCAGAGCACCGGCATGGCGAACATCACGAAGCTGACAAACAAGATCCATTTCATGGCACGGGCGACTCCATCGAGGAAGTCGCCGGTCCGAATCCCATGACCGGGATGGGATGCCGAGGAGTTTCGGTGTCGCCGACGCGAGGCGATCGCCCCAGGAGCCAGTCGATATCACGCTCGACGCAATCGAAGATGCCGTCGAGACGAGTGGGAGGCAGCGACATCGACTCGGTCGCGGCGAACGTCGCGGTCGCCGACGGCGACGACGGATGGTATCCATGCATGCCGGCCACGAAGCGGCGATTCATGAAGCTCGGCACGATCAGGCCACCTTCATGGAGCAAGAAGATCGCGTCGCCAAAGCGTCGATCGGGAAAGTCGCATCCCAACGAGGCAAGCTCTTCGTCGTCGAGCCAATGACCGGCGGGTTCATCGGCCAAGGCCTCGGTGACCCGCGCGGCGCGCTGTTGTCGTTGCTCGCTCGTCCCCCAAAACCAAAAGCGAGCCATCGTCGAGTCGAGCATGACCAAGTAGTCGCGGCCAATCTCGAGCCCTGTGGTTCGCAATCGCGCCTGAAGATCGACGCCGTGCGTCACGTTGGCCATGCCGTGGTCGGAGATTAGCCGGAACCGGACGTCTTGATAGCGACGGCTCGCCAATTCATGCAGTTCCCGCAAACGCGTCTCGTACCAGCTCAGTTGGGGTTCGATCGAGGCTCCGTCGAGTCCCTCGGCGTGAAGTCGACCGTCGAGTCTCGCGAGGTAGAGATAGGCGAACGCGACTTCTCCTTGGTCGATCGTCCGTCGAGCTTCCGCGACGTTGGCTTCGTCGCCTTGTCGCCAATCGCCCATCCAGAACGGAACATCGTCTTCGCGCAGCGAGTCCAGAAACGTCGCTTGACCACCGTTGATGCCACCGGGTTGGTAAAGGTCCCGTTGTTCGGAGTAATCGAAGTGTTTCAGGTAGCGAGCGGGGACATGGTAGAGCTGGAAATAGCCGGTGAAGCCCTCGCGGCGAGCCAGATGGCGACTCAAGCGAGAGCGTACGCGCCCGTGGTTTTCCAGGCGTTCGGGGAACCAACGTAGCCAGCTCATGCTCGCGAGTGGTGAGCGACCTTGAGCCGGCACGAAGAACGAGAAATGACCATGCTCCCGCGGCATCTTGCCGGTCAGGATCGTGGGATCGCAAGCGCAGCTATAGCCGAGGATCGAATCCATCGGAGCCGTTGTTCGCCAGAGATCGGCCAACAGTGGTCGCCTCTGGAAAAGTTCCCAGCCGAGCGCGTCAATGAAGATCCAACAGGTCAGTCGCTTGTTCGTCGTCACGGAATCGACTCCCTAGCCAAGTGGACAAGAGAGCGACTTCCGAGCCGAAGGGGCCCTAGCACGCGCGCGGCGAGCGTACCCCCGCCGGCTCTAGGAGTCGCTACCGGGGGAAGGGCAGGGGAAGTGCGAACCGTGGTCGGCATCCGGCGATGCGACCAGTCGAATCGGTTCGATGGCGACGATGCCAAGAGCTTCGAGCGCGCAATGAAGATCGGCCGGCACGTTCTCCAGGCGAACCGAGCGACCCAGGCGCGCGATGTCCTGGAGCCAGTTCACGAGGCGTCGTGCCGGCGCGGGCTCAAGCCGCCGCAGCGCGGTTAGATCGAGAACGAGCGTCGAATTGTGGGGCAAGTCGAGGACCGCGCGCGCATGCCGGCGCAAGTTCGCGGTGGCGAGATCTTGCGGCGTCAGTTCCACGCGGCGGATCGGTGAATTGGTTTCGAGACGCGTGGGGACGGTCCCGTGGGCGCGCGAGGGAGCGCACGACTCGGCGAGAGTCGAAGCACGCGCGGCGCGCGCCATGGTCACGCTGGACTCGTGGTCGTAAGCGTTCATCGTTAACCTCGATCGAATGTCGATCGACGATCCCTCGATGTCCTCATCAAGAGACTGGAGCGCATCCAGCGCTCGCTCGTCGACCTTGCGGTCGCTTGGACCGCGGTGCTGTAGGAAAGGTCGAGCACCGGATAAGGCACGCGTCGTGCCGAACCTAGGGCGAGCGCCGTGAATCGCATACGTTGCAGCGGGTTTGCTAGAGAGTGCAGCCCCCGTTTCAAGACCTGCATGAGGCGACGCGGCGGTCGCATGCGATGCAGTCAATCCGTGCATCCTCCGCGCGACGCTCAAGCCGAGACGCGCTCGACGGGCGTTGGCGTCGCCGAGCAACGGCTTCACGCGCCGCAAGTTATTCGGGGGCGAATTGCATACCGCGAGCTGGCCGCGTGGGACGTCGAGATGCGTGATGCGGCGTTGGCAACACGAGTTGCCTAGTGCTGGTCCAACGAAGGCGACTGGGCTCAATCCATCGCTCGGCAAGTTGATCACGTCGGGGCAGCGAGGCTGGGCAGCGCGGTTGGGCCCGCGATATGCCTCGGTATCGCCACTTGCTCGACTCTCCACGCCCCGAGGGAGTTGGCGGGGCGCGGATGCCCCTACGAGGCGGCTCGTTGACGGTCTGGCCCCCCTGTGATAGCCTTGGCCCTTTCCCGGAATCTTCAAAATGCCGGTATCAGGGCGGTGGGGCATCCCCGATGCGACCAACCCTGTCGGACCGGCTCCAGTTTTCCGATGGAAGCTGGCCTGCGAGCTGGGCTCGAACTTCTTTTGCCCGTTGATCCCGGCCGCTCCGCGGCGGCGCAGCGATCGACGGCGGTTTTGCCTCACTCTCTAGCGATAGGGTTGCCGAGACATGGCGCACCAAGTGACGTTGATTCGAGGAGATGGTACCGGTCCGGAACTGGCCGAGGCCGCGCGACGCTGTGTGGACGCTACCGGCGTGGAGATCGAGTGGGACGTGCAGGAGGCGGGCGTCGACATCATGGCGGAAGTCGGGACTCCGATTCCCGATGCCACCCTGGAGAGTGTGCGGCGGACTCGCTGTGCCCTCAAGGCTCCGATCACGACGCCGGTCGGAACTGGCTTTCGCAGCATCAACGTATTTCTGCGACAAGAGCTGGGACTGTTCGCCTGCATTCGGCCCTGCAAGCAGTATCAGGGCATTCGCAGCTTTTTCAGTCAGCTGCCGGTCGACCTCGTGATCGTTCGCGAGAACACCGAGGACCTCTATGCCGGTGTTGAGTTCGAGGCGGGCAAGGAAACGACCCAACAGTTGATCGACTTCATCAATGGCTTGCCCAGCGATAAGAAGATCAAGACCAAGGGTTCGGAAACCGGTGTGTCGATCAAGCCGATCAGCATCAGCGGTACCGAGCGGATCGTGCGTTGCGCGTTTGATTACGCTCGGCAGAATGGCCGCAAGAAGGTCACGGCCGTGCACAAGGCCAACATCATGAAGTACTCCGATGGCCTCTATCTGGCGACCGCCCAGAAGGTGGCTCAGGAGTATTCGGACATCGAGTTCGAGGAACGAATCGTTGACAACATGTGCATGCAGCTCGTGCAAAAGCCCGAACTGTATGACGTGTTGGTGCTGCCCAACCTGTACGGCGACATCATCAGCGACCTCGGCGCCGGCCTTGTCGGTGGTCTCGGCATGGCTCCGGGAGCCAACATCGGTCCGAACGGCGCGGTGTTCGAGGCGACTCACGGCAGCGCTCCCAAGTACAAGGGTCTCAACAAGGTCAATCCGACCGCGTTGATCCTCTCGGGTATGTTGATGCTGCGTCACCTGGAAGAGAACGATGCGGCGGATCGCCTGGAGAAGGCGGTGGCGGATGTGATCGCCGAAGGCAAGAGCGTCACCTACGACCTCAAGCCCAACCGCGATGATCCGACCGCGGTCGGCACGAGCGAGATGGCCGACGCGATCTGTGCCTTGCTGAACTAAGGCTCGGCGCGAGTTTATTGAGTACCCACCGCCGCGGCTTGGTTGCAAGTCGCGGCGGTTGTTGTTTCTTGAGGGACGTGGCACGGCCGGGGTGACGAGTAGCGTGGGGCAAACGAATGGACCCGTCCCGTTGGTTATCGAACGAGCATCGCGGTGTCGGATTGTGGCTGCTCCGCGGTGGGCTGTGGTGGGCTCAGTGGCCCTACTCCTGGGTCGTCGCCGCGCGCAATCGGCGGTTTGACCGAGGGCGAGGGGTCCAGCGAGTCGACGTGCCGGTGATCAGCATTGGCAATCTCACCACCGGCGGGACAGGCAAGACTCCGGCTGTCGCCTGGCTCTGCCGTTACTTGCGAGGCGCGGGGTTGCGAGTCGCCACGATCAGTCGAGGCTATGGCGCCGAGGAAACGGGTGGTCGCAACGACGAAGCGATCGAACTCGAACAACAACTCCCCGATGTGCCTCATCTCCAGAACCCCGATCGCGTGGCGGCCGCCGAAGTCGCGATCGAGGAACTCGCGAGCCAATGTCTCGTCCTCGACGACGGGTTCCAGCATCGCCGCCTCGCTCGTGACTTGAATTGGGTCATCATCGACGCGCGATGTCCCTTCGGGTTTGGCCATCTCTTGCCTCGTGGTCTCCTGCGTGAACCGCTCGGGTCGTTGAAACGCGCCGACGCCGTGCTGATCAGTCGAGCCAACCAAGTTTCGGCCGACGAACTGGCTCGGCTGCGCGAGCGCATCGCGCGCTTCCTGCGTCCCAACGTTCCCGTGGTCGCGTGCGCGCATGCGCCGATCGCCTGGGTCAACTCACGCGGAGAAACGCATCCGATCAAGGATCTTCGGACCGACGAGGCCGCCTGGGGACCTCCGCCACCCTGGACTGGATTCTGCGGTATCGGCAACCCAGCGGCCTTTCGCCAAACGCTCACCGAACTGGGTTGCGAGCCGGATGCTTGGCGGGTCTTTCCCGATCATCATCGTTACTCGCGCGAGGATCTCGCCGAGCTGCGGTCGCTGCACCTCGAGGCCGTCGCGGGATCCGGGCCTCGAGCTTCCGTCGTCGACGGTTCCGACGATGCGTCGCGACCAACGGCGACCGACCCGAAGGTGTCGAACTCCGTTCACGCTCCCGCGGCGAAAGGATCGTTGCTCTGTACGGTCAAGGACTTGGTCAAGATCGAAACCGAACGCGTGGGGACGACGCCGCTGTGGGCGCTGCGGATAGGACTCGAGTTCCTCGACGACCCGTCTCCACTCCTGTTTCAGTTGGCTCCATTGATCCAGCGAGCCCATGAACAGCAGGTCGAGGTTTGGCATTCCGTGGATGATTTGGTGGGGACCGAGTTCGACTTGGGCGATGCCGCCAACTCGGCCGACCCTGCGGCCTCCCGAGACTCGACGGGAGATTCGAGTGAACCCGCCGACGACTCGCCCTAATCGCCAAGCGTTGAATTGTCCGCCCGGCGGATTTCATCGGGATGACGGTCAATTACGATGGGCGTATGGGACGCCGAATCCCTCACGCGAAGTCGGCGCCCGATTTCTCCAGGAGTCATGACGTGTCGAAGGTGACGATTCCTAGCGTCTGGGACGTGCCGCCCGAGTTCCGCGCTCGCTTGGGCGAACGCGTGGGCCGGCAACGCGCGATGTACCACGCGGGCCATCTCTTGGTCGTGTTGCATCAGCCGCCGCGACCAGGCGAGGATCTGCGACGCCCCGCGATGTTTTGGCGCGACCCGCAAGGGAATTGGTTGTCGACCGAAGCGGGAAGTGGGCTGGGGAGTTTTCAGAAGTTCCTTGACCAATACGAAGTGGAGATCGATCAGCTCGAATCGGCCGAGACCGCCGCCTCCGGCTCCGAGGAATACTTTCAAGTGCTCGACGTGATCGCTCCGCTGCAGCGCTCGATTCGCAATTGTCATGCGGTGCTTCAGGAGTCTCGTCGATTGGTCGAGGCGGATCGAAACTTGATCAACCTGCGCGATCGCGCTTACGACTTGGAGCGACGTGCCGAGTTGCTTTACTCGGCGGCAACCAATGGATTGGAGTTCGCCGTGGCGCGGCGCGCGGAGGAACAAACCGCGGCGGCGCAGCGGATGGCGGTCGCGTCGCATCGGCTCAATCTACTGGCCGCGTTCTTCTTCCCCATCGCGACCTTGAGCGCCGTGTTCGGCGTCAATTTGAAGTTTGGCTGGGAAGAGGCTCCGGCTCCGGTCCCGTTTCTCGTCGTCATGGCGGTCGGGTTGGTGATGGGAGCTGGCTTGGCGATGTTCGTGGTGCCGCGAGGCGGAGCCAAGTGACACCAGCAAGAACGAAGGCGGGAAGTGCCTTGCTAGGGCGGTTCGAAAACCGGCCCTCGAGGAAGCCCCGATATCGTTTCAACGGGCTGCCGTAGTCAGCCGTTCGTGGAGGCCTCGACAATGTCGAACGATCGAGTCAACGGATTCGAGCATGGACCGGACGACGAGCCCGCTCCCGAATCGCATCAGCCGACGGGCGAGCCGGTGATGCCGAAAGGGCCCATCGGTTCGGAATTGAACTCGGAGCCGGAAGCCGAGGATTCACTGGAGCCGGAGGATTTTGGCTTGCTCCGCGGCGTCCCGGACGAGGACGACGATCTGGCGGCCGAGCCCGAGCAGTTGCGCGTGCGCCGAGACGATCCGAGCGGCACGATCATGCTCGATCGACCGGATTGCCGCAACGCGCTCTCGCGCCAGTTGATTCGCGAGATCGGAACGGCGCTCGAGGATTTGCGTCAGGTTCGCGCGGTGCGCGCCGTGATCATGACGGGACGAGGAAGTGCGTTCTGCGCGGGTACCGACTTGCGCGAATTGGAATCTCAAATCGGCGATGATGATTGCCGTCATCTGTGGTTCGAGGATACCGAGCGTTTGCGGCATCTCGTCGTGCAAATGCTGCGCTATCCCAAGCCGATCATCGCGGCGGTGAATGGTCCCGTGTGTGGAGCCGGTCTGGCTCTCGTGCTCGCGGCGGACATCGTGGTCGCGGGGGCTTCGGCGACTTTCTCGCTGCCGGAACCGCGTCGCGGGCTCGTGGCGACTCAGACCGCTCCCTTGCTGCAATTTCGCATCGGGGCCGGACAAGCCGCCTACCTGTTGATGAGCAGCCGCGCGATCGAGGCCGACGTGGCACTGCGGATGGGTTTGGCCCATGAGGTCGTCGCCGACGATTTGGTTTGGGCCAGGGCCCAGCAGCTTGCCGGAGAATGCGCGGCGGGATCGCGCGAGGCCTTGATTCTTTCGAAGCGAATTCTCAACGAAACGATCGGCGAGACGTTGGAGACGTTCCATGCCGTCGCGGCCGCCTACGCGGCGACGGCCCGCACCACCGAAACCGCCAAGGATGGCGTGCGAGCCTTTCTCGACAAGCGACCTCATGACTGGCCTTGATCGGCGGCGCGAGACTCGACTCATGACAATGGGCCAGTCCTAGCCGAGCGCTGCTTCCAGAGTTGGAGTCAAAGGGGTTTCGGCGCTTCGCGGCCCACGCGACAATGAACGCCTCAATCCCACTCCACCTTGAGGCTCGTCAACGATGATCCCATCGTTTCTGGCTCAGGCGTTTCGCCGCCACTCCTTGCAGCAAGTCAATGCGTCGCGGCGCGCTGGCGATACGGCCGCTCGTTCATCGTTTCGCGGATTCGAGGGACGACGGCGCGAGCTGCTCGGATTGAGCGGCATCCTGATCGGGCTTTGTGGCTTGGTGGGTTGGGTGGCCGCTGAAACCGTGACGAGTCCCGCTGAGTCGCCTGTTTCCTCGAGCGCCGCTGCTCCGGTCGCGGCGGCTCGGCTAGACCAGGACCAAGAGCCTCCCAAGATCCAAGGACATTGGGGCGAGGATACGATCGGCTTTCGCTGGACCGAACAGGATTCGGTGGATGGGCGTTGGCAACAAACCGTGGTGGGACCGTTCTTGTCGACGTCGATCCCGATCGAGGGACGTCCAATCGCCAAGGGGCGCGTGATTCGAGTCGATGGTGGCGAGGATATCGTTTGCTACGACACGCTCAGCGGATTGCTTGAAGGATGGTGGCGTGGTGACGATCTCGTGCGATTCGCGCCAGCGCGCTATGGCCTGATCCAACACCCCTCGGTCTCCGGCCCCGTGGTTTGGAGTCGCGAGCCGCAAGCGGATGAGCGTCCTTCATCGTATCAGCACCGATCGATGTGGCAGCGCGGCGAGCAAATCGTGTTGGTCGGCGATTGGAATGGTGTTCGAATCCATGAGTCGCCGCGCGCCTGGAGACTTGGCGAGGGCGATTCGGGCGCGGATGACGAAGCGGCGACGCGAGGTGCGGCGCTACTGCGTGACGTCCGGTTGGATGCTCACGATCAAGCATTGATTTGGAATCCTTCCTTGCCGTTGGCGGCTGGGAATGAGTGGCACTTGCAGGGCGAGTGGTTGATTGGCGAGTGGCGCCAAGGTGAGCGCTCGGGTGGCATGGCCGTACGGGGGCGTACGAGTGACTCGCATCAAGCGATCGATCTCGAATCGTTGCGGCGATCGGCCGAGGCAGGCTGCTGGACCGTGCCGCCATGCGAGGAATCCGCCGAGATGCAGTTGGTTTGCTGGAACGCCAACGACATCGAGATGGCGGACTGGCGGGCCGCGTTGGGTGACGTGTCATGGGCCGACTGGTCGGCTCTAGCGGAACCGAGTGAGCGTCTGTGGCGAGAGTCGTTCGTGACGCGGGGAAGCCAAGGAGAGGATCGACGCGGCATCCGCATGGATACGATCGAGTTGCCATTCGACAACTCCTATCAAGCGTTGCTATTTCTCAGTGGCATCGACTTTCTCGACGAACGGACCGCCGCGATCTGTACGGTTCATGGCGATGTCTGGCTCGTGAGCGGACTGGACGAAACTCTCAACGAAGTGCGTTGGAACCGATACGCGACTGGGCTGTTTCAACCGTTGGGTTTGAAGGTCGTCGACGGACAGGTGTATGTGCTGGGCCGGGATCAGATCACTCGGTTGGTCGATCGCAATTCGGACGGTGAAGCGGACGAGTATCAGTGTTTCAACAATCAAGCTCCCACGAGCCTGGGAGGTCATGACTATGCGGCGTGTTTGGAAGTCGATGCCGCGGGGCGGTTCTTGTCGGTGCGTGGAAATACGGGTGTCGAACGATTCGCGGCCGATGGCTCGAACTACGAGTTGATCGCGACCGGTCTCCGCAATCCCAATGGATTGGGAGTGAGTCCGAGTGGAATGATCACCACTTCGCCGCAGGAGGGCGAATGGACTCCCGCCTCGAGCATCATCGTCGTCAAGGAAGGAGGCCACTACGGGTACCAAGGCCCACGCGTGAACGAGACGCGCCCCTTGGGTTATGACCCTCCTCTGATTTGGTTGCCTCGGCTGCTTGATAATTCGTGCGGTGGCCAAGCATGGTTGCCGGGCAGTGGCTGGGACGGACTCAATGGAGCCATGGTCCATTTGTCGTTCGGTCGCTGTTGGCCGCTGCTGGTCTTTCCCCAAGAGGTCGCGGGGCAATGGCAGGGAGCCGCGGTGCGTTTGCCTTTTGAATGCGAGTCGGGCATTTGTCGAGGACGCGCGCAGCCGGGAAGTGGCCACCTGTACCTCGCGGGGCTCAAGGGTTGGGCCTCCAGCAGCGTGATGGATGGATGTTTGCATCGCTTGGTACGGACCGGCGAGCGACTGACCTACCCGACGGACGTCGAAGCGGTCGCCAACGGTGTCATCGTGCGGTTCGATACGCCGCTTGATCGCGACACCGCCCAGGATCGCGGTCGCTGGTCGGCGCAAACGTGGAACTACCGTTACTCGCAGGAGTACGGTTCGGCCGATTATCGTCCGAGCCGTCCGGCTCAACCTGGTCACGATGAGTTGCCGATTCGAAGCGTGACCCTCGGCGAGGATGGCCGGTCGGCCTTCGTCGAGATGCCGGGCATCGCACCCGTGATGCAATTGGCGATTTCGTATGACATCGAGTCAACGTCGGGCGATCGGCTCAATGACACGCTCTATCAGACCATTCATCGGTTGCCCGACGAGCAGGGAGTTCCCGGTCCGCATGCCCAGGACCTCGCACAGACGCGTGATCTCGAGCAGCTGGAGCCCGGTTTGATTCTGAGTCTTCGGCAAGCCGCGATTTCTGGTGAACAGCTGCGCGACTATCGCGTCAACCGACGGGTCGCCCTGAGTCGTTTTGACGAGCGGGTTTCGCCCTGGATTGAATCGCGGGCCTTGGAAGCGATGTTCGAGGGATGGTGGGTCGCGGCTCAACGCGAAACGGTGTCGTTGGTCGCGCTCGGTGGCGGCGACATCGAGGTCAAGCTTGGCGAGCAATGGCTCGAGCCGCTGTTGGTCGAGCCGGGGCGCGTTGAGTTTCCTCCCGTCGTGCTCGAAAAAGGGCTCAATGAATTGCGAGTCGCTTGGACTTCCTTGGCCGAGGAGCCGGAGCGGTTTGAGTTGTTGATGGCGTACGGAACCGACGGAGCGGTGACTCCGATCGCGGCCGAGCGGCTACGCCATGATCCGCTCGATTCCCGATTGACCCAGGCGAATGACTTGCGAGCGGCTCGCGTCGATTTCGTGGATCACCAATGCCATCGCTGCCATGCCATCCCCGAGGGCGTCGCGGTCGCCACGACTCGCATGCCGGAACTCGACTTCGGCGCCCCCGACCTGCGCGGCATCGCGAATCGCGTACACGAGTCGTGGTTGCAGGCTTGGATTCTCGATCCCCATCAAGGCGTGGGGCGGGGCGTGATGCCGGCGTTGCTCGATCCTCATGAGGCGGCCGATCAACAAACCGCGGCGGATCTCGTTGCGTTCCTGACCTCTCTTCCGCGGAGTGATGCGCAAGGTGACTCCTCGGCCGAGCCACGGATCGTGGAAGACCGTCCTATCGAGGAGTGGGTGGAGGAAGGTCGAGCACTGGTGGAAGTGATTGGATGTGTCGCGTGTCACGTGACGAAGAGAGACGACGACCGTTCACGGATTTCATGGGAGCAAGTCGGTCGTAAGTTCACGGCGGCGGGGTTGATCGAGTTCTTGGAGAATCCCGCCGCGCATTACCCGTCGACTCGCATGCCGACTTTCGCATTGTCGGCCGACGAGTCCTTTGCGTTGGCCGCCTACCTTCGCTCGTTGTCCGCCGAGTCATCGGCGCTACCGGAGTGGCAAGGAGGGGACGAGCGGCGAGGGAGACAGGCGTTTGGAGAATTAGGCTGCGCGACCTGTCATGCCGCGAGTGTCGATCTGCCGCTGGCGATTGGAACGCTTCCGTTGGTCGACATGCGGGGCGGATGCTTGGCGGTCCCTGACAATGACGCCGCGACGGAGCGAGGGGCTCGCGTTGGATTGGCTCATCCTGAATTTCAGTGGGACGAGGCGAGACGTGAGCGGATGCGTCGGTTTCTCGAGGGTGACCTCGAATCGCTGGGCCGTGAGGCTCGGCGTGAGGTGGGACAGCGTTGGATTGAGCAACTGCGCTGTACGTCGTGCCATTCCATGGATGGCGAGTTGGGACGTTTGGCGGTGATCTTGTTCGAGGAAGGTGAGCAAGGACTTTCGACCGAATTTCTTCCCGATCTGAGTTGGACCGATGAGAAGCTGCGATCGGATTGGTTGGAACCGTTTCTCGGCGACGGACATCGTGATCCATTGCGTCCGTGGTTGAGGGCTCGCATGCCCGGTTTTCCGGCCTACGCACGAGGGTTGGCGACGTCTTGGCGCCCCGATGACTTGGTGGTCGCCGAGGAGTGGAGCCACTGGTATGAAACCGAACCGTCGATGGTGGAGGCGGGGGCGCGTTTGATCAGTCCGCTCGCCTTTGATTGTCGCCAGTGCCACGCCTTGGGAGATTTGCCACCTTCAGGCGACGAGCGATCACAGATCGCGTTGGGGATCAACTTCGTGGAGATCGGGCATCGTCTTCGGCCAAGGTACTTCCAGCACTGGATGGCCGATCCACTGTCGATCGATCCGCTGACCAAGATGCCTCAATACAGCGAAAACGGTCTGACGACCAAGATCGAGACCGAGTTCGACGGGAGGGCCCCGGAGCAGTTCAACGCGATTCTGCACTATCTTCGTCAAGTCGCTCGAGACGATGAAGCGTCGCGCAGCGACCGCGAGTAACGACTTGGATGTGCCAACGCGCTTTGAAACGCGTGATCGCGAGGGCAGCGCTGTTTGGCGAGCGCCTTTTACTGGCACGGAGTCAAAGCCGTCTTTGAGTTGTTTCGGCGGTGGGGAGAATCGGCCGACTCATGCTATTCGCCGCGCGCGACGCACTCGAACAGGAACTCGAAGATCTCGATTTGCCGCCGTGCGGCATCGAGATCCTCACCCCAGGTGTAAAGACCGTGGCGGTGGATCAGATAGCCGTGATTCAGTGACGTGTCGGCCGCGTCGATTCGAGACTCGACTTGAGCCGCGAGTACGGGAATGTCTTGGGTGTTCTCGAAGATGGGGACCTCGATCGCGGTTTCGTGAGTCGTGATGCCGCTCAGTCCCTTGAGCATCTCGAATCCCGCGATCGGCACCGCGCCTTGTTCGAGAAATCGGTGCGAGAGCAGCGTGGCGCTGACGCTGTGGGTATGCAGGATCGCGCCGATGTGGGGCATGCGCCGCGCGATGACGCAGTGCAGCAACGTTTCGGCGCTTGACTTCGGCTGGCCCGCGACGGTCGGTCGGCCTTCGCCATCGATGACGACGAAGTCCTCCGGCTTCAGCTTCTCCTTGTGCTTGCCGCTCGCCGTGACCACGAGAGTCAGTGGATCTCGATTCACGATCACGCTGTAGTTGCTGCTCGTACCCAGCGACCAGCCTCGCCGGTGAAACTCGGCGCCGCACTCTCGCAGCCCTTGCACCGCGGCTTCGTACCCATGCAGTGGGTGTTGGGATGGGAAGAACACGTCAGCTTGGCGGGGGTGAGGCATGTCGAGGACCAAAAAGCGGTTGGAGAGTGGAGCAGGGAAGTCGGGCGGAGTATCACCGAAGCGCGACCGACCGCGCGTTGACCGCCGGCGAGCGACAGTCGACGAGCCGAACAGTCGATGAGCCGAGTGGCGCGGCGCTTCCGATGGGAAGCGATGTTTTCCTCGGTTTTCCGTGGCTCACAGGATAAGCGGCGGAGTGGAAGCTCAGCAACCAGCGCCGGTTGGCGCTGCCTGGACTCGTGAGCAAGGTGCGGCGGAGTTCATGAAGACGGCGGGAGGGCCAATGCTCCGCTGGGCATTCATCGATTCTTCACGCGAGTTCTCTCGCAACATGAGCTCGCCGAGCGGGCAACTCTAAGGGGAACGTCAAGCGCCTTGCCTCGGATCAGCGTGCTGGGCGATCCCATTAGGCGAACAAGTGAAGGTGATGTGAGGAGCCGCATAGCATACGCAAACCCGTACGGAATCGCTTTCACCGTTTCTTCACCATCCGTTCATCGACCACTCAAGCGGCCTCGGAATAATCACCCGCGTTCCGCCTGATGAACAGGCATTCCAGGTCACAAGATGTGGCCTCCTCCAGGGCCTACCCACACTACGGTTCTGGCGGTTTCCATTCGGTGGAGACTTAGGAAAACGGGTCGATGATCTCAAATTGGTCTCGTCGCAAACGAGCTGGCTTCACCTTGATCGAGTTGTTGGTAACGATCTCGATCATCGCCATTCTGGCGGCCTTGCTCACGCCTGCGATCTACATCGCTCGCGAAATGGCTCGCAAGACTTCGTGCTCCAACAACCTGCGTCAGATCGGTATCGGATTGCAGGCCTTGTCGAGTGACAAGGGACGTTTCTGCACCGGATCGTTTGACTGGGTTGACGATGGAGCGGTGACGGAAGTGGGTTGGGTCGCCGACTTGGTCGACCGCAACGTGCCGGTCGGTGAGTTGATGTGCACGTCGAACCCCAATCAGATTTCCGAAGCTTATTACAACCTGTTGTCCGCGGACCCCACTTCCATCCCGACCTGCGCCAATGTTCTCGGCAGCCCGCCGCGAATCGCTCCCGATGGAACGTCGATCGCGAATCCTTGTCGCGCGATCATCGCGAACAGCTTGGCTCCTGGAGAAACTCGTCGGCAGTTCATCCAGGAGAAGGTCTACATGAAGGGCTACAACACGAACTACACCGCGAGTTGGTATCTCGTGCGAGGTTCGTTGCAGCTCGACTCGAATGGCAATCCTCGCGAAGCCATTAATGGCTGCGGCGCGGCGGTTTGGTCGCGCAACGTGTCGAGCGGCGGGCTCAGGTCGGGTGACCTCGAGCGATCGATCATCGCCTCGTCCAACGTGCCGTTCATGGCGGATGGTGGAGTGTCCTCTCTTACTCTGCCGCAGGACATTGCTGGGATTACCTCCGGTTCGGGCATGGTTTGCTCGATGACGTCTGGGCCGCTCAGGTTCGACGACATGTCTCAGCCCAGTTTTGGCGGTAGCACGCCGCGATCGGTTTGGTGGCCGGTTTGGGCGAAGCAAACGATTCAAGACTATCGCAACTTCTCGGTCCCTCATCGTGGCAGCACGGTCGTGCTCTTCGCGGACGGCAGTGTTCGCTCGGTGGATGACGTCAACGGCGATGGCCAGCTCAACAGCGGCTTTCTGCCGACCGTCAATAGCGGTTTCGCGGACAACACGCTGGAGCTGCATCCAGCCAAGTTCGCCTCGGTGTACTCACTAACCGATCGAGACGCCTTGGAATAAGGCGACATCGGTATCCGTGTGACTCGTCCGCAGGGGAGGGACGAGCGTTAGGTCTTCCGCTCGCAGGGTGGTGCCTTGTGGGATTTACCACTCTGGGCGGCGGAAGAGAGTCCGAATACAGCGTCGACCCGGCTTTACAGGGTGGGTGTTGGAGAAAAGGCGGATTCCAGCCACTTCGTCCTGGGCAGTTCCGGCTTGCAACAGGCCTGTCCTCAGAAGAAATGCTCGAGGTGGTCTCGGGCCTGTGACTGGAAACCCGCACTAGTCCTCTTTGTAGGTGAGATTCGCAATGTTGGTCAATGTTAGTGGTCGAAAGGGTTTTACCCTGATCGAACTGCTGGTGGTGATCTCGATCATCGCCGTGCTCGCGGCCCTCTTGGTGCCCGCGGTTTTGGTGGCTCGCGAGTCGGCTCGCCGAGCGACCTGCCAAAACAATCTGCGTCAGATCGGCATCGGTCTGCACACGTTCTCGGACAATGATCCGAGCGAGAAGTTCTGCACCGGTGCGTCGGACTTCCGCCGCGACGGATGCATGGACACCTGGGGTTGGGTCGCCGACCTGACCAACATCAACGCCGGTACCGCTGATCTCTACCTCTGCCCGACCAACCCGGCTCGTGGCTCGGAGAAGATCAACGACTTGGCCGGTGGCACCGCCACGACCGCTCCGAAGGAAGGTGCTCCCGCCTTCCGTTTGACTCAAGGCATTTGTGGTGCGGCGGCCTGGCAAGGCATGGCGGGCACCAGCGGTGGCAGTGGCTTCGCGAACACCGCGGCCGCCTCGGCCGAGCGCGGTAGCCTCTTGGCTCACGCGATCTTCGAGGGTGGCTACAACACCAACTATGCCGCTGGATGGCACTTGGTTCGCAGTGGTGTGAAGATCACTCCGGGCACTGCTAACGAGCCTCTCGCTGGCGGTCCCGACCCAACCACGGGCTACAAGGGTTTGATCAACACGACCGGTCCCTTGACTCGTCGATTGGCCGAAACGGGCAAGGTCAACATGTCGGTCATCGGTATCCTCGGCGACGCCGGTCCTGGCGACATCAACGAAGCCGTTCTTTCGACCACCATTGCCTATGCTCCTGGCGACGCGTTCACCGCCACCACTGGCAGCGCTCGCACGTTCATCGAAGCGGGCAATCTGTTGAGCGAAGCGTTCAACGACGGTCCGGCCGTCTACAACTCGTCGACCAACAGCTTGAATCTGTTGGCTCCGGGTACCGACTTGACCAGTCAAGTGGCCGCCGAGCGTCAAAGTGGCGCGATTCCTTCCGCCAATGTCGTGACGACCGCGGTTCCCGTTCTCTTCATGCAAGACACTCGTGACTGGTTCGCCACTCACGGCGCCGGCAAGAAGAAGACCTGCAACATTCTGTTCGCCGATGGCAGCGTTCGCAGCGTGACCGACACCTCGGGTGACGGCTACCTGAACCCGGGCTTCCCGGTCGCGAACAACCTGACCGATGCTGACTACGCTGGTCTCGGATACCGAAGTGGCGACGTCGAGCTCGGTCCAGACATCTTCTTCTCGGGTATCTTCCTGCAGAAGGTCGACAAGCTCGGCAAGTTCGAGCCGTAAGCAATCGTGGGATCGCTGGGCCGAGGCACTGCTTCGGCTCTCAACTCAACAAGGGGAGCGGCCCACCGTGGTCGCTCCCCTTTCTCGAGTTCGACGAGTCAGCTTTCGTTTCACGCCTCTGTTCGAAATGCGTCACTCTTCTTCCGGTAATGGTGGGTGGAAACCGCGATGCGAATGCCGCTTCTCTTGGGATTCTCGATTCCCGTCACTTTGGTCGTCGTCCTGATCTACGGAGGGATGGCCTACTCGCCACAGAAGCGCATGGAGTATCCGCCTCAGTACGGATTGAATGACCGGATCGAGGCCGCACGTGAAATGATGAACATTCGAATGCATGGCGCGGGTCCGACGACGGGCATACCTGAGTTGGAAATCACTCATACGGTTCACGATTTTGGAGTCATGCCACTCGAGCGGGTCGGTAGCACCACGTTCCATGTTCGTAGCGTCGGCACGGGGCGAGTCGATTTGATGGATGGTGGCAAGAGCTGCCAATGTGTTGGGTTCAAGATCTCCGATCGACAACTCGAACCGGGTGAAACCGCTGAGATCACGATCGAATGGCGTACGTCGGAGGCAACCGACGCCTACCTCCAGAACGTCGTGCTCAAAACCAATTGTGAAGCCGTTCCAGAACTTCGTCTCGAAGTGATCGGCCGAGTCACGGAGACATTTTCGGTTCAGCCGTCGGCGGTGGTCATCGGCCGCTTGCTACCGGTCGACACCGAGGCCGAAGGTCATGCGTGGCTATACAGTCATGAATGGGATGAGATTACCGAGCTTGATGTCTCGATTTCCGACGCGCGATTTGAAGTCTCCCTGGACGACGAGCTCGAAGGAGCTCCGGAAGGCCTCGTGGGAAAATGGGTTCGTCGCCTAAGCGTGAGAACGCCGGCCGACCTGGAAAGCGGCCACTTGAGCGCTGTCGTCACGGTGACCGGAAAAGGCACGGACGGAACGCCCGTACGATTGACGATTCCACTCGAAGGCCACGTGACTCGCCGCCTATCCATCATTGGTAACTCGATCGACGCCAATGGACTCATCGAGATGGGCACGTTGAGCCCTTTTCAAGGAGCGAGTCGCGTCATGACGATTCGCGTCAATGATGAGGACACGCGACTGTCGCTCAAGCAAGTGACTTGCGATCAGGACTGCATCGAAGTGGAGATGGAACCGATCAATGGGGCCGAAGGGCTATATCGCCTGACGGTTCGTGTTCCAGAGGACCGACCCGATGGCGCCCACGCCGGCACCGAGGCCGCCAAGCTCAAGCTGGAGTTCGATCATCCGCGCGTGGAGCCAGTTGAATTGCGGGTGTCCTATGTGGCTCTGTCCCGACTGGGGCGCTGATTCATTCCCGGTTCGTGGGAAAGTCAAGAACGTCGAACCGTGTCAACCGAGACCATCGAGTACCGCGCTGGGGCGCTTAGCCGCCAGAGCGGGCGATGTCGAAGGAAAAGGTCATGAACGAGCGAGCGACAGCGACCACGATCGCCTGTGGCAAATGCCAAGCGGCCAACCCCGCGACTCATGAATTCTGCCGTGAGTGTGGAACGAGCCTCTACACCGAGTGCCCCAGCTGCGCGCAGCGCGTGCAGGTGAGCGAGAAGTTCTGCGGTGGTTGCGGCAAGAACCTCGACGAATACCGACAGGCCGAGCTCAAGAAGATCGACGAGAAGTTCGCGCGGCTTCAGACGCTTCGGGAGGAGTTTCTCTTCACCGATGCGCTGTTGATCGCGAAGGCGATGGTGAGGCTGGAGGACGACAAGTTTCCCGGTGTTGCGGCTCGAGCTAGGACACTGGTCGAGGAACTTGAGAACGAACGGGATCAATCGCAGGAACGCGTCGCGCGAGCGATGCGAGTCGCCGGACAGTTGCTCGAGAATCATGACTACTTTGGCGCGGCCAAGACGTTGGGTGACCTCCCCAAGGGGCTGCGTGGGCCGGATGGCAACGAGCTGCTCGAGGAAGCAGTGACGAAGGCGCAGCGCATCCGCACGTTGCGCGAAAGAACTCAGGAGGCTTTG
>JAGQPS010000007.1:34342-46130 GCA_020426595.1 Planctomycetales bacterium
AAAGGCCCAGCCACTTTCCGCGTTTCCACTATTGGCCGAACTCCATGCCCTGCAGCCCCAAGACGAAAAGATTCGCTCCTTGGGCGAGCAACTCGCCGAGCGCGTGCTGAAATCGGCGCAGGGCAAGGTACAAGCCGGTTCCTACTCCGACGCCGCCAAGGCTCTGGGGCAAGTCCCGGCGGCGTTCTGTTCGGAATCGATCGTCGCTCAGAAAAGGCAGGTCGACGAAGTCGTTTGGCTCGAACGCGACCTGAAGGAAACTCCGCTAATCGACGAAGCGGTCGTGGCGTGCGCGCAGCGACTCAACGATCGTCTCGGAGGAAAACAGCCGAAGGCGGCGCAGTGGCTGGCCGAGGCCACGAAGCGTTGGCAAGAGGCCAAGGCTCGCGTTGACTTGACGCTCCCGTGGTCGGCCAACATGGGACCAAGATTCGGTAAGGAACTCCGCTGGCTCAATCCACTCAAACGGTTCGACACCGATTCGCTCAAGGTGCCGGGGGGCGCCGCGCAGCTGCAACGCTTCAGCGTCGCGTTGGGTTTGGCTCTCCAAGGAATCGAAAAGGCGCCGATCGGCGAGAAGCTTGCCGCGAAACCAGCGAAGGGGCTGGCGCGATTCAGTTTGATGGGCAAGAAGAAGCCAACCTCGGCTTGGGGCTTGGATATTGGGGCGACCGCGATCAAGGCGGCGAAGCTTAGCCTCAATGGCGACAAGGTAAGCGTCGAGCAGCTCAAGGTCGTCGAGTTGTCGGTGGACGCGGTGATGTCCCAAGATGACGCCGAGCATCGCGAGGCACTTCGGGGCGCCTTGGCCAAGCTGAAGGACGAGATTCAAGTCAAGGGCGAGCCGATCGTCGCATCGGTCGATTCCCAAGGCTGCATGTTTCGCTTCGTTTCGCTTCCCGTTGTCGACGAAGCGAAGTTCAAGGAGATGGTCGAGCTCGAGGCCAAGCATTTGATCCCGTATGCCGAGGACCAAGTCTATTGGTACTGGCATCGGTTCGGCACGAGCAACACGGGCAATCGCGAGGTGATGATCGTCGCCTCGCGGCGCAAGGAGGTCGACGATCTGCAGACGTTGATCGAGCAGCTCGGGCTGAAGATCTCGGCGATGCAGGCCGTCCCCGTGGCTCTGCTTAATCTCACGTTGTCCGACAATCCGGACGCGACCGAGCCTCCTCGATTTGTTCTGGAACTGGGTTCGTCGCACACGCATGTGGTGGCGAGTTGGGGTAACCAAGTATTCGCCAGGACCATTAGTCGCGGCGGGCGCCGGTTGACCCAACAGTTGGCTCGAGAGCTCAAGCTGACATTGTCCGAGGCCGAGCGAACGAAGCTCGCTCCTCTCACCGGCGAGAGTCCACTCGCGTTCTATCGCGCCTTGGCACCGTCTCTTGGCGACCTCTACCTCGAGATTGAACGAAGTGTTCGAGCGGCCGAGCAACGCGGGTTTCCGACGGCCGAGGCGAAGTTGCTTCTCAGTGGTGGCGCGAGTCGGCTCCACGGATTGCCTCGAGTTCTTTGTCAAGGCGCCGATGGTATCGCCTTGACGGATGAGTCGTGAACGCCGGTCGCTGGGACCTTGTTGACATTGAATGAGACGACCACGCCGTTGGTTGGGAAGTTATCCCCTGTTTCAAAGAGATCGTCATGGAACGCGGACGTAGTCAAGTGTGGTTGAGCCTCGTCGCCGTATCGCTCCTCGCATCGACCTTGATGGGATGTGGTGGCAGTAGTACGAATTGGGCGGACGCCGCGCGACGAGGCAGGTCAGAAGACGAGTTTGGCGGCTATTCCAACAACGCGACCGCGAACACGACAGCGGATGACGCGGAAGCAACGACGACCGAGAACAACGTCGCGGCGGCCACGGGCGCCTCGAGTCAGGAGGTCGCTACCCAACCAGAACCCGATAGTGGTGTCGCGGATCTCTCGACCCTCGCGCTGCCGAGCGGTGTCGCGGACGGTGATGAGGATTCGCTCGGCGACTATCTCGAGCGCATGAATGCGATTGGAAAGGCATTCGCTCAAGAGATGTCGGCTACGTCCCATATGCCGCGAACTTGGGAGCGAGACAGCGACGGTGATCCTGGCCTGAGCTGGCGCGTGCGCATCCTGCCGTTGCTCGGTCATCAAGAGTTGTACGACAAGTTCAAACTCGATGAACCTTGGGACAGCCCGCACAATATCCAGTTGGTGCGCTACATGCCCGGGGAGTTCCGCTCGGGGAGCACCGAAGTCGGCAAGACCTGTTTTCAACTGCCGATCGCGACTTACACGCCTTTCCCACCAGGTGGCCTGCCGGTCAAGGTGGTTGATATCTCCCACGGCATGGGCGCCACCATCATGATGGTGCAGACCAAGCCGGAGCGAGCCGTGTTCTGGACCGCTCCCACCGACTACATTCCGCCCGAGCGAAACAACGCCGACGGCCTCGCGCTGTCGAAAGAGAATACGTATCTCGTCCTGTGGGGGTCGGGCCAAGCGGAAGAAATCAAGAGTGATGTTGGGGCCAACCTCTATCACTGCATGTTCACGGCTCGTGGGCCCGCTGATGTCTTCGATCCCCTCGCGGTCGCCGCACATCCGCCCGCCGCGCCGGCGGGTCCCGGCTCGACCTCGGAAGTGGGACCGGAAGCGGTCGTTAGCACGGGTGCGAGTGTTGAAACTCCAACGGCTCGGCCGGCCGAGCCGACCGATTTGGCCAGCAAGCTGCACGGGTTCACCTTGGAACGCATGGCGAACGGTGAATTCGAGTATGCGGCGGAGCTGCTGCAACTCGAACAGCTGATCTCGCTCGATGCCGTACCCACGGGACAGTGGGCTTGGTTGCCGGCTGTTGGCGGGCTGCGTGAATCGCCGCGCATTGGCATGGGTATTACTTGCGCGGTGGGTGGGCGCATCAGTTCGGCAAATCCGGTCAAGGGACAGTTCGACGATTCACCTTACCGCTGGCAAGATGTCAGCAGCACCACGGGCGATGTTGGGCAAGCCGTGATCAATCGAATCATGGCCCGCATCGATGCCGGGGCACTCGGGGCCAACCAGTTGCCTCCCGCCAAACCCGATGGAACGCGTGACGCGCGCCGCGGTGGACAAACTGATTCGCGATTCTTGGCCGCGGGTTTCGAGTACGTCGGCAACGACGGTGTGACCAAGCTGATCGAGATCGCCAAGTATCGGAATCTCGATTTGCTGATACACGTCGACTGTGAGCTAGGGATGACTCGGCAGAACTATGTGACCAATACCGCGACGCTGCGCATCTACGATGTGCGAACGCGTCGTCCGTTGTTCGAGTCGTCCGATGTGAACAACGTGCGCGTGCAGTTGTCGCGGAACGATCTCTCGATCGAGAACCCTCTCAACAAGATGCAGGTCGAACTGCAGCAGTACTGCGATGCGAATCTCGCCTTCGATCGGTCGCATGATTTGACGATCGATGAGGCTCGAGCCCTGGTCGCGCTCGACTCGTTCGATGCCGAGCGTCCCGATTGGACGCGGGCTCTCGAGTGCCGTGAGTTGTTCCGTCGCGGGCTGATCAGTCGCGTGGAATACGAGCAGGCATTCGCCGCCGCCTGCTGTATCGATTGGCAGGCTTATCAAAACACGGACGATCGAGGCCGCATGGATCTGTTGCTCGGCAAGCAGGATTCGAGCGTGGCTCTGGCGGCGGTCGAGTCGCTTGAGTGGATCCCCCAGCCGCTCCGCCCGGAGAGCAGTACCGCGGCGGGTGGCGCTTCCGAGGCTGGCTTCACCGACTAGCGCGATGTCCATCCTAGGCTGGCTTGTGGCAGCCGCATTCCATCAAGAAACGACCAAGGGCAATGTCCAGCGACATTGCCCTTCGCGCTTGCCGACAGTCCAACCGAGTTGGGCCTGTCTCGCGCCGACGGACCGTGGGATCCCACGGCTCGATTCGAGCCGCGGGAAGTTCTCGGTCAATCCGCCACGACGGGTTTAGAACACGTCCAACAGGAAGTGGTGACCCCAGTGGTAGCGGCGCGGGTTGGGGTAGTAGTTGTGCCAACCTTGGTTGTACACAGGTACTCGCATCTCGGCGGGATAGCGGTAGTACATGCTCTCGCTCGAGCGGTAGTACTCGTTGCCCCAGTAGTTTTGTGGGTAGGTGACGTAGGGATAGTGATAAAACCGATCCCAGTCACGCATCGAGTATTGCCCGCCCCACACGCGACCGTAGGCCTGCTGCTGTTGAGCTGCGGCTTCGGATTCAGGCAGGCAAACGAAGAAGACAAAGGCGCACGCGAGCGCCAACAAAGAACGTCGGATCATCGAGGTCCCCCCTCCGGTTTCCGCAGCGAATACGGCGCCGGCGACGAGTCCTGGCGGCCGATATGCCTAGACCTTACGATCGGCATGATGCGGCTGGGGATTGAGGGAATAACCGTCAAATCCTTTACTCTGATACCTACCCCGAGGGCGTTTTACTCCGGCATGCGCCCATCAGCCAGCTCTTGCTCGAAATCATCCATGAGCGGCCAGTCGATGGCGCAGGTGCCGAAGTCCGGCATGTGCAGGTAGCTCTTGATTCGCTCGATCGTCGCCTCGAGCATCGCGGTGTCCTTTCGGAAGATCGGCCCATGGCTCGGTAGGAGCCATTTCACATCCGCCTCGCGGATCCGCTCGAGGCTCTTCACGAACGCCCTTAGGTCACTGCCGTGATGCGCGTCGATCGCACCGACTCCGCCGTCTCGGTACAGGTTGTCGCCGCTGAAGAGGAGGTCACCGAGTCGGAAGGCGAGCTGGCTGTCCGTGTGGCCAGGCGTCGACCAGACCTCGAGCTCGAGGTCGCCCACCTTGATCTTGTCACCGTCGTTGACGACTTGTTCCACTTCAACGGGCGGCATGTCGAGATGCAGACCTTGAGCCGGAATATCGGCGAACGTCCATAACTTGTCGCCAACGCGCAGCGGTTCGACCGCCTTGGGATGAGCGGTGACGGTCGTTCGCAGGATCTGCTTGGCCTTCGCCAACCCTTGGATATGGTCGACGTCCGCGTGAGTCGCCACGATCGTCTTGCAGTTGGACAGGGGGAAATCGAGCTGCCGGACCATCTCGAGGATCTCGTCAACCGTTTCCTCGTAGCCGATGTCGATCAGAATCCACTCATCCTTGTCGAACACGATATAGACGTTGCAGCCAATCATCTCACCCAACTGATGATTGACCTCGATCACGTTGGGGAACACAGGTTTTCGTGAAAGCATGACCCGACCTTGGCTATCTCACTCGCAACGGAGGCCGAAATCCCACCACCAACTCGATGGGCTCTGACCGTGGCACTGGATTCTAACCGATCGCGCTCATCTGGGGAGTCGCCGGTTAAACGTTGGCTCGGTTTGCGGGACGGGCCTCGAGCCGGATTTCCAAGCCCCGACTACCGAGCGTGGGTCGAAAATGGGCGCCGCCGCCGCCGCCGAGGATTTGCGACAACGGAAGCAACCGCAAGGGGAGGCGGGCTGGCATTCCCAGCCGCGATCCAGCCAAGCCGGGTTGTTGTTTGCCGGCAAGGCACAAGAATGGACTTCGTGGCCGAGCCGACGCCGCAAGAGGCAAGTCAGCCGGGCTCAAGGCAAGCGATACGCCGGCTGCCTGGCTAAACTGCAATCACTCGGTGATCACCTCTAGGGGGATGCCGCGGTAATGCCGGGTCGGCGGGGATGCTGGGCCAGCCAGGATACGAGGCTCACCGTGATTCAAGGCGGGCGGGGCTAGCCGACGAGGCTCGTGACGTGGCTTGTCGCCGAAACGTGACTCGGCGCGGGACCGCGGTGGGCACGCATCGCGGAGAGCGATCCGCCAGCTTGTTGGTTTTGACACCTACGTACGTTCGCGACTTACCGGCGAATTGACTTTCGATTCCGCCGAGCGTGGGAAGGAGATATCGATGACGACCGAATTGCTCGACTGTGTCGTAATTGGTGGAGGCCCGGCGGGTAGCACGACCGCCGCCTTGGTGGCTGAACAAGGTCGTTCCACGCTCCTGCTTGAACGTGATTCGTTCCCACGATTCCATATCGGTGAATCGTTGATGCCAGAGACGTATTGGACTCTCGAACGATTGGGCGTGGCCGATCGAGTCCGTAGTGGGTGCTTCGTGAAGAAGAACGGCGTGCAGTTCGTGAATCACGAAGGCAAGGAGAGCAAGCCGTTTTACTTCCGTGAAGCGGATGACCGGGACTGCGCCGAGACCCTGCACGTGCAGCGCGATGAGTTCGACCGCATGCTGTTCGAGAACGCGGCGGCCAAGGGAGCCACCTGCTGGGACCGGACTCGTGTGCTCGACGTCAAGTTCTCGGGCGAGGGTCCGCATACGGTCGAGTATCGTCGCGATGGGGGAGAGGTCGAGTCGGTGCGGGCGCGCGTGGTGGTCGACGCGACCGGTCAACAAGCGATGATCGCCAGCCGCATGCAAACCAAGAAGGTCGATCCCGATCTCAAGAAGGCCGCGATCTGGGGTTACTTCAAGAACGCCAAACGCAATGGTCCTGGCGAAGCCGAGGTGACCTGCATTCTGCACACGACCTCCAAGCAGTGCTGGTTCTGGTACATCCCGCTCTCCAACGGAACCGTCTCGATCGGTGTCGTTGGAGACAACGAGTACCTGCTGAAGGGGCGCGGAACTCCGGCCGAGATCTTCGCCGAGGAACGAGCCCAGTGCATCGGACTGCGGGCTCGCATGGAGCACGCCGAACTCGTCGGCGAGTGGCATGTCGCCAAGGAGTTCTCCTACAAATGCCATCAAGTGGCGGGCGACGGTTGGGTGTTGGTTGGGGACGCCTATGGCTTTATCGATCCCATCTATTCCAGCGGCGTGTTTCTCGCGCTCAAGAGCGGCGAGATGGCGGCCGACGCGATCGTCGCGGGGTTGAAGAAGGACGACGTCTCGCGAGCCCAGCTGGAATCGTGGACCGGAGAATTCAACGAAGGGGTGGTCTGGATCCGAAAGTTGGTCGATGCGTTCTACACGCACGAGTTCAGCTTTGGGGACTTCATGAAGAACTTCCCGGCTCATCGTAATAACTTGACCGATCTACTCGTCGGCAAGGTGTTCGACGGGGAGCCGGGCCGTATGTTCACCGACATGGATCCCTGGATCGAATCGCTCAAGGAGTCGGGTGATTCGATGGCGATGAAGTCCTAGTCGGGCCGCGATGGCGCCGTGTTGGTTTCCATGTTCCGCCAATCGCCGAGCTCGTCGGCACGATTAGGCCGGTGGGGAGGTTGGATCGGATGCTGGGATCTTACGACGCGTTGATCGTTGTTTCATTCGGCGGCCCGGAGGGGCCGGACGACGTGATGCCGTTCCTCGAGAACGTGCTGCGCGGCAAGCCCGTGCCTCGCGAGCGCATGCTGGAAGTCGCCGAGCACTATCAACACTTTGGTGGCGTGAGTCCGATCAATCAACAGAATCGCGAGTTGATCGCGGCGCTGCGCGGCGAGTTGCTCGAGCACGACATCGATCTACCGATCTACTGGGGCAATCGCAATTGGCATCCACTGATCGGTGATACGATGCGGCGGATGCGGGAAGACGGGGTGAAACGAGCCTTGGCGTTCGTCACGAGTGCCTTCAGTAGCTACAGCGGCTGCCGCCAGTACCGAGAGAACTGGGGAGTCTGTCAGACGGAGCTTGGTTCCGACGCGCCTCAGATCGACAAGCTCCGCGTCTTCTACAATCACCCTGGCTATCTCGAGCCCGTGATGCGCAATGTTCGGCAGGCGCTGGACGCGATCGAGCCAGCCCGTCGCGCGGCCGCTCGAGTCGTTTTCACGGCTCACAGCATTCCGCTTTCGATGAACGAAGGGAGTCGCTACACGATTCAATTGGAGGAAGCCTGTCGATTGGTCGGCGAGTCGCTCGACGGGCAGGCCTGGGATCTGGTTTATCAGAGCCGCAGTGGGCCTCCGTCCCAACCTTGGCTCGAGCCAGATATCCTCGACCATCTTCGGCGGCTCGACGAACAAGGCATTAGCGACGTCGTCATCATGCCGATTGGCTTCGTGTCCGATCACATGGAAGTCCTCTTCGATCTCGATACCGAAGCGAAGGACTTGGCCGCTTCCCTCGGCATGAATCTCGTGCGAGCCGCCACCGTGGGCAACGATCCTCGCTACATCCAGATGATTCGCGAACTGGTCGTTGAACGAGCTCTCGGGACGGAGAAACTGGCGCTCGGACGACTCGGGCCCTCGCACGATGTTTGTCCCGAAGGCTGCTGTCCGTCGGGGAGGCCTCCGGCCGGCGCGGCTCGAGGCCGGCCATGAGCGACTCCACGAACGAGAACGAGCCAACCGACGCGGCGGACCGGCTGGGAGTGGTCGTCGTCGATCACGGTTCGCGGCGGGATGATAGCAACCAGGCTCTGGAGCGATTCGTCGAGCGATTCGCGGAGCGGTCGGGCTTTGACATCGTCGAGCCGGCTCACATGGAATTGGCAGAGCCGTCGATCGAGACGGCCGTCGGGCGCTGCGTGGCTCGCGGAGCCACGCGAGTGGTGGTCTGCCCCTTTTTTCTGTTGCCGGGGAAACACTGGACCGGTGACTTGCCCCGTTTAACCGAGGCGGCGGCTCGACGGCACCCAGGAGTCCAAGCGATGGTCTCGGCTCCCATCGGCGGCCACGATCTGTTGATCATGCTGCTGCGAGACCGCGTCAAGCACTGTTTGGCTCGACAGGATCATCCAGAATCCGGCTGCGATGTTTGCAGAGGGGAGGGGGGCTGCCACTGGCTTGGGTAACCCACGCGAGGAGGCCTTAAAAATCCCACAATCGGAATCAATTGGTAAGTCGACCTGGGGGCGGGCCTTTCCGTTCGATCTCGTTTGACTACCCTTCTAGAATGCTGCGATTCAAGCCACTTGGCTCCCGGGACGAAGGGGCGGCCCACGTAGGTCTCCCCGCGACCGTACGATCCTCGAACAATGTCTCCATTGGCGATAGGCCGATGAAGCCCGCGTCGCGAGGCTTCGTTGTGATGTCTCGGCCAAGAAAATGGCTTTCGGCGAGTAGATCGGTCGCGGCCCGCTTGCGTCGACGGAGTTCGAATTGATGATTCCTCGTTATCTGACCGCCCTTCCGGTATTCAACGAAGTGGAGCATGTCGACGGTGTGCTCGACGAGGTGCTTCGTTATTGCGACGACGTGGTGGTCATCGACGATGGTTCGACCGATGGAACCGCCGAGCGACTCGCCGCTCGCGACGATATTCGCGTCGTGACTCATGATCCCAATCGAGGTTACGGCGCCGCGCTCAAAAGCGCCTTCGATTTCGCCTTGGCCGAAGGCTACGAGGTCATCGTGACGATCGACTGCGATGGTCAACATGAGCCGAAACGCATTCCCCAGTTCGTCGCCGAATTGATGGAAACCGGGACGGACATCGTCTCGGGAAGTCGGTACCTCGAGGTCTTCGAACACGACAGCCGTCCGCCCGAGCAACGGCGGGCGATCAACGAGCGCATCACGGCGCAGCTCAACGATCTTCTGAAGCTGAATCTCACCGACGCGTTTTGTGGGTTCAAGGCTTATCGAGTCGAGCCGCTGCGCGACCTGAAGTTGACCGAGGCCGGTTACGGCATGCCCTTGGAGTTATGGGTACAGGCGGTTTGCCATGAATTCCGGATCGTGGAGACGGCCGTTCCCTTGATTTACTTGGACGAGAAACGATCGTTTGGCGGTTCGTTGGACGATGCCGAGCGACGCTATGAGTATTACCAAACCGTGTTGAACGCGGCGCTTGAGGCTCTCCCTCAACCTTGTCGCGGCTCCGTCGGTGGGAACGACGTCGGATGAGGTTTGGGAGTTCGAGTTCCTTGCCACCGAATTCGTCGTCGCGGGGTCCGTTGGAATCCAGCTCCGCGGAGGACGATGCGCTGCGAGCGCCCAGTGAGGACGGTGGTTGGCTGATCGAGCCACTTCCCTGCGTTGGCGACGCGACGGTTGATTTCGATCGATCCGCGGTGATCGCCACCGCGAACTCTTCGCGCATTGACGTGGCGACGGCTCGCCAAGAGTTGTTGTCGCTCGCCATGAACCACACGCGCCGCTATCGCGACGTCGCCTGGGTCGACGAACGAGCGAGTGATGCCCTGGTCATGGCGGGCCATCAACCGCAGTGGTTTCACCCGGGCGTTTGGTTCAAGAACGGGGTGCTCGATCGCTTGGCGCACCGCCGCGGAGCGATTGGGATCAACCTCGTCGTCGACAACGATCTATGCGATTCGGCGCGATTGCGTTTTCCATCGGGCAGCCTGGATCAGCCGCATTGGGAGACGTTGGCTCTCGATCGCTCTGGTCCCGCGGTCCCTTTCGAGGAGCGGACCATTCTCGACGAAGAGACGTTCGCCAACGCTCCTCGCGAACTGGCATCGCGCTGGCCCACATGGCTCGAGCGACCGCTCCTGTGGGATCTCCACGGAGCACTGGCCGATCTCGATGAGCAGCCCGCGAACCTGGGCGAGCGATTGGCCATCGCGCGTCATCGCTTGGAGGCGAGTTGGGGTTGGCGAACGCTCGAAGTGCCGTTGAGCCAGCTTTGCGAAACTTCCTCGTTCCGCAACTTCGCCGCATCTCTCTGGAGCGACGCGCGGCGTTTGAGCGAAAGCTACAACCAGGCCCTCTGGGACCATCGCCAGCGATATCGCATACGAAGCCGATCTCATCCCGTGCCCGAACTCGAGTCGGACTCGGAGTGGGTCGAGTCGCCGTTCTGGATTTGGAGTGACGAGGACCCACGACGCCGCAGGCTGTTCGTCCGCTGCGACGGTGAGGCGTTGTCGCTGACGAATGGTGAGGGGTGGAGTTGGAGTGGCGGCCTCGGCGATTGGCGAGACGCGACCGAGTCTCCCGCCGGCAAGGGAATCAAGATTCGAACCCGTGCCCTGTTAACGACTTGGTACACGCGAGCCATCCTCTGCGACCGTTTTATTCACGGTATTGGCGGCGCTCACTACGATCGACTGACGGACGAGATCGTCCGGAGGTATTGGGGAGTCGAATTGCCGCCGTTCACCACCGCGACCGCCACCGTGCGTTTGCCCGTGGCGTCGGCCGCGCCGACCGCCAAACAGTTGGGAGAGTTGTCTCAACGATTGCGGCGGCTTGAATATCATCCCGAGGAGTTCTTGGCGTCGTTGCCATCCAGCATGGATGATGCGAGTGAGCAAGCAAGCTGCTTGTCCGCGAAGCGAGAATGGATCGCACGATCACGCGAGCCTCGTGCGTTGACCTACGAGGAACGCGTGGCTCGTCATGCGGCGATCGAACGGGCCAATGCTTGTCTGCGGCCCGCCGCCGAGTCGATTCGAGCGGACCTCCTGCGGGAACGCGAGCGACTCGAGAAGCAACAACGGAACTTCCGCATTCTTGGAAGCCGCGAAATCTCGATCGCCATGCACGCGGGGGGCGACTCGCTGCGAAGGACGTTCGACAAGATGTTGTCCACGGCGTTCCGAGATTCGTAGGACGCGTCGGCCCAATCCATCGCGAGCCGCGGTGGCAGTGCGGTCTGGCTCGCGCGCTTTGATGCCGCGCTTTCGTCTTAGATTGCGAGGAATCCGTCGCGCTCGGTTTTGCTGTCTCGCTTTCATGGCGGTTGTTGACTGACAGTATTGGCGATGTAGCGAGTTGTTGGCTTGTTTGAGAAGTCGAAGAATCCCTCGCTGACCGGGCTGTTGATTTAAGCCCGACGGATACGATTCGTGCCCAAGCAAAAGGCGAGTTGGGTGCAAGAGAGTCGAACCGCGGTTTGCTAAGCCCCCAACGGGGG
>JAGQPS010000800.1 GCA_020426595.1 Planctomycetales bacterium
AGGGGCGATTGGCAAGGTGCGACAGGTCCATGCCTGGTGTGCAGCGACCGGCCATGGGAAGTCTGGCTTTCTCGGTCGTCCACAACCATCGGCCCCCGTTCCTGGATCGCTGGCTTGGGATTTGTGGATCGGTGTCGCTCCGATGCGGGAGTTCGGCGCGATGCGCTGCTATCACCCCTTCGGCTGGCGGGATTTTCAGGACTTTGGAAATGGGGCGCTGGGGGATTTTGGCTGTCACATTCTCGATCCCGTCTTCACGGCCTTAAAGATCGCCACCGGCCCGAAGAACCTGACGGCGGAGCACAGCGGCATGAATGACGAAGTCTGGCCCGCCCAGACGAAAGTCCGCTATACGTTCCCCGGGACGGAGTTGACCGTTGATGGCGACCTTCCCATCAGTTGGTACGACGGAGGTTTGCTGCCGAGCGTGAAGTCCGATGTCCCGGCATCGGCGGCATTGCCTCGGAGTGGATCGTTGCTGATTGGCGAGCAGGGGACCATGATCATCCCGCACGTCGGTCCGATGCAGGT
>JAGQPS010000801.1 GCA_020426595.1 Planctomycetales bacterium
GATCGCAACCAAAATCGATGCGCGGGCCATGACGCATGAAAGCCTTCGCCGCTGAGTCCCGCGCGCCGCGATGGCCAGCATGACGCCGCTCTGTTCGTTCGCATCGCGGGTCGTTAAGGCTGTCGGTGGCTTTCTCGAACCTACCATGGAAGTCTCTCCTGGCTGGACATTGATCGTCGTGGCGACATTCGCGCGCGAGAGGACTCGTTTTGCATCGGGTTTCAATCAAGGCGACGAGCCGAAGCGATGACTCATTGACGAGGCGCGGTTTTTCGATGGCGCATGCCAAGAATCCCTCGCTGACGCTTCGGGTTTCCTTTGGTTTTCCACGCTCTTGAATCGGTCGACCGGGGCGAAGCGGGAAAAGCGCAAGGTCAGAACTGACGCGTTGGGCCGCGGGGTAGTTCCACACATCCTAACTGGTTGTCTGGACCAAGCTGAAACTCGGGGCCTAAACGACGAACGCGACGGAATGAATCCGTCGCGTTCGCGATTGGTTCGCACTTCGCAAGGCTCGGCACCGCGAGCCC
>JAGQPS010000802.1 GCA_020426595.1 Planctomycetales bacterium
TTGAACAATGGAAGATCCTGCTTGATCTCTGGAACCGCGAAGGCAGAATCGCCAAGGAGACCGATCCAGCGACGGCCGAAAAACTTGAGGCGCAGGCCGCCGAGTTCCGGGCTCAGTTGCAGGATCTCGCCGTCGATGCCGCCAAGTACGGGTATCAGGAAAAGACCATCGACGGCGGCTACACCTACAAGCCGCTGGAAGAGCTCATTCGTTGGCGGTTGTGGGATCGCACCGGCGCGGGTTTGATGGCGGAGCTCGGCAGCCACCAACTCGACGCCGCCGGCATCTTCGTTAGCAGCCAACGCGACGATGGCGAGAAAGTGCATCCGTTGGCGGTCCAGGGCATCGGCGTGCGATCGCTCTTCCCGGCCGACCGCGAGGTCGACGATCACGTTCACTGCCAGTTCGAGTACCCGATGAAGGGCTACTACGAAGACTTCAAGACGCAACAGGTCGCTGATCCCAACCGACAGTTGGTGGTCACCTACAGCTCGATCAACGGCAACGGCTTCGGCAACTACGGCGAGGTC
>JAGQPS010000803.1 GCA_020426595.1 Planctomycetales bacterium
CGGTACGCTCGGTGCGCGGCAATCAGTGGATGTTTCGCATTGGCCATCCCGCCGACCTGCCGTTGCGCATTCGCCCCGAACTGTTGGATCGCACCAATAATGGTGGCCTCTTCCCCATTTTGCGCGAAGCCACCCCCGTGCGCATGGATCTCACCCACAGCGGCTGGAGCGACATCTTCTTCCTGGGCATGGACTTTCCCGAAGGCGCCCGCGTGCTCAACATTTCCATCGACCTGAGCGTGCGCGGTCAGGACAATGGCGCGCCCAAACCGCCGGTGGAAGCCTATTTGCGCGTGATTGACCAGCCAATTCTGCGTCTAGTCAGCGTGGACCTGGGCGCCACCGCCGAGATCACATCTCTGGCTGAAGTGTTTGACTTTGCCAAAGACTATCTGGGGCTGATCAAGGCCGCCATTATCGCCGCGGGCATTGTGCCCGCCGGCATGGAAGGCGCCGACCAGCCGCTCTCCGACCTGTTAGAGCAGCTGATTGGCCCTGGCTACGGACTGGAAATTGTGAGCAAAGTCAA
>JAGQPS010000804.1 GCA_020426595.1 Planctomycetales bacterium
GTCTGATGGTCTAGGCGTCCCGAAGCGTAGTTGTAGCCACTGCTATCGGCGCGAGAGATGTTGGCCGGCATGCAGAGGCAGCGAGCGATCTCATTGAGCAGCTCGCGTTTGAATTCGCTGTAGGTGGTCGTGGGCTGCTGGGACTCGAGCTGGCTCATACGCCAGCCGCTGGGCATGGTAAGCAGGGCACGTTTCTCAAGCTCGATCGGCTCAAACGGCACGGCGGATTCCGCTTCACCTCCCGCCGGAGCATCGGTGTAAAGAATACCGGCGAAGTCGGCCGCTGTTTCCGCGGCGGCAAGGACCGCGAGCGTGTAGCGCCGGAGCTGTGCGAAGAGTGGCAGCGCGGGGAGGATATCGGGCACGCCTCGCGCTTGACCCGGTCGGTCGACCCGAAACCAGTGAATCACGTTCTCCACGGGAACACGATCGAATTTCGCCTCGAGTCCTCCAAGAGCATCGCCAGGATGGGAGCGGAGCACGTGATAGGCGATCGGGTTACCGGCCGAATCGAACTCGATTCCGTCGA
>JAGQPS010000805.1 GCA_020426595.1 Planctomycetales bacterium
CGAGGAAGAGGTCAATCTCGAAAGCGCCTTCATGAAGCTGACCCGAGGCGTCGGCGCGAAGATCTAGCCTGCCGCGAAATGCGTCGGCGGCGTCCGTGCCATGTCCCGAGCATCCGGGGACAGTGATGCGCCAAGGTCGCGATCCGCTCGGCTGTCCCATGCCGGGGACGGCCCGGGGTCGGCCACCCAAAAACCGATCCGTGTGACAACCTCGATGGGCGTCTCCCGGCCGCACGATGCGGCGCGTCTGATTCAATCAACAGCCGCTTACGCTTCGGCCGGCATGTGGAGTTGGATCATCTGCTCGATGACTTCCAGCAGCTGGTTGATGCGGAATGGCTTGTAGAGCAAGGCGAAGGCCGGCAGTCCGGCTTGACGAGCCTTCACGATCGTGTGGCCACCATCGTAGCCGTAGCCATTCATCAGGATCAGCGGCGGCCGCTCGATGAGTTCCTGGAGTTGGAGCATCAATTGGTAGCCGGTCATGTCGGGCAACTTGATGTCCGAGATGATCGTATCGTACGGCTGG
>JAGQPS010000806.1 GCA_020426595.1 Planctomycetales bacterium
CAGTGCGCCTTCGACGGCATGTGGGCGGCGATCGACGCGATCACGCCGGGCTGTCGCGTGGCGACCATCGGCAAGGCGATCGTCGACGCGGCCAAACAACACGGCTTCGGCGTGGTGCGCGACTTTGTCGGCCACGGCGTGGGCCGCAAGTTTCATCAAGAGCCTTCGATTCCGCACTTCCCCACGCCGGAGTCGTACCGCCAGCGGTTGCTTCCCGGTATGACGTTCACGATCGAACCGATGATCAACGCCGGCAGCCGCCACACGTTGGTCGATCCGAACGACGGCTGGACCGTGCGCACCAAAGACGGCCGTCTTTCGGCGCAGTTTGAACACACCATCTTGATGACCGAAGACGGGCCCGAGGCGATGACCCTCACCCAGCGCGGCCCGCAGCGCGGGCATCGGTTCTAACCCGGGCGGGTCGTCATTTCTGTTCGCGAAGGTCGTCGCGCTGCGCGCCGGGCCTCGCGAAGTCGGCGCCCAGTGCGACAAGTTGCTTCGCCGCCGGCTGCGCCTGCGCTGGGCC
>JAGQPS010000807.1 GCA_020426595.1 Planctomycetales bacterium
TGGTCTGCTTGTAGTAGGCGATAAAATCGCGTTTGACGAACAGCAGTAACAGGTCGCGATAGCGCCAGACTTCCGCCAGGTTCAGCTCAAAAAGGGAGCGTCGCGGCGTAATGATAATGTCCCAGTCTTTTTCTTTCATGCTTACTTCCAGAGGCTCCAGGAGCGTTTCCGTTTCGGATCTTCTTCGTAATAGGCCTGGTCATAACCGTAGTTGTAGCCATAACCGTATCCATAGCCGTAGCCGCCCTTGCCCTTGCGTTTCACCCCGTTGAGGATGATGCCTGGGCGCGGCAGTTTGCGCTTGCGGTAGATATCGTCGATAACCCGCAGTGAACCTTTGACGGTTTTGCCGAAGCGGACGACAAAGAGGGTCGTGTCGACCAGTTGGTTCAGCAGCAGGGCATCGGTGACGAGGCCAACGGGCGCGGTATCCACCAAAATGATATCAAACTCCTCAGAGAGGTATTCAAAAAGCGCGGGCAACTTGCCGTCCATCAGCAACTCCGCCGGGTTAGGCGGGATCGGACCA
>JAGQPS010000808.1 GCA_020426595.1 Planctomycetales bacterium
ATGTCCGCCCTCGACAACCATGTCCGGCGGCCGGAGGCTCGCCCCGCCGTGAAATTCGACGACGCCCACCTCGCCTACTGCACGAACATCCATCCCGCCGAAACATGGGAGGAAACCGATCGCGTGCTCCGTGGCGACGTGCTCGCGGTGCGCGACGAACTGCGGAATGCCGGCGATCTCGGCGCGGACGAGCCGTTCGCGATCGGCCTGCGGCTGTCCGCGCGGGCGGCGCGGGAATTGTTAGAACCCGGTCACATCGACCGCTTCCGCGGCTGGTTGGAGGAAACGAACACGTATGTCTTCACTATCAACGGCTTTCCCTATGGCGACTTTCACGGCACCCGGGTGAAGGAGAAGGTCTTCCAGCCCGACTGGACCGATCCGCGCCGGGTGGAGTACACGATGGATTTGTTCCGCATCCTCGCGGGGATCGCGAAACCCGGGACCGGTGCCTCGGTTTCCACGCTTCCCGGATCGCACAAGTCGTTCGGCGCCGACGAACCGGTGATGCTTCGCCACCTCGCGGAGA
>JAGQPS010000809.1 GCA_020426595.1 Planctomycetales bacterium
CGCGCTGCTCCACATCCTCGCCGGCCTGCCCGGCGCGCGCGGGCTCGGCCTCCTCATCATCGACCACGACATGGGGCTGATCATGCGGCTCTGCGACCGGCTGCACGTGCTCGCCTCGGGTCGCACCATCGCGGCGGGATCGGCGGCCGAGATCCGCGTGCACCCCGCGGTGATCGAGGCCTACCTCGGCTCGGAGGCGGCCCGTCATGCTTGAGGTGAGCGACCTCGACGTGCGCTACGGCGCGATCCGCGCCGTGCGCGGCGTGTCGATCGCCGCGGGGAAGGGCGAGCTCGTCGCGCTGCTCGGCGCCAACGGCGCGGGCAAGTCCTCCACCATGATGTGCATCGCCGGGGCCATCCGCCCGGCCGGCGGCCATGTCCGCCTCGACGGCGAGGACGTGACCGGGGCCCGGCCCGAGGCGATGGTGCGCAAGGGCGTCGCCACGGTCACCGAGACGCGCGACGTGTTCCCCGACCTCACCGTCTCGGAGAACCTCACGCTCGGAAGCTACGTCCACCGGCGCGACC
>JAGQPS010000080.1 GCA_020426595.1 Planctomycetales bacterium
CTCGGCCGGACGGACGCCTGCGAACCCATCGCGCCGCATCGTCGCCACACCGATCGATCGCGTGCCAAACTCGCTCGGATGCGCCGGGTCTCGTGAGAAGGCATTGAAGAAGATCAGCATCCGATCGCCCAGCACGAAAGGAGCGTTGTGCAGTGGTACGGCACCGCTCGCGTAATAACTCCCCTCGGGTCCAGCCGGAATCAAACGGCTCGCATCACTTAGCACCCGCCATGGTTCGTCTCCGTGCCGGCTCGCGACCATCACCGTGAAGCGACCTTCCTCCTTGTCCATGCCACAGGGAAAGCCGATTTCCATGTCGGCGTAAGAGAACGGAATCATGCACTCGACGGCTCGCGCGTCGACCGCCGCGGGAGTGATCGCGGGAGCGGGCTCGGCCGGACTCCAATGTCGCAGGTCGTCACTATGACTAAACGCGGGATAAGCCCAGCCTCCCGAGCGAACATAGGCGGTCCAGCGACCACGCGCCTCGTCACGTGTCACTAGTAAACGGTCGCCCCCTTCGGTCGGAATATCGGTGAGCCGCTCCAGCGGTTGCGTCCACACGAGTCCATCGGGACTGGAGGTGATGTACTCGCCGCGCGCGGCTTGACATCGCCTAATGAATTCCGGATCGCGATTCAATGAACCGCTCACCGGTTCGTTGTCCCAAACGTGGACCGATTCCCAATGAGCCACCATCTTGTATCGACGCTGGGGATCCGGCTCGGAGTCATCGCGGAGCACGGTATAGCCGTCGAAGTTCGTCAGCGCGCCGGCGGTTTGTTCCGCGGCCATGCGTCCCGTGAGTACGACGTTGTTGTCGGTCGAGTCGTCGATCGATACGAGCCCCAAGTTGGGTTTCGTCCAGTGAAGTCCATCAAGCGACTCCGCGTACTTTCCCACCATGGATTCGGTCTCACGGCGATCAGCAGGCGAACGAGGGTGAAAATCGAAGTCGGCTCCACGTCCCCAAACGCCCGCCGCCGCCATCTCATGAGGTCCGGCTCCTTCCGCGCCGAGATTCATCGTGCAGTACCAGAGACGAAAGCGGCCGTCGGGTTCGCGGATCACGTTCCCCCACGCGCAGTCCGCCTCGGTGCGCGGATCATCAGGCCAGAGAATCGGCTCCGGCATGGGGACCGCTTGGCCATGGACGCGAACAAGTCCCTCGCTTTTGGCGATCCAATGATCGTCTAGCAGCAAGTGCAGCCGGGGATCAAACGGTGTTTCACGCACCGCTTGTACGACGGCAACGTTATTGCCGTTGGCCCGCTCGGATGAAAGGAACAGTGCTTCCGGCCAATTCTCGGCTCGCACGCTATTGCCGACTGGTCGGTTAAGTAGATCGACGGAGCCGAGCTTGCGCGTCACCGTGTTCCACCACGCCAACGTTGACGAACCGCCTCCGTCCATGTTGATTCCGCGAAAAGCTCCGCCGTCGCGAAGCCACTCGCCAAGCTCCGTCGTGGTCGCTCCGTGACTCGCGGGTTGTCGCCCATCGATCACCACGACGATCAGATAGCGACCGTCACGCGAGAGTCCGACACCGGTGCGCGGATGGAGGTCGTCTCCGCTGGGTTGAGGCACTCCTTCGTCAAGGCACAACGAGAATCCGCTAACCGCCAAGTCGACGTCGTTCGATTCGAAGTCGGCATTGGTGCGAGTGATGCTGGCCTTGCCTGTGCGAGAGACAATCAACGACGGAGTCCCCGATCCGCTCGACACGATCTCGCCCTTGGCGATCGCCAAGCCCAATAGATCCGTGGGCGTTGATTGGTTGTAGGGAACGGGCCAAGGAGAAAAGGCATCGGCGTTGAATCCCAAGACCGCGTGGTGCCCTGCTTGACGCAAGGACCGCAGGTAGTCGCGAGTCGTTTCGCGATCCGTCTCGGCCTCTCCAAGGATCCAATCGGCGCGACGACCGGTGGTATGAAGTCGAGTCTCGGGCAGCCAAAGATCGATGCGGGCCACATGCACGACGAGCCGACGAGGATCCTCCTCGACAAACTTCGCGTAGTGGATTCCTGGGTGAATCTCGTTCGCCTGGGACCAATCGATTTCGGTGGCGCGGGCATACCACGGCAGCAAAAGCATCGCGGCAAGAAGGAGCCCGAGTCGCGTCGCCAGCCACCCGGCGGTTCCCGCTCGCACGCTGCTTCGCTGGACAGGAGGCGACGCAAATGGTCGAGGCCAAACAGAAGGGAAGTCAGTCGACATGGAGCACTTCCATTGAGGGACCATGAGGGAACACACGAGGAACTCTCCCGAGCATCCTTGGGGTTCCACACACGACATCCGCGCCAGCGAATTGCTCGACCACGGCGTGCCGTTTTCCTACGCGAGTCGTTACCATAACCCCGTACGCGGGTCCTTGCGAACCGCCTACCCGAGCCGCTCCACGCGTCCAACGGAACTCACCAAGTCGCGTTGTCGGCACGCCTTCCAATCGAGACGGACGTTATGCACGCATCCTACCAGCCACTGAAGTCGGTTCGATTCAATCGACGGTCGACCGAGAGAACTCCACTTAGGTGCCTCGCTGTTCTGCTGGGCTTGGGCCTAGGCATGACATACGGCGCGAATCTCGCTCACGCCGACGAACCGGCTTGGGACCGATTTCAGTCGGGTGGCAGCACTCTCGTGGAGGGCGAGCTACCGATGCAATGGCGGCCTGAGGGAGAGTCCATTGTTTGGACAGCCGACATCGAGGGTTACGGACAGAGCTCGCCCATCCTGCATGGTGAGCGAGTCTACGTGACCAGCACGAGTGGCGAGAACAAGGAACGGTTTCACGTCACGGCGCTCGCCCTGGCCTCGGGCGAACCGATTTGGCGAGCCAGTTTCGATAACCCCACGCCCGAGACCAACAACAACTACGTTTGTCGCGCGGCTCCGAGTCCCGCCGTCGATGCGACGGCGTTGTACGTCATGAATGAAGGAGGCGTGTTGGCCTCGCTCGACTTCGATGGTGGCTTGCGGTGGGAACGCGATCTTGTCGACGAGTTTGGCCCAATCTCGGCGCGGCATGGCTTGGCCGCCTCGCTCGAACAGAACGAAGAACATCTCTTTGTCTGGATCGAGAGGGAAAGCGATCCCTACTTGCTGTGCATCAACAAGGGCTCGGGAGAGACGGTTTGGAAGGTCGACGGACTCGGTGCCACGACTTGGGGTTCACCACGGCTTGTCCAAGTCGCCGGCGGAGAGCAACTCGTGTGCAGTGCGAGCGGCATTTTGGTCGGCTTCGATCCCGTTACCGGCGAGCGGCTCTGGACCCTGCAAGACATCGCCAACAATACGTCGAGCACGCCGATGCCCGCCGGTGATGGTCGGTTCTTCATCGGTGTTTCCAACGGTCGAGGCGAGGATCAGGCGGGTGGTGGTGACACCGCAAGCGGTATGGTTTCGATCGAACGGCAAGAAGGCGGCCAGTACCAGGCGCGGTTCATTTGGCGGGCCGACCGAGCACGCTGCAGTTTTGGAAGTCCACTGGTCGCCGGTGGCCAAGTCTGGGTGGTGAATCAAACCGGCGTCTTGTTCCGGCTCGATGCGGAGACGGGCGAAACACGCTCGACGACACGACTCGCGGCGGGCGGTATTTGGGCGACTCCGTTGGCCAATGACAAGCAGGTTTACTTCTTTGGTCAGAAAGGAGTGACGTCGATCGTCGCCATCGACTCGGGAGAGGAAGTCGCAAGCAATGAATTGTGGGCGGGTGGAGACGATCAGCCCGCGGGCGCGCCTGGTTTCTCGGGGCACATTCAGTACGCCGCCGCGGCCGGCGATGGTGTGCTAGTCATCCGGCGGGGCGACCGAGTCTACGCCATTCGTTAACGCGGTGGTTCGAGTTCCGCCCGCTGCCGCATTCTTGAACCGTCGAGGACGACGAGATGGCGCTGCCGACGCAAAACGTTTCGAGACGGGTGTTCGGACAATCGGCACTCACGGGAGCACTGTTGGCAGCGGCGAACCAACTGACGCCTCACGCCTTCGCTCGAACGACGAGCGATCGAATTCGCGTCGGTCAGATCGGCACGGGCCACGCTCATGCTTCCAAGTTGTCGGTCTATCTCGAGTCGGACGACTATGAGGTGGTTGGCATCGCCGAACCGGATGAACAACGCCGCGAGGCGGCTCGGCAGCGACCACCCTATCGAGATGTCCCGTGGATGGGCGTCGAGGAACTTCTGGGGCAGCCAGGACTCCAGGTCGTGTTGGTCGAGACCGAGGTAGGGAAGCTGCTTGATGTCGCCGAACGATGTATCGACTCTGGCTTGCATGTCCATCTGGATAAGCCGGCGGGTGAGTCGCTACCAACGTTTCAGCGGATTCTTCGGCGAGCCGAGGAGCGGCAGCTGTTGCTGCAAATGGGCTACATGTACCGGTACAACCCCGCCGCGGTCTTGCTCCGTCGGTTCATCCGAAATGGTTGGCTTGGCGAGGTGTTCGAACTTCATGCGGTGATGAGCAAAACAATCGGGGCAGGGGAGAGGCGCCAGTTGGCTCGCTTCGCCGGAGGCACGATGTTTGAGCTCGGCTGTCACTTGATCGACTGGACGGTCGACCTCCTGGGTGAACCGACCGCCGTGACTCCCTATGTGCGACACTCCTCGTCGATCGACGACGAGTTGAACGACAACATGTTGGCCGTCTTGGAGTACCAACGCGCGACTGCCACGATTCGCAGCAGCGCGCAAGAAGTCGATGGAGGTCAGCGGCGCCATTTGACCGTGTGCGGGAGCGGTGGAACCTTTCACATCCAGCCGCTCGACAGTCCCACGGCTCGAATCACATTGGCTGAACCTCGGGGCGAATTCGAGGCGGGAACACGGACAGTTGAGTTCCCTCGATACGTGCGCTACGTCGATGACGCCGCCGAGATGGCTCGAATCTTGCGAGGTGAGCAAGAGGCTCGGTTTTCCTACGCTCACGATCTCGCCGTCCAACGCACCATCCTGCAAGCCAGTGGTTTGACGCTGGACGAATAATTCGCGGCGCGAACCGTGTGGCATCGTGGCCCGCCGTTAGCGGGGCGCCAACACCACGGTGCGAGGTGGATAGGCGGGAGAATGGATCTCGTGGAGGCTTCCGTCTTGAGCCTCGACGACGAACACGCCGCCAATCCGAGCATTGACCGACATGCTCTCGCCCGCGGCCAAGGTTCGCCCGCGCCCGCGATTGCCGCGCGGCGTAATCGGATAGACGTCGACGGGAACGGACAATTGGTTCTCGAATCCAATCGCCGTGGGCCACCGACCGGCGGCTTCATCGGAGTGCACCGCGGGCGTCATCACGAGAGCTCGGCGAGGATGCGAAGCCAGAAGCTCGTTCGTCAATGATTCGACCAATTCCGGCTCGGCCGCATCAATCGCGTTGATTGACTCACTTGGATCGACGTCATGGTCGTAGAGCTCGCGAGTCAGCACATCGCCCGTCGAGAAGTCGCGCCATTCCACGAATCGATAACGGTCCGTGCGGATCGCGTAACCCATGACCTCCTGTCCATCCTCTTGCCGGTAGTACTGGCTGAACGCCGCGGCTTGAGTCTCGGCATGTGGATCACGCAGTGATTCGACAAGACTCTCTCCTTGGGCGAACTCGGGAGTCCCGATGCCCACAAGATCGCACAGCGTGGGAAAGAGATCGACGAGCTCGGCCAATTCGTGGGTGGATTCGCCCGGTTGTTCGATACCAGGACCCGCCAAGATCAATGGGACACGCGTGTCGATTTCGTAGTTCGTCATCTTGCCCCAGCCGTTGTGCTCCCCAAGCTTCCAACCATGGTCGCTCCACAGCACGACGATCGTATTGTCCGCTTCGCCCGTCTCTTCGAGAGCTTCGAGCAAGCGACCGATTTGGGCGTCGACGTACGCCACGCAGGCATAGTAGGCGTGCATCAAATGTCGCGCTTCCGCGTCGGTCAATCGCCGGTCCTCCCAAGGAGTCGGGAAGTCGATTTGATCGACATAATGCGAGAGCTCGTAGCTGCTCGACATCGCGTAATGCGGAGCTCCTTGCGGTACTTGCTGGTCGATCAACACGGGGAGGGAACTCGGGTCGATCCGATCCCAATATTGGCGTGGTGCGATCCAGGCCAAGTGAGGCCGGATGTATCCCATCGCTAAGAAGAAAGGCTGATCACCACTGGCTAGGCGATGGAGATCCTCGATCGCCATGTCGGTGCGAGCGCCGTCGAGGAGCTGATTGTCCGGCAGATCGGGAGCGGCGGTGATCGGACCTCGCAGGTTGTTCTTGCGCCAGTCGTTAGCGGGCAGCGCGGCCTGGACTTCGGCGATTCGCTCGCGGGTCCCATCGGGATAGAACGGCGGTAGGCCTCCCAATGGCCGGATCGTCTCGGACCACGACTGAGGATCGGGAGTCGGGTTGTGAAAGATCTTTCCGTGGCTGATCGCCACATAATCATATTGTCGCAGCCATTGGGGGAGCGTCACCCCGTCGGGCTGGGCCTCGCGAAAGTGAATGGGGAGAGTCCAGACTCCTAGGGAATCGGGACGCTGCCCGGTCATCAAGCTGGCCCGCGAGGGATTGCATACCGCGACCTGACAGTAGGCTCTTTCGAAGAGACGGCCGCGCGCGGCGAGTCGATCGATGTTGGGAGAAACCGCATGCGCGTCGCCGTAGCATCCGAGGTTGGGACGCAGATCGTCGACGGCGATGAAGAGAATATTGGGCCGAACGACGGCCGGCGTTTCTTGAGCTTGGACGCTTGCCGGCCCGAGTCCCGAAAGACCCACGCAAACTATCGACGCCACGACGGATTGCCATCGAACCATGCGCGAGTTTCCCGTTCTCAAGGGGTGCGGCCGACAGTGGAGAGGCATTCCGCCATTGCCACCGGCCAAGTCAAGCAGCGTAACTCATCTCGCTGGTCACGACGACCATCCGGCGGGATTCAGCGCGTTCACGGGACGAAGGGACGAAGCGTTGCTTGGGGCCCGTTGCACGGGGGGCTAAGTATCGTTCGACGAATGCCGAGCAACCGTGATCGACCGCGAGGGCGTACATCGACGCGACGACGGTCATTGGCTAACCTTGGTTGGCATGTCGAATCGATGCGAGTAGGCGAGTTTTGGTTGGGCCGTTTGGCGCACGATTGGTCGGGCTCGATGCTCGCGATCGCCGTGTGTCGCCACACGGTGTGACAGTGTTCCTTCCCAAGCTGTGAGAGGGTGCGCGGAACCTGCTTTGGCGAAGCAAATGCCGACTCTGCCGCAAGCCGGCGATCGGGCAAACAGCGGCTCCCAGAACCGAGCCGCAAGAGTGTCGGCTTACGCTCGGCGAAAGTAAGTCTGTTTCAACCCAATCGAAGCCTCCCTACTCCGCCAACACAAAGTGACTCGGGTCGGGTTCGTGGAGCCATGAAGTGAACGAGCTAATGCGAGGACTGCGTTGATGACTTCACCGGAGGGGAACCTCGTCGGTATTGATCTCGGAACGACGATGTCAGTGGTGGCTCATGTCGATTCCTCGGGGCGTGCGACGACTCTGACCAATCGCGAAGGCGACCCGTTGACTCCCAGCGTCGTCTACTTGGATGGGAACGAGGCGATCGTGGGTAAGTCGGCCAAGGCGGCGGCCGCTCATCATCCCGACAAGGTCGCCTCTCTATTCAAGCGATCGATGGGAGCGGTGCTCCACGGTCGCATGGTCGACGGACGGTCACTGCGACCGGAGACCTTGTCGGCGATCGTGCTGCGCAAGCTTCGAAACGATGCCGAGCGGCGCATTGGCCCCATCAGCAAGGCGGTCATCACCGTGCCCGCTTTCTTCGATGACGCGAGGCGCCGGGCCACCGAGATCGCGGGGCGCATCGCGGGACTCGACGTCTTGGAAATCGTCAATGAGCCGACCGCCGCCGGCTTGGCTTACTGTCTCCAGGATCGTTTCGCGTCGCCAGGAGCGGCGTCCCGTTTTCTCGGGCCAGGCCAGTCGTTCACCGGACTCGTTTACGACTTGGGAGGTGGCACGTTCGACGTGACGGTGGTGCGACTTTCGGATCGCGGATTTGAAACGGTCGCGACCGACGGCGAGGTGCAATTGGGTGGCAAGGACTGGGACGATGTCATCGTCGATTACATTGCTCGTCAATTTCGCGAGCAATACAAGATCGATCCGCGTACCGACGCATCTTGGCGGGATGCCATTGGCGGACTGGCGGAATCGACCAAGATGCTGCTGAGCCAACTCTCGTCGGCTCCGCTCGAAACGTCGTACAACAATCACGTCGTGAAGACGATGCTCACGCGAAAGACGTTCGAGGAATCGAGCCGTGACCTTCTCACGCGTACGCGATTCGTCACGCGGCTCGTCGCCAGCGAACAGGCCAAACTCGGTTGGGAGCAAATCGATAAGGTGTTGCTCGTGGGAGGCTCGACTCGCATGCCGATGGTGCGGCAGATGCTGGCCGACGCCACGGGGAAGGAGCCGGATGACTCCCTCGACCCCGATCAAGTCGTCGCTCACGGAGCCGCGCTCTACGCGACCTTGCTCGGCGCCCAGGCCGGCATCAAGGAGCTGCCCCTCGACGACGACGTGCGCCGTCGCTTGTGTCATGTCGAAGTGGTTGATGTGAATAGCCATAGTCTGGGAGTGGCCGTGACCGATCGTCGCACGGGCCAAAAGCTCAATCACATCATGATCCCAAAGAATTCACCGCTTCCCGTCGCGGCCAGCAAGGTGTTCGTCTTGCCCAAGGCCGGGCAAAAACAGGTCCGCATCTCGGTGCTCGAGGGAGAGGCCCCCGAGGCCGCCGCGAACATCACGGTGGGCGATTGCTTGGTCCGCGATCTGCCCGACGACTTGCCCGCCTCGTCACCGATTCAAGTGCGGTTAAGCTTTGGATGCAACGGCCGAGTCAATGTCATGGCGCTGGACATGTCGAGTGGCAAACTTGTGCAAACCGATCTCGAACAAAAGCGAACCCTCACCGATGCCGAGATCCAGCAAGAGGCGGAGTTTGTTGACGGGTTGAAGATTCATTAGCATGATCGTCGGTCGCCGCGATGCCGGGACTGATTGCGAGGAATAGGCGTGGCTCAATCGTTTGATCCCTATGCTCAGTGGTTGGGAGTGACGTCGCCGGGACGTCCCGTGGATCACTACGCGCTGTTGGGAGTCACCCCATTCGAATCGAACGTCGGGGCGATCGAGGATGCGTTCCATCAGCGGTACCGAGACGTGCGTCGCTATCAGGTGGGCGAGCATGGTGAAATGGCCGTACGGATCCTGCAGGAATTGGCGAAGGCCTTCGATTGCCTATCGCAACCGGCCAGCAAACTCGAGTACGACGCTCAGCTCGCCAAACGGACCGGACGCCCCGCGCCAAGACCGGCTCCCACCAACTCGCGAAACGCATCGAGCGCGCCGCCCGCGACGCCGCATGAACCTCAGCGTTCGACGGCGGGCGCGGAACCTGGCGAGCGACCCATACGACCTCCTTCCGCGGAGCACGCGGTTTCGAGTCGACTCGCGGGCTACTGGGTGATGGATCGTGATCGCCAACGGCGGGCCGGTCCGTTCACATTCGATCAGCTTTGTGCCGCGGTGGAGCAAGGCAAGTTGCCGGGTGATGCTTGGCTGTTGCATGGAGACTGGCCCAAGCCGCGCCTCGCGACATCGGTGTTCCCCGAACTCGGCCGCGCGCCGCGAATCGTCCCCGTTTCGCCAGAGGAACAAGATGCGTGGAGCAACGATGCGGGGCTCATCACCGACCTCTCCGCCGCCGTACCTCCCGCTCCGTATGCCCAGAGGCCAGCACCCTTGGGCTTGCCCGGTCCGGCGCGCGGACGAAAGCGTCCCATCGCGCTGTATCTGTTGCTCGCATTCACCGCCGTGGCGATCTGCGTGTTCGTCGGAGTAATGATTCTGTTGATCCGCACGCTGACCAACGATCCCTCCATTCGCAACACGGCCAATCGAATTCGAAGTCAGGCGGGATTCAATCGTCCGATGAATTTCGGCGAAACGGGCGAGATGGTCGACCTCATGACCATGACCGACCCCAATAGCGACTTCGTGCGGTTTCCCTGGCGAAGAGTGGGCGATGCGTTGCGGTCTCCTCCAGCCGGGCCCACGCAACTTCATCTTCGTTATTCGGCTCCCCAGAAATACCGTCTGCTGATCGAGGCCAAGCGAGTCGAGGGCATCGATTCGTTCAACGTCGCCCTGCCGGTTGGCGGAAATCAGGTCGTCGGCTTGATCGACGGACATGGCGGAGCCACGACGGGCCTGAGTCTCGTTCGACGGGCATCGGGCGACCGCAATGGCACGGCGGTGATGGGACGTCGCTTCGACGATCAGGATTATCACATCGTCGAGTACTACGTGACTCCGTCGAGTATCACGCTGTACTTCGACGGCGTGTATGTGTTTACGTGGGAAGGAGACAGCCGAGACCTATCGGTCGACACCAGATTTTGGACTCCGGTCTTCCAACGCGATGTTTTGGTGGGGAGCTGGTCGTCGAGTTTTGATTTTCGCCGAATCGAGCTCTACCCCGCGAGGTAGGCGGCGAGCCACGAATCGTCGGTGTGCGATTTGGTTAGACGGCGAGTGCGACCGCGACGGCAAAGGTACCCAGGAAAAGCGACCGCCATGCCATTCATCTTTCAATGCCCACTTTCCGACTGTGGCAAGTTCCTGCTGCTCGAGGATGAAGTCCGCGGCCACGACACCACTTGCCTATGCTGCAAGAGGCCGATCGACGTGCCGGTGGAACTGGAGTCGAACGAGCCACCGCCGCCCGTGGCCAGCAATCCCGAGTCGACGCCTCGCTCGAGCGGAAAGCCCGTGTTGCTGCGTAACTGTCCCAAATGCTTAGAGCCCATTACGCTGACCGAGGAACAACGTCGGCGCGCGGTGCGGTGCCCGCACTGCGAGTACTGGGGCATTCTCAAGTAGCGCGCGGTCTTCGCCTACGAGCTTGTGGACGCGCCGATTCGCCTTGACGATTCAGACCCACTGGGACCAGCGCAAGCGAATGAGGTACCGCAAGGGGATCGCTCACTCCTTGTCGAGATTGTTATCCCGTTCGCGTTCACGCTGCTGTTGCAGATAGCGGTACATGTTGAATGGCTGGGGGTGCATGACTTCGTGAGCGTCGGCCCAAGCTTTCCATAGCCGCACCATTTCTCGCCGTTGGTCGGGTTGTTGGTCGGCCAAGTTATGGAGTTCCGCGCGGTCCTCGTTGACTCGGTAGAGCTCCCACGGCTTTTGGTTTTCACGAACCAATTTCCAGTCGCCCCAGCGCATGGCCGCGTTTCCTTCGTGCTCCCAATAAATCGGATCGGTGTGAATCGGACTCGGTTCGGCGGCCAGGAGAGGCAACAGCGAGGTGCCAGCAAGCGGCGGCAGGTCGCCTGGGTATTCAGCGCCCGACAAGGCCATCACCGTGGGCATGAAATCGGGCAAGTAGGCGTACTCGCGCACGAACGACCCTCGCTGTTCGGCGGCTATTCCGGCTGGCCAATTCACGATCATCGGAGTCGCGGCTCCTCCTTCATGCACGAAGTGTTTGTATAGCCTCAGGGGTGTGTTGCAGGCATTGGCCCAGGCCAAGCCCAGATGGACTCCCCCGACTCCGCCAGGAGGATTGCGAATCATCTCCTCATTCCCCTGTCCCAGCACGCCACCCTCTTGGCAGGCTCCGTTGTCGGAGAGAAAGAAAATGATCGTGTTGTCACGCTCGCCGGATTCATCGAGGTACGTCAACAACTTGCCAACGTTTTGATCGATGGAGTCGATGCAGCCCGCGTAGGCCGCCATGATCGCGGCGAGGTCGGTGCGTTGTTCATCGGTCAACGAGTCCCAGGCGGGGCCCACATGCGGCGCTGGTTCTAGGCTGGCGGGGAAAAGCCCGAGCTCCTGTTGCCTTTGAAATCGAGTTCGCATCAGCGACTCCCACCCTTCGGTGTATCGCCCCTTGTACTTCAAGTAGTCCTCCCATTTGGCATTGAGAGGCCAATGGGGCGCGTTGTAGGCGAGGTACAAGAAGAACGGATCGTCACCCTCGGCGTTGACTTCGCGCAGATACTCGATGGCTTTGTCGGTGAAGGCGTCGGTCGTGTAGAACCCATCGCCCACCTCGAACGGTTCATTCCCCTCGGTGATCCCCCGATCTCCACCAGGACGGAAGTAGTTGCATCCACCCGATATGCAACCGAAGTACCGTTCAAAACCTCGTTGCAACGGCCAACATTCCTGACGGTGATACCCGAGGTGCCACTTGCCCGTCATCACCGTGCGGTAACCGGCGGTCCGCAGTACTTGAGCCAACGTCGAACAGCGATCGTTGAGGAATCCCTGATAGGGTCCGTCGATCCCCAGGGGACGTTCCGGCGGCTCGGTCATGTGACCAATGCCGGCTTGGTGGGGATGGAGTCCCGTCATCAAGCTGGCTCGAGTCGGACAACAGCGACCACAGTTATAAAACTGAGTGAACCGTAATCCCTCGGCCGCCAACGAATCGATGTGAGGCGTTTCTATCTCGCTCCCATAGCAACCGATGTCCGAGTAGCCCATGTCGTCGACCAAGATGATCACGATATTGGGTCGGGGCGATTCTTGAGCCCGTGACTCCGCGTGATTCACGAAGCAGACGAGCAGCGACAGAACCAGGCACCACGCGAGACGCCGAAGGGAGCGAAGCGAAGGCATGACGATGGGTTCTCCGAAGTGGAGTCAGGAACGTATGAGGTGGCACGAGCACAGCTTAACCGATCGCACTCGCCACCGGGCTCGTGCGGTGCGAGCCATCTCCAACGCTCGTGATCGCCTCACGTCGCCCGCACATCCTTTCGAGGTCCACTACCGCGTTGGCGACACCTGGGTCAAACTGGCGACGGTATCGAGCAACGGGGGGCGTACGGCCGAATCCACTGGCGCTTGGCGCGATGCTGCCTCGCGCCGGTCGCCCCCGCGAAACGCCGTCACAGAGAACTCGCCCAGGAAACTCGCGAATGGCCTGCCCAACAGGACAGCAACATTCTTCGGTCCGCCTCGCGGACCGTTTCGTCCAAGCGATCGTCGCCCAGTCGCTGGTTGTCGTGGCGTTATGTGGGGGAATGCCCCAATGCGTGTCCGCTCAAACACACACCTGGGACTCGCGCCACGACACGTCTCGGATCTTGCTGAAAGTCGTCTACTTCGTTCCCAAGGATCGAGCTCCGTTGCCCGATTGGAAGGACCGCGCGAATTACTACTGCGGGCGGTTGGAGCAGTTTCATCGACGCGAGTTCCAGGGGCAGTCGACGCTTGAGGTCGAGTTGCGTGACGAACCGATCGTGTCTCGATTCACGACGGAGGAGTTACGTGAGGGAGATGCCGATGCGATTTTCTTCCGCACGTTGGCCGAAGCCGATGCGGTCACCGGAGTGAAGGACTACGAAGGTGAAGCGTTCCCCATCCTGCTTGTCCTGAGCGAAATCAACTGGCGCCCGCTCGATGATTTCTACCGTCTCAAACCGGCGGGTGACCATTACGAGTTCGAAGGGAACTATCGCGACGGGCAACACTTCCCCGGGGCGACCTCCGGGGGCGCGAGAGCGACGTATCTCGCGCGAGACCGAGCGGGGTGGGGTTTGGTCAGTGCCGATGGTTGGCGCGTGCCGTATCGCGGATCGGACTGCGTGATCTATCACGAAGGAGTGGGCCACACCGTCGGACTGCCGCATCCCGAGCCCGGCAATGGTTCGGTCATGAGCATGGGGCAGTACCAAGGGTGGCTAAGTGAGTCGTGGATCGATCCGGACCAGAAGCAACGACTGGGTTGGCGGCCCGACGGTGAGTTTGAACTCACGGAGGAACTGCGGCTCTACTCTGAGTTTCGCGCGATTCCCGAACCGCATGTACCGACCCCGGGTTCCAGTGTGAAACTCGCGCTGACTTGGCCCGCCGACGTGCGGCTCGAGTCGCTGCGTTTGCGGTACCAAACCGATGTCGCCGGTCCATGGATCGACGTGCCCGTCGTGCTGGGCGACGAGCCACCAAGTGATATCGACCTAGGCGTGTTTGATCGTCCAACTCCGGTCAGCTATCGGCTTGACGTCACGACTCGCGACGGCGCGACCGCCGAGCTCTGGGGTTATCTGCAAGTACGAGCGAGCCGTCGACAAGCTCCGCTCCCCTTCAATCCTTCGGTCGATCTTGAGTTACCGGACTCGGACGACTCCGTGGCGCCAGAGTCTCTGGCGGCTAGTGGTCCGGACGTCGATCTGTTGGGATTGCTGAATGTCGAGCAAGCATGGTCGGTTGGCGAGTGGACAAGTACGGAAGAGTGGCTCGAGAGCCCGCGGCGTTTGGGGGCTCGCATCGAGCTCCCTTACTCTCCCCCCGTGGCATATCGCCTCATCATCATCGTCGAGCCACTTGATGAACCGCGGGGGTTCATCGTGGGGCAACGTGTTGGTGAGCACCGGTTTCTCACCCTGTTCAATTTCCCGTCGGGTGATAAGGCTCTGAGCGCCATCGAGAACATCGATGGGCGTAACGTAGGGAACGAATCCACGTACGAGGGCCCCGTGTTACGCCGGGGTGAACTGAGCCAGATCGTGACGACGGTCCGACCGACGGGCGTGTCCATGATGGTGGACGGCAGGATGGTGAGCCAATGGAAAGGCTCGCCCGATCGGCTTTCCTTGGGCGAGTACTGGTCGACCCCCAATCGAGAAGCGTTGTTTCTCGGTGCGTACGATTGCCGCTATCGGATTCATCGAGTGACGCTCGAGCCGCTCGAGGGTGAGGGGCGCGAACTGTCGGTCAAGTCTCCCGCTCCATGAGCTTTGACTACTGGTCCGATTCGGAATGGAGCGCGAGTCGATTTCCCTCACTATCAACGATGATGGCTCGACAACCATGCGGGCCGATCGAGTGCACGTCTTGGCTAACCGTTCCCCCATGAGCCACGACTTGATTGACGGCATCGCGAATCCGACCATTCACGTTCAGGTAGATGAGTATTCCGGCATCGGAGCGGACTTCGTCCGGCTTGATCACGAGGCACCCGCCATTGCCGCTGTCGTGATGAAGCACGGCGAAGCGAAACTCCTGAAACGTCTCCTGATGCACTGGAAATCCCGACACGGCCGCGTAAAACTCGCAAGCTCGATCGAGATCGACGACGGGAATGTCGGCCCAGACAAAACGATTCCCAGCGATGTTGCTTTCGCTCACGGTGGTCCCTCTGCATCGGAAGTGCACGTACGGAGATTCAGCTGTTCGGCTTTCATCGAAATCACGGATCATCTTGCCAGGACCGGTATGGCGGAGTCAACTCGCGATCAAGCGAGCCGGTTGCAACGCACAGTCCTAGACATGGCGACAAGCAATGCCTGAATCCAATAATCCCTTTTCCACTCCCCAACAGGCAAGCGAATCCGAGACGCGTCGGACCGCGCGGACTCGCTGGTGGATAGGTCCGGTCCTGCTGTTGGGAGTCTTGGGGCCGGCCCTGTTGGCCATCGGTGGACTGTTCATTGGGATGTCCATCTACAAGGGGCTGCTGCTTGCCGTAACCGAGGATGTTGATCCCGAGGCCAGCACACGTTTTCAAAAGATGATCGCCAAATTACTGACAATCGGCGTGCTCTGGTCAGTGGTGGGAGGCAGCTGGATCGTCTCGGCATGGTGCTTTTACCGTCAACGTTGGCCACTTGCCGTAGGGCTCTGCCTGATGAGCGGAGTCGCCATTTTCCTCGGCATGATGCTGTTGGCACCAGGTACCGAGTAGCAGCGAAGGGCGGACTCGCTTGGACAAGGAATGACGCCGCGCCGCGACGGCCGATCGACGTGAACTAAACGAACTTCGCAAGCTGTTCGAAGACCGAACCGAAATGCCCTTTCATCAAGGCGCGCTCGTCCTCGGAGCTTAGCTTTTCCAGATGAAGTCGGACGCTGGTCTTGTCCGATCCGTTCGCGACGAGCGTCCACTGCAAGGTCGCGGGAGCGACGAGGTCGGGGTGGTGCCAAGTCATGCGCACGCGAGTCTCGAGCTTGACGACGCGAACCTCACCGGCGATCCCGCCGCGTGATCGATAGGTCGAACCTGGTTCCCAAGAGAGTCTCGTGAGTTGTCCGAGCCAGGCTTTTCGTCCGGGATTCTCGGTGATGAGCCGCCATGCTCCGGCAACCGGGATTGGTAGCGTTCGTTGCATGCCGAATTGAAAACCGGCATCCGCCGTTTGCCCCACCACACGGCGACCGATCGCTTTCTCGAAGCCAACGGTCACCGTCTGTTGCCACCACATGGAAAGATCGTGCTCGGACTTGAGGAACGCGACGATTCGTTTGTGATCCCAGGCCTCGGCGCCAGCCGCTCGGAGCAACGTTTCCCATTGCTTCCATGTTCGACCCGTGGACTCGCGAACTTTGGAATCGGTCACACCTTCCAGTTTCATGCCCGCACCAACCTCGTCGACTAAGTACTTGGGATCTGGGGCGAAGCTACTTGGATCCCGAATCACCGTTAGCTTCAATTCGGAGCAGTACGACAGCCGGTCGGTCCTTCTCGGCGAGCTCCGTGGCGAGTTCGTCCGCTTCTCGACGCGAGGCTGGAGCGGCCACTTCCCGCCATTGCCCGTCAACTTTCTCCAACACGAATCGCTTGACGTTGGGGAACTGGTCCTCACGACCGAAGTTCAAGGACCAAGCACTTACGTCACTCGATGGCATGCCGCGAGTCTCGATGACGACCACCTTGGAGTCGCCGAGGCGTCGATCCCAAGCGGCCTGCAACGCGTCGCTCCGTTCATTGGTTGCCAGCTCGGTTCGAAAGCTGCGCGAGCATTGCCAACAGTAGGTATGAAAAGCGAACGACTCCTCGGGCGTCTGAGCACGTGCTCGGTCGGAACACGCCAGGAACAACATCGTGGCGCCGAGGAAAACCAACAACGATCGGGAGCACGACAAGAAGGCGGACATGATTGAGACTCCGGACAATAGGAGGTTGGTCGGTGTCATCGCGGCAGCCGACCGAGCAACTCATTTCAGCCGCACCAACGCCAACGATTGGGGTGAGTGACAGCTCCAACTCTCCTATCTACGGATCCCATCCGCGATTGTCGACCGGAACCGCGTAACGAGACTGTAACGCGGGAGTCGGGCAAGCAACGAAAGCAGACCTTCGACGATGGGACCACTCGTCTCCTCAGTCCCTGGTGCCCCATCGACGGTCGTCCCATGGAGAAACAGGGGAGTAAGCGAGTCGCGCCCAAACCATCACGGGAAGAGATTGAAAAATGCGGTGATCGCTGCTTCGTCCGTG
>JAGQPS010000810.1 GCA_020426595.1 Planctomycetales bacterium
CGCTATGCCGACACGTATGGCTATCAGAGCGATGTGCCGATGGAGGTTTGGCCGTGGCGTGATTGGGTCATCCAGGCATTCAACAACAATATGCCATACGACCAGTTCGTGACCGAGCAACTCGCGGGCGACCTGCTCCCCAACGCGACTCAGGATCAGCGACTGGCGACAACGTTCAATCGGCTGCATCGACAGACCAACGAAGGTGGCAGCATTCCGGAGGAGTTTCGTTTGAGCGGAATCGCCGATCGAACCACGACCTTCGGCACGGCGTTCCTCGGTCTCACGCTCGAATGTTGCCGCTGCCACGACCATAAGTTCGATCCGATCACCCAAGCCGAGTTCTACCAGCTTTCGGACTATTTCTCGGATGTCGATGAATTCGGTCTCTATGCGCACTTCACGATGGCTCAACCCACTCCCGCGATGTTGCTCTACCAGGGCGAGCAGCGGATGGCGCATGAGCAAGCGATGGACGAGGTCGCGCGCGCCGAGCAACGCTATCAACAGGTGGTCGCCGAGGCTCG
>JAGQPS010000811.1 GCA_020426595.1 Planctomycetales bacterium
TGGCCCGCCCGATCAGCTTCCACCTCCTGCGGCACGGCGTTTATGACAAGCGTCGCAATCGCGCCGAAGCGGAGTACATCGCCGAGATGGTGCGGCAAGTGTTGACCAACTCGCCGCAGCACACGATCGGGATCGTGGCGTTCTCCGAGGCGCAGCAGGACGAGATCGAGCAAGCGCTCACGCGCCTAGCGGCCGACGACAAGCCTTTCGGCGAGGCCCTGGAGCAGGCCTACGAGCGTGAAGACGACGGGCAGTTCGTCGGACTGCTGGTGAAGAACCTGGAGAACATCCAAGGGGACGAGCGGGACATCATCATCCTCAGCGTCTGTTACGGTCGCCCCCCGACGGGCAAGATGCGGATGAACTTCGGGCCGATTAACAAGAGCGGCGGTGAGAAGCGGCTGAACGTCGCCTTCTCCCGCGCCAAGCAGTACATTGCGGTCGTTAGCTCAATCGAATCAACTGAGATCACCAACGACTACAACGACGGCGCCAACTGCCTGAAGAGCTACCTGCGCTACGCCGA
>JAGQPS010000812.1 GCA_020426595.1 Planctomycetales bacterium
TGACGGGCAGCGTGACGCTGCACCCGGTTCTTTGGAGTTGGAGACACTCATCCGTGGCGTCTTCGAGCGGCAGCGATTCCTCGACCTGCTGCATCATTTCATCGTCTTCGAGGAAGATCCGGACACAGGCGCGCTGCACAAGATCATCGCGGGCTACCATCAGTTCCACGCGGTGAATGCGGCGGTGGAGGAAACGGTGCGCGCCAGCGGGATGACCGAAACCGGCAGCGTGCTGCGCGAGGACGCGGGCACTTACTGGTCCGGGCGTCAACGCGGCGGCAAGCCGGGCGACCGTCGCGCGGGCGTGGTCTGGCACACGCAGGGCAGCGGCAAGAGTTTCTCCATGCTCTTCTTCGCCGCCCGCGTGGTGCGGCATCCGGCGATGCAGAACCCGACCCTGGTGGTGCTGACCGACCGCAACGATCTCGATGACCAGCTTTTCGGCCAATTCCAACGCTGCGCGGACATCCTCGGGCAGACGCCGGTGCAGGCCGAGGGGCGCGAGCATTTGCGCGAGTTGCTGAAC
>JAGQPS010000813.1 GCA_020426595.1 Planctomycetales bacterium
GTCCGACAGCGCCACGGCGCGTACAATGTCTCTAACGCCAGACTGGTATCTCTTCGCGTCGTCGACGATCGCCTGTACGCCGTCCCGATCATCCACGGTCAGCACGCGGCGAAGCGCGTAAGTGCAAATGTGTTCAATGAAGGCTCGCGCGACCTTGTCGCGGTCTTCGAGTAGCAGTTGTTTGAATTGATCCGAATCGGTGAACGGACGGCCGTCGGGCATCACGCCAGAGGCATCAACGAGCGGGTCTTCGCCCACGCCCGTGGGAACCCGCTCGCGAGTGCGCCACTGGCCGATCGCGTCGTACTGGTCAAATGCGAGTCCCAGCGGATCGATGTTGCGATGGCAGGCGGCGCAACTTGTGTTCTTCGCGTGTGCTTCAATTCTCTGGCGGATCGTGATCTTGTTTCCCTGGGGCGGAATGGGCTCGATCGGATCCACATTGGCCGGAGGGGACGGCGGAGTCCTGTTGAAGATCGCTTCGCTCAGCCAGACGCCACGATGCACTGGACGGTGGCGCGTTCC
>JAGQPS010000814.1 GCA_020426595.1 Planctomycetales bacterium
GAAACAGCTTCTTGCAATGTCGACACGTTTGCATCATGTCGGCAAACAAGTCGTAGTGCCCTGAAACCTTCCAGATCTGCGGATGCATGATGATGGTGCAGTCAAGCCCGACCATTTCGTACGCGCTGGGCGCGCCCGGCGGGGCGACCAGTTCGTTGTGGGCTTGCACCATGTCGCGCCACCAGGCGTCTTTGACGTTGCGTTTCAGTTCGACCCCCAGCGGGCCATAGTCCCAGAAGCCGTTCAGGCCGCCGTAGATTTCGCTCGACTGAAACATGAAGCCCCGCCGTTTGCACAGCGAGACGAGTTTTTCCATCTGCATGACGATTTACACTTCGATCCAAAGGAACAAGAACAACGTCCGCTCGGCGGCAGGCCGGCCCTTGCCGCAGCGACCAAGGCGGGAAAGCCGACCAGTGTAACGGCCGACGCGGGCTGCGGTCTACGCTAAACGGCCGCCCGATCGGTCGCCGCAGCGCGGGCGGGGGCGGGCAAAACTCGCGGGCTGCCCAAACCGCCTCCTTT
>JAGQPS010000815.1 GCA_020426595.1 Planctomycetales bacterium
GTGGGATCCCGGGATCGATCGGCTCTGGATGTCCGCCTTGGCGGCTTGGGATCGAGCCCACGCGCGCGGTTTGCCCGCGCGGCTGATTGTCCCCTCCGGGGAACTCGCCCTGCGTCTCTGGTTCGGTTCGATCAACGCGGGTCATGGCGAAACGGCGCGCGTCGCGGAACCCGGTGCGATCGACAAATGGCTCGGTGAGCTCACCTAGCACCTGTGCGAAGCGCAATATACCTGCGCGGAGCGCGATGACCTCGGGCTAGGCTGAGGGGCCGTTGCGTGCTTTCGCGGAGCGAAAGCCGACACTCTTGCGTCTCGTTTTCGCGGCCGAGCGTCGCCCCGCATCGGCGTTATGACAGTGTCGGCTTTCGCTCCGCGAAAGCGTGTCTTCTCGACACAGGACTTACCGTTACGGTTTGTTGCTCCGAGGGCGGGTCTTGGCTTTGTGATATTGCGGTGGGTGGGTTTTCACTCGGCCATATCCCGCGCCTCTCGGGCTATTGATTCAATTGCGATTCGTGCCCAG
>JAGQPS010000816.1 GCA_020426595.1 Planctomycetales bacterium
ACACGTCACTCCGTTCGTATTCCGCTTCTTCTGGTTGTTTGGATTCGAGATTGATTGAGGCCAGTGGCTTACGCAACGTGCTAATCGGCTTCATGGCAGCGCGGACAACCAACGGCTGGCCGTTGGTCATGCCGGCTTCCAAGCCACCTGCATTGTTGGTGGGACGAGTGAAACCGAGATTGGGCGAATCGTGTTGTGATTCGGTGTAGTGGATTGGGTCGTGAACCTCGGAGCCCTTGCGTCGCGCGGCTTCGAAGCCCAAACCAATCTCGACACCCTTAATCGCTTGTACCGCCATGACGGCCCGTGCGATCAGGCCATCGAGCTTGCGATCCCATTGAGCGTGCGTGCCCAAACCGAACGGCAAGCCTTCGACACGCACTTCCACGATGCCGCCGAGCGTATCGCCCGCCTTGCCGGTTGCGTCGATGAACTCTTTGAAGTCTTCATCTTGGGCAGGATTCAGCGAATAAATTTCGCTGGCGTCGCGCAGTGCACGCTGTTCTGCCAGAGTGCCGGGTTG
>JAGQPS010000817.1 GCA_020426595.1 Planctomycetales bacterium
GTTTCCCACCGACCGCGACCCAAGTTTATGGGGAACGCTCGAGCTAAGCCGCTGAAGCGTGCGCCGATCCGTCCGATCCGTCCGATCCGTCCGATCCGTCCGATCAGTCCGATCCGTCCGATCAGCGCTACACCCGAAGAGGCGCGTTGCGCAAATCGGATTCGATTTCACCGTCGCGCAGTCGCAGTACCCGCTTACTTCGATCGGCCACTTCATCCTCATGCGTGATGATGACGATGGTCTTACCCGCGTCATTCAAGCGTTCAAAGAGCGACAGGATTTCATCCGTCGTTTTGGAATCGAGGTTACCGGTCGCTTCGTCCGCCAGGATGAAGTAGGGGTCGTTCACCAGGCTGCGGGCGATCGCGACGCGTTGCTGCTGCCCACCGGAGAGCTCGGCAGGTCGATGATTCAAACGATCGGATAGGCCGACCATCGCGGCCAGTTCCACACAGCGCTCGCGCGACTCGTTGGTATTGACGCGCATGTATTGCAACGGCACCGCGATATTTTCGAGAACCG
>JAGQPS010000818.1 GCA_020426595.1 Planctomycetales bacterium
GTCCCTTGCGGGACTCCGGGCGGCGCGGCCGATCGGTACCCCGCGATAAATCGCGGGGCTATTGTCGAGCGTCCCTGGCGGGACTTTGGGGGCGCGGCGGATCGGTACCCCGTTATGGATCGCGGGGCCTTTGTTGGTCATGCCTGGCGGGACTTTGGTGCGGCCTTTTGAGACAGGTTTGACCGTTTGCGGTTCTTGCCATCGCAATTGTTTGTTCGGATGCAAAACGTACGAACAACCGTCCGCTAAGCCCCAAGGGGGCGCCGCATCACAGCCTAGGGCAAGGAGCCCAAGCGAAGCGCCGGACGACGCTGCCCTAGGTCAACGTGCATCCAACACAATTCCATCCATTCCGGGAGACGACCTCGATGGGCGTCTCCCGGCCGCACGATGCGGCGTGCGTGATTCGGTCGACAATCGTCCAGAATCGCCGCGGAGATTGGCGACGCGTTACCCAGCAATGAATCGCTGGGGTATTATCGGTCGTCCCTCACGGGACTCCGGGCGGCGCGGCCGATTCG
>JAGQPS010000819.1 GCA_020426595.1 Planctomycetales bacterium
ATCCGCAGTTACGAAGTTGGCTTGAAGTTCCGCGACGGCGAATTCAAGAGCCTCATACCTGCTGGTACGCACTGGCTGATTGATCCATTGGGCAAAGTTCGCATCCGCGTGGTATCCAAGCGAGAGCCATGGCTAACGGACGAACAGCTGGATGTAATCGTCAAGACTGGTGCTTTGACCGGTAAGGTTGAAGTACTTGACCTGAAGGACAACCAGCGCGCGTTGGTCTGGATCGATGGTCGGTTCGCTCGAATTCTCGGCGCAGGCTTGTACGCCTACTGGACTGGTGTCCGCGAAGTGCGTGTCGAGATCGTTGATGCACGGCAGGTACGACTCGAGCACGAGGAATTGAAGTCGATTGTTCGCGCCTCGGAAGCAGCCCGCCTGCTCGATGTGTGCAAAGTCGATCGCAATTGTGTGGGTGTCCTGTATGTTGACGGCCAATACGTCAACCAATTGGAGCCAGGTTTGTACGCTTTCTGGAGGGATATCGCAGATTCGCGTGTAGTCGAGCTTGACCT
>JAGQPS010000081.1:0-9007 GCA_020426595.1 Planctomycetales bacterium
CTGACGGAAAGCATCATCTGCGATGCGATTTCCGCGTTGGGGAAGGGATTCGTGTTGCCCTGGGGCGATGAAACGATCGATTTCACTCCACCGTTCGCCCGCCGTACCTATGACGAGCTGTTCGCCGAACAGACTGGGGTGGACCCGGCGGACGAAAATGCGATACGATCCCTCGCCGGAACCTTGGGCATCGAGACCGCTGGCAAGCACGCGGATGTGGTCAAGAGCGAGGTTTTTGAGGCTCGTGTGGAGGATGCGTTGGAGGGGCCCATTTTCGTAATGGACTATCCCTCGAGCATTTGTCCTCTCACCAAGCGGAAGGCGGACCGTCCCGAGGTCGCGGAGCGTTTCGAGCTCTTCGTCAAAGGGATGGAGTTGGCCAACGCTTACACCGAGCTCAACGACCCCGACTTGCAGGAACGCTTGTTCCGCACGCAGCTGGCGGGCATGGCGGAGGACGACTCCATGGCCCGCATGGATCACGACTTCGTGCGAGCCTTGCGCCACGGGATGCCTCCGGCTGGAGGATTGGGAATTGGCATCGACCGTTTGGTCATGTTGCTTACCAATAGTCCGACCATTCGAGATGTGATCCTCTTTCCGCTGCTGCGTCCCGAAACGGCCTGACATGAGTCATGGGCCGAACGCCGGGATGCACGTGGACCGAGGCAAGTAAACGGAGCGTCATCCCTGGTGGAACCGCGCGAGCCGATGGATGCGGCTCGACGTGACGCCCGTGGACCGGGATAGATCCGGCGGAGGGACCTCGTTCGCTTGAGGGCGACGTGGCCATTCCGTGCGGAGCCGAAGGAGCGGCGATGTACAAATTGCTCTTGGCTTGGCGATATCTGCGTAGTCGCTATATCGCGTTGGCGTCGATCGTGAGCGTGACTCTCGGCGTCGCGACGTTGGTGGTCGTGAATAGCGTGATGAGCGGCTTCACGACCGAGATGCACAAACGTCTCCATGGCATCCTCTCGGACATCGAGTTCTCCGGGTCGGGGCTCGGGGAAATCCACGACGTCGACGGTCATCTCGCCGACATCAAACAGATTCTCGGTGACGATCTTGAATGCGCCTCGGCGATCGTGCGCGTGCCCGCGCTGGTTCACCAACAGTTCCACGGTCGGATGATCACGCAGCAGTTGATGCTGATTGGCATCGACGCCGAAACGTACGGCAAGGTAAGTGACTTTTCGCCGTACCTTCTGGCCGAACAGCATCGCAACCAGCCCGCCTTCGACCTCTTGGAGTCGGGTTACGACGAGCGTCTGGGCGACGAAGCGGGTTGGGACTACCGGCGTCGCTATACGCAGTTCCAGCGCGAACAACGTCGATTGATGAACGAGGCCTACGGGATCAGTGGAGACTCGGGAGTTGTCGAGAACCTCGACGAATCGGCCTTTGTCGAATCGGACGACGAGTCGAGCCAACCCGCGGCAAGCGGCGTCGTGTTTACTCCGCTCCCCGCCCAGCCTCCCGTGATCGTGTCGGATGGCGAGACTTCGATCGATTCCCCACCGCGAGTCGTCACGTCGCCTCCATCCGGTAACGATCCATTCGCCGCCGCGCGGTCGCGCGAGCAAGGCCACATTTTCGATCCGATGGTCGAACAGCATCCGGGCATCATCCTCGGAGTGGCTCTTTCAAGTCGCAAGTTTCATGATCCGGAAACGAACGAGGTGCGCGAGGTCTTCATTGATCGCCCCGGCGATGACGTACAAATCACGTTGCCGAGTTCCGGCACGCCTCCTCGTCCGACCGCCGGCATTTTCACGGTGGTCGACTACTACGAATCACAGATGCATGAGTACGACAGTACCCTCGCCTTTGTCGAACTGAAGGAACTGCAACGGCTGCGACGCATGATCGCTCCCGATGGTTCGGCCTCCGTGACCTCGATTCAGATCAAGCTGCGACCCGGCGCGGACCTCGACGAGGCCCATCGCAAGCTAGTCGCGGCGTTCCCGCCCGATGTCTACCCGTATCAGATCCAGTCATGGCGCGATGTCCAAGGTCCGCTCTTGGCGGCCGTGCAGATGGAAATCACGATTCTCAACATCCTCTTGTTCATGATCATCGCCGTGGCCGGCTTTGGCATCCTGGCGACGTTCTTCATGATCGTGGTCGAGAAGACTCGTGACATCGGCATCATGAAAGCGCTCGGAGCGCCCAATGGCGGAGTGATGAGCATCTTTCTCGGTTACGGTCTCTCGCTGGGGATCGTCGGTGCTGGCGTGGGGATCGTGATGGGGCTGCTATTCGTCGGCTACATCAATGAGATCGCGGATGTCGTCGAGCTCATCACGGGGCAAGAGGTCTTCGATCCAACGATCTATTACTTCAACAAGATCCCGACGATCGTGAATCCTTGGACGGTCTGTTGGATCGCGTTGGGTGCGATGGCGATCGCCGTGCTGGCCAGTGTGCTTCCCGCGCGGCATGCCGCGAAACTTCATCCTGTCGAGGCCTTGCGTTATGAGTGATATCGGCACGGACGCGAAACGCACTCCCAAGCGACGCCTGTTGGTTCGAGCGAGAAATCTACGCACTCCCGCCTCCGAGACGCGGTGTGACGAAGCACGTGACTCGGCGACGGGGCCGCAAATCATCGTGCGCGATTTGCACAAGTCATACCGCAAGGCTCGCATCGAGATTCCGGTCTTGCGTGGCGTCGACCTCTGTGTCGAAGCCGGAGAATTCGTGTCGATCATCGGCTCGAGCGGATCAGGCAAAAGCACGCTCCTGCATCTGCTGGGCATGCTCGACGCTCCGGACCAAGGGGAGATCTTGTTCGCCGGAAAACGAGTGGATTCACTTTCGACGCGACAGCGCGATCGCATGAGAAATCGAGAGATCGGACTGATCTTCCAGTTCTATCATCTCCTGCCCGAGCTCACGGTTCTCGAGAACGTACTCATGCCTCGCATGATCGGTTCGAGCATCTGGTCGTATCCGCTGCGGCGGCGCGAGTATCGCGAACGAGCCACGCATCTGCTCGAGAAAGTCGGCCTCGGTCACCGCATGAACCACAAGCCACGCGAGCTCTCCGGCGGTGAAATGCAACGCACCGCGATTGCTCGGTCCTTGATGGTCTCGCCGAAGCTGCTGTTGGCGGACGAGCCGACCGGCAATCTCGATGCTCGCAATGGAACCGACATCATGCGGATTCTGCGCGAGCTGAACCAAACCGAGAAGCTGACCATTCTCATGGTCACGCACGACACCGAAATCGCGGCACAAGCCGACTCCACGATTCGGTTGGTCGAGGGACGAGTCCACAAGAGCCGCAATGGCTCTTGAGACACGACCAGCGCGAGCCTCGCACGACGTACCTCGCACTTCGCACGACGTACCTCGCACTTCGCACGACGTACTCGCAACGAGACCGCCCGCGTCGACGTGACCGTGGTGCGTCGCGGGAACGGTTGAATGGGCTAACGGACGTGTGGCGGCACGTAGACCCAGAACAGAAAGCACCCGTGCATGTCGTAGACAGGCTCGTAGCGACCTGTCACTCGGACGCAGCAAGTCGGAGCCGGCACGCATTCTCCTTGATACCGCGCCGGTTCGGGCCTCGCTTGAATCTCGACGCGCACGTTCCCAATACGCTCGCCCAGCAAGTTGATTGAGTTCGCTGGAGCCCGGTCCCAGGGACCGATGCGCTCCGCCTCCGGCTTGATCTCCACGATCGCATTCTCGATCGGCTCGAGCAACGGCGGAGTCGGCTCGCTTGACTCGATGGGTTCGGCCGGAGCTGGATCCGTTGATTGCTCGGCGACTTCATCCATGGTCGGGTCGACCACGACTTCGGTCTCGATGGGCTGGGGATCGCGCGGCAGTACATTCGGGTCGGGTTCTGGCACGAGCGGGCCTTCGTCCGCGGTATCGTCCGTGTTTTCGTTCGCCGTTTCCTCGACCACCGGTTCCCAGCCACAGAGTCGCCGGAACCAATCGGCGGAAGGGACCTCGTTGAAGAGAGCGAAGTGAGTCACCTTTCCACGGAAGCCTTGATCCTCACCGGTTTCTTGACGCATGCCGATGCCCCAGGTCGCCGCGGCCAGGCTGCGAGGTCGTTGGGGAATCTGCTGGCGGCGGAGGAGCTCTCCGTTGCCCCAGAAGCTCACGAAACTGTCCGAAACCACGACCAGCAGCTGCAGAGGTGACCGTTTGTGCGAGGGAATTCCCACCGAGGCAACGGCGGTATCGCTCACTCGCCCTCGTCCGTCGAACTGATTGAGCCGCAATTGCAAACGAGGACGCTCGCCTTCATTGACGAGATCAAGTCGCGCGACCGCTTGCCCCATGTCGTCCCAACCCGTTGCGATGGGTTGAGGCGAATTCCAGTCGTCGCAGTGCATGACCAGCAACATCGCGACGGGTTGGGAGTCCGCGACCGCCGGTTCACGCACGATCGTGCGACCATCAAAAAGGCCGGGTAGGATCGGCCGAGGCAATGCGTCGGCCCGCCGCGATTGAGCCCAATCATCCGACGTTTCGGCCGGCGTCGGTGACGTCCACCACAATACTGGGTCCGCGGTTTGGATCGTGTCTCGCATCACTCGCGACGCGTCGGATGTCGATTCTGGCTCCTGATTCGAGGCGGGCGTTGCAACGTTCCCTCGAGGAGTCCCCGTCGACTCGGAATCCGCGTAAAGTACGCCCAGGGCGGCTAAGCCAAAAGCGAACCATCCCAGGAAATACGTCCGCGACTCGCCGTGTAAGAACCGCTTCATCATGCGCATGCGGAGATGCCGTCACGAAGAGAAAAGAGAAGAGTGAACCGAGGGACTCGCTGGCCTTCGGTACCCTCCCCAGTCTAATTAGGGTTCCCTCGATCCCAAATGATTCTCTGGCCAGGATTCCGAGGTCGCGACGGTGACCATACGGCCGCGGGGCACGGCGGCCCTTGGACTCGGACTTGGAGCTTCGTTAAACAACGCGAGAGGGAGTGGCGTCCGCGATGGATGGACGCACGATGCGCCGGATGAGATCGAGCCCCTGCTTGGCGGCTCGGGGCAACAAGACATCGGGGTGAGCCGCGAAACGTTGGGATTCGATCACCTGGGTTATGCCGTCGGTGAGGGCCAGCTCGATCCACTCCTCGGCACCGTCAGCGGATGGCGACGTGGAGTGACGGACTCGGAGCGCCAATCCCCAATCCGTACCGAATCGGGAGCGACATTCGCTCGCGAGTCGCAGGGCGTCTCCCGCTTCCGGTTCCTCACTCGCTTCGGTCGCCGACGCGCCGGGCTCGCCGGTCGCGCCATGAGCGTGACTCAGGAGTGTCCCGCCGACAAAGACCACTCCCGTTGGATCGGCATCGCGTAGCCACTGCAGGATGCGCCCCGAGCTAACGGCGTCGTAAACGGCGAGGGTCCGTCCTTGCTCCATCAGTTGTCGCACGACGACTTGCTCCAGACGTTCGCCGTCCTCGCCAAACACGAGCGAACCCAGGCAAGCGCGGATCGTCTGAACCACTGGCGCGATACGAGCCTCGCACTCCGAGTCATCTCTTCCGCGCGCGGTGACTCGCAAGGTGATCGTCGCGCGACTGGCCGTGATGCCCACCACCGGATCGCGGCCACGACGAATGAGATCGGGCAGCATGCTCTCGACGTCACTCTCCCCCGCTCCGAAGCAATGCAGCGTCTTGTGTCGAATGAGCTGCCGCGATTCGCCGAGCAACGCGGCTAATTGCGGCCCGACCGATTCCTCCCACATTTGTTTCATCTCGGCCGGTACGCCGGGCAATGCGATGACATGACATGCGGCGAGTCGCGGACGCGGCACTTCCAACCAAAAACCAGGAGCCGAGCCATGGGGATTGGGAACGACGCGAGCGGATTTCGGAAAGTCCGCTTGGACCGCGTTGCGCTCGGGCATCTCTCGACCACGTCGACGAAAGAGCTCGCGGATCGAGGCGAGGACTTGTTCGTCGCGCTCGAGCGGAGCGGCGAAGGCGAGCGCCACCGCCTCGCGAGTAAGATCATCGGCGGTGGGGCCCAGGCCGCCGGTGATGACGACCACGTCGGTCCGTTGGCTTGCCGCGACCAACACGGCTTGATTGGCCTCCATGTCGTCGCCGACCGTCGTGTGGAACAACGCTCGAACACCAAGTTCCCCCATCCGCCGCGCCAGCCATTGGGAGTTGGTATCGAGCCGTTCTCCCGTCACGAGTTCATCGCCAATCGCTACGATCTCGGCCAGCATCGCTCAATGCCTCGTGTTGACAACGGATGCCGTGGTCGGTCGCCACGGCGATGGATCAAGGTCGCATGCGACGGTTCAGGCTGGGTGGAACGGAGCCGGTCCGTGGAACAGCTCCACCCGGTCCGGCTCACACATCACAGATTCCGACGGCATGTCGCAAGGCGGCGACCGGGTCCTCCCACGTCGGAATGAACTCGTGTCCGACGAATCCTTCGTACCCGGTCTCGACGATCGCCCGCATCACCGCCGGATAATTGATCTCCTGCAGATCATCCAGTTCACGGCGTCCCGGCACGCCCGCCGTGTGGTAGTGACCGATGTAGTCCTTGAACTGGTGAATCCGCGCGATCACATCCCCTTGCATGATTTGTTGGTGATAGATGTCATAGAGGATCTTGAGGTGATCCGAGCCGACTTCATCGCAAACGTCGATCGCCCATTCCGCGGTGTCGGCCTGGTAGCCCGGATGCCCCTTCATCGTTTCCGCGACTCGCGTGTTCAACACTTCGAGGCAAAGCGTGATCCCTTTTTGTTCGGCGAGTCCCACGACGGTCTTGAGTCCGGCAATGGTGTTCAGCCGCCCTTCTTCCGGATCGATGCCGTCGAGCATGCCGGAGAACGTAATGACTCGTTGGCAGCCGAAGTCGGCCGCCGCGTGAATCGCCGACTCGATCTTCTCGCGGCAAAAGTCCCAGTTCTCGCGGTGGTTCCACCCGCGGGCGAACCCGTGGCTCGAGGCGATTGCCACGGTTAGGCCATGCTTTCGCAGCATGGGCCAGTTCTCGGGAGCGACCAGTTCCACCGATTTGATCCCCATCGCGACGGCATGACCCGCGAGTTCCTCGACCGTCATCGGGTTGAAGCACCAATGCACGACCGAGTGATTGATCCGTCCCTTGAGCCCGTTCGGCTCTTGCATGGGGGCGGGCATGGGGGCTCCCGAGCTTTGGCTGGGCCAAACGCCGGCGACGGTCGAGGCCACGGCGGAACCGGCGGTCGCTCCGAGCCAGCCCCGACGGGACCAGGTGCGGGCGTCAGCTCCCGAGCCATCGGCTGGTGGCTCGGGGGATGAAGGAAGGCCGTTCGAATCGGGAGTCGGGTGGGAGTTGGACATGACGGCATTCCTCGGAAAGTGATGAAGGCGTCGGACGATGAAATCGATCGCCGAGAGAGACTCGTTCTAAGTCGCCGAGGGGATGGGAGACAAGCCGCCCGTCAGGAATGTTGGTCCCACCCTTGGGCGGTCGGATGGATCGAGCCGGTCTACTGTCGGGCCCCGGCCCGTTTGGTGTACTATTCGAGGATCGCCTCGGCTAACATCTCGCTCACGCCTCGGATCACTGGATTATGATTCGAGGCGCGGTGCTGGTGGAGCCGAGCGAGTGGTGCCGCCACCACGTGGAGAGGTTCGCCCCATTTGTCAGGAGTCGTGGGTCGCATGGGCATTGCGGAAGGTCTGGAACACATTGTGCGAGAAAGCGAGCCGCTTGCTGCTTATACCCGGCTGCGCATGGGTGGCCCCGCGGAGTATTTCGCCGAGCCAACCACTCTTGAGGAGTTGGCGGAAGTCATCCGGCGAGCTCGCGAAGAGGAGCTCAACGTACGACTGCTCGGAGGTGGAACGAATCTGCTGGTTCGTTCCGAGGGAGTGCCGGGGGTCGTGATCCTCTTGTCGGCTCCCGTCTTTTGTCAGCTGGAAGTGACCGACGGCGGGTTGCGATGCGGTGGTGGCGTGAAGCTCGCCCACTTCGTCAGCACGGCGGTCCGTGAAGGGTTTTCGGGGCCCGAGCAATTGACGGGCGTGCCGGGAACGGTCGGAGGCGCCTTGCATGGCAATTCCGGCACGCACGCGGGTGACATCGGACAGTGGTGCCGCGGGGCGCGCGTCATGACTCGAAACGGCGAGATCGTGCGGCGCGAGGCGGACGACCTGTCGTTCTCTTATCGCGAGAGTAGTCTCAACGAATTGGTCATCGTCGACGCTGAGTTCGTCTTTGAACGCGAGGCGTCCGAGTCGCTCACGCGACGCATGCAGAAGCTGTGGATCGTCAAGCAAGCGAAGCAACCGTCGGTCAACGAACGCAGCGCCTATCTGTTTCGCGACCCGGTTGGCATGACCGCGTCGAGCTTGATCGAACAAGCGGGGCTGCGGGGAACCAAGGTGGGCGCGGTGGAACTCTCCGATCGCGATCCCAACTTCATTGTCGCCCGTGATGAAGCGACGACCGACGATGTCTTGAGGTTGATCGAGCTGGTTCGTTCCCGGGTGTCCGATAGCGCGGCGGTTGAGCTGTCCCAGAATTTGGAAGTTTGGTGAGACGCTCTCGCGCAGTGGCTCATTGTCCTCGGGGAGACTCGCGGGGTCCTCGTGGAGACTGACGGGAGTCGAGACGGGGAGTGATTGCGATGTCGGAAGCCCGAGCCGAAAAACAATCGCTGGTCGCTGTTCTCGGGGCCCGCTTGCGTGATGCGTTTGGCTACTGGGAGCGACGGCGCATCGTGTACAACGGTGTGCTCGCGGTGTTGGTGGTCGCTTGCTGGGGCGCTGAAATCGCCCTGGCGCGGCCCATCGGTTGGCTCGGGGCGGTCGTCGTCCTGATGTTCTTCGCCGCGATCGCTAACGCGCTGTACTGCGTGGCCTACCCGATCGATCTCGTCTTTCAATCGACTCCCTGGCAGTCCAGTTGGCGGCGCTTTCGCTGGCTACTCTTTGTCTCGGGCACCGGCCTGGCCAGCGTTCTGGCTCTGTGGATCATGCTGCGGCCAGGCATGGCTTGAACGGGCCGCTGTGGTA
>JAGQPS010000081.1:9106-14414 GCA_020426595.1 Planctomycetales bacterium
GCGCGCCTCGCGACGAAGTCGAAATTCCTTCGACTACTCCTCGACGTTGCCGGCCGTTGACTCCCGCGATTCCTCGGACAGGAATCCAGGAAGACGCGGGGATTCATGAGCCGCGTCGATTCGCTTTCGTTTGCGTCGCCGCGAAGTGGGTGAGTCGACCGACTCGACTTCGACATGCTCGCCGATCGACGCGGCCTCTTCGATTGATTCGGCCTCTTCGATCGATGCGGTCAGTGCGGAGGCTTGCTCGACCGTTTGGTCGAGCGATTCCTGGAACTCGATCAGCGCGTCGAGATCGTGGGGATGTTTGCGGAACCAGGAATGCAGGATCATCTGCACATAGACTTGGTGCATGGTGACCGGAATCTGTTCGGCGGATGCCGCCGCCGCGCGACTCGAAACGTGGCGGAGCGCGTCCTGATCCTTGCGGCCGCCCGACGAGGCCAGGATCTCCACGAGCTGGCCATGCTGCAGCACGAGCCAGACATGGCGACCGCGAAATCCGCGGAGCGGATAGAGCCCATGCAGGTCATGGCGAGCTCGACGAAGTGTCTCCAGTCGTCGATCGAGCCAGGAGAGCTGATCGAATTGGTTTCGGTAAATCGCGGCGCGCTCGAACGAATGCCGTTCGGCCGACTCGAACATTCCCGCCTGGAGTTTCCCCAGGATTTGACGATCCTCGCCACGCAGGAAACGGAGCGTCGCCTCGACCTGCGAGGCGTACTCCTGCTTGGAACAGCCCGCCGCGCACGGTCCGGGGCACGACCCCAGCTCAAACCTCAAGCACTGCGCGGAGCGGAGCTGGGGAAATAGCTCGAGTTGATCGAGGAAGTGCATCGGCACCTTGCTCGGGCAATCGCGCAGACCAAACGCGTACGCGAGCGCGATGACCGCTTGATTGACTTCCTTGGTGCCGGCGATCGGTCCAAAGCATAAATGGGTATCGAGCGTCGCATGCCGCCCCACGGTGATCCCAGGAGCGACGCCTAGATCGACCTTGATGAAGACGGGCTGACGACGCAGTGGCTGACCCATGCGGTTCATGCTGGGTTGCCAGCGCGTGATGAGCTCCTGCTCGCGAATCAGGGCCAGTAGTTCGTGCGAACACGACTCCCACATCAACGAGCGAGCTTGGCGAACGATCCGCGACATCTTGGGGTCGGGAGGATTCGCGGCTTGGTAGCTCAGCAGTCGAAGCCGCAAGCTTTTGGATTTGCCGACGTAGAGCAAACGCCCGCGCTCATCGAGATAACCATAGACGCCGGGCAACGCCGGGACTCGGTCGCGGATCATGCCCCGAGCTTCGCGACGATCGGAGGGCAGATCGCTGCGCTGCTGAGCCGAGCGAGCGGCGAGCGGGACGATCGACCGGCCAAATCGTGGATCGTGATGTGGGAATTCCGTTCCGCTCACAACCCTTGCCCCTCCCTGCTGGGCAGTCTCAACGACTGGTGACTCACGGACCAAGACGCGTTGGGCGGTCGCTCGCCGCGCGGTGCCCGAGAGGCGGTTTTCGCTCTCGGAAGCGAACGATCGATTCTAGAGCCCACAACGACGCTTCGCGACCCGCGATCAAGAGACTAGTTCAAGCGGGGCGCGTTTCGAGTCCGCTGGAGAATCTCGTCAAGCAACGCGGGAACCGTTCCGATCCCTTCGCCGCTGTGAATCGTGGGCGTTCCTTGCCAGTCGGTGAAGACGCCGCCCGCTTCTTCCATGATCGGTTGGATCGCGGCGGCGTCCCACACGTTCATGACCGGATCGATCATGAGATGCGCGCGACCGGTCGCCACCAACAGGTAGCCATAGCAATCGCCCCATGTGCGAGTCACGAACACGCTTCGTTCGAGCGATTCGTAGACACCTCGTGCCTGCCGACGATCGAACGTCTTGATTTCACTCGTGACGAAGATCGCATCGCCCAGCGACACATGCTCGGCGACTCGAGCCGGCGTCGGGGCCGCTTCGCCACGAAAATGCCAAGCCCCCTTCCCCCTGCCCGCGTAGATTCCTTCATCGAGTCCCGGAATGTAGACGGCGCCGATGATCGCTTGGCCATCATGCTCAACCGCGACCATCGTGCCAAACAAGGGGACTCCAGCGATGAACGACTTGGTGCCATCGATTGGGTCGACGATCCAGCGATAGCCACTCGTACCAGGAGTCTCGGGGAACTCCTCGCCCAGCACGCCATCCTGGGGAAATCGTTCGGCGATCCAACCTCGGAGCTGCTGTTCCGCTTCGCGGTCGGCGACGGTCACGGGCGACTCATCCGACTTCCGGTCGACCTGCAAGGTGCTGCTCTGAAAGTACCGCAACGTGCCTCGTCCCGCCCGAACGGCGAAGTCTCGGACAGCTTGAAATCGATCCTCGAGTTCGGCACTGCTCATTCATCTCTCCCCGTCGTTTCAGGCGATGGCTGCATCATCCCGCGTTGGCCGCGTCTCGCACCAATTTACCGTTTGGCTCGAGTTGCCCAAGTGCGGGAACTGAAAGCCGGTCAGGACTCATGCCTCTCGTCGTCGCGCACGGGCCCGCGGAGGCCCCCACCTAGCGAAGGCGGGCGATTCTCGTGGGAATCCGCTCGCCTCGACTTCCGGCGCTCGGGCTGCGCCGCTTCCTTCGTCTCTTCCACGAGGCTGGACCCATCCCACGCGTCAAGCAATTCCGGGCACCGCATCTCAACGACTCGCGACAATCGGTTACGATACAGCGGCTTCTTCACACCGACCGGTGACATCGAGGACGGTTCCTCGCCCACGTCCACGCTGTCGGTATCACCGAGCCTTTCCTGCTGAGTCCTTTGGAATGTCCGAGCGTGCGGCGGAAAAAACATCGACCTCCCCTAAGTCCGATGAGGGCTACGTCGTTGTCGCGCGGAGGTATCGCCCCACATCGTTCCGGGAGTTGATTGGGCAGGACCAGGTGGCTCAGGCACTGCGCACCGCGATTGAATCGAATCGCGTTGGCCACGCGTACCTGTTCACCGGAGCTCGAGGAGTCGGCAAGACATCGGCCGCTCGGATTTTTGGTAAGGCGCTCAACTGCGTCAAAGGGCCAACGCCGAACCCGTGCAACGAATGTGACGTCTGCCGGAGTGTCGCGTCGGGGGAAGATGTCGACGTGCTCGAGATCGATGGTGCGAGCAATCGCGGTATCGAGGAGATTCGCCAGCTTCGCTCCACGGTTAGCGTGCGGCCGAGTCGCGGGCGGTACAAGGTCTACATCATCGACGAAGTCCACATGTTGACGACGGCGGCATTCAACGCGTTGCTCAAGACGCTGGAAGAGCCGCCGGAACACGTGAAGTTCGTGTTCTGTACGACCGACCCCGAAAAAATTCCGATCACGGTACTGTCGCGATGTCAGCGATTTGACTTTCCACCGGTCCACGTATCGGCGATTCAGCAGCGACTCAAACAGATCGCCGAGATGGAAGGGGCGCACGTCGAGGACGACGCCCTGGCGCTGTTGGCTCGACGTGCCGCAGGTTCGATGCGAGACAGCCAATCGTTGCTGGAGCAACTCTTGGCATTTGGTCGCGAGAACGTGACGGCGGATGACGTCCATCGCATGCTAGGTACCGCGGGTGGTGGTCGTTTAGCCAACTTGCTCGCCGCGATTATCGAGCGAGACGTGCCGCGGGCGCTGCAAGAAGTTGACGGGGCCGTTCTTGAAGGCGTCGATCCGGGACAACTCGCCGAGCAATTGCTCCACTGCTTCCGCGACCTGCTCGTCGTGGCTCACCAAGGAGACGCGTCGCTGCTCAACAGCCAACTGGCGGCGGATGTGGATCGACTCCGCAGCGCGGCCGAACGGTGGGGGCCGGCGACCGCTTTGGCCGGCATGCAGATGCTCGACCATTCGCTCGGCCGGATGCGATTCAGCCTCCATACGCGAGTGCTGCTGGAAATGGCGGTCGTTCGACTAGCGACCCTGGCCGACCTCGATGCTGTTGATCGATTGGCTCGCGTCATGGTGAAGGGCGCGAATCCTGGGGCGCTGCTTTCCGCCGCGCGAATTGGCACGGGGCAGCTCGCCCAACCGACCGCGACCGACGCGTCCTTGGGCGAGGCTGGTTCCGGGTCAAAAAAAAACGAACGACCTGAGCCTCAATCGCTGAGTTCAGCCCCCCAGCCTCCCGCCACGCATACGCCTCCTCCGGCGGTCACGCCCGCGCCGGCTCGTCCGACGGCGCCTTCCGAGGCCGGAAACTCAACGGCATCCGCGCGGACGCCAACGGGGCCCTCGGCTTCGCAAGTGTCTAGTTCCCAGAGTCTTACGGCGGAGACCGCTCAATCGGTTTGGATCGAGTCTCTGCGTCGTTCATCGGAGCAGGCTCGCGGCTTCGCTTCGGATTTCGACCGCGTAGCAACTGGCGGGCCAAACACACTAGTCGTTACACTTCGTTCGTCCTATAACAAGGATGCTTGTGAACGACCGGAGCTTCGAGAGCAGCTTGAGTCGGCCGTCGCGAGCGTGGTTGGGGATCGAGTACGGCTCGAGTTTCGGGCTCTTCCGGCTCCGCCACCCCCCGCGAACCCTGGGTTGGCTCGCTCGCAATTCAATCGCCGCCAAATGTTGCGCGATCTGCAGCGACATCCATGGGTGTCGGAAGCGATGACGATGTTCGAAGCCGAAATCATCGATGTTCGACCGCCGCGTCGTCGCTCGTAGTGCGGGTCGTCGACCGCGTTTGTTCGGTGGTCCACAAGGCTGCCAGGCGGCGATCGGCGCGGTTCGACGACGGACGTGCCTGGATGGGGCAGCGAGACTGGCTCGGCGCGAACGGACCAGCGGGTTGGGTGAGCGTCCGGTCCTCTTTACGAGGCATGCGTTCGGGTTGACGCACGAGGCCCATTCGTTGGTCACGTCGCCGACGCGGATAGGTGGAACCTCCATACGTCCGAGGAAGACATGTTCAAAGGATTGGGCCAAATGGCCAACCTGTTTAAGCAGGCGCAAGAGATCGGCGGCAAGATGCAGCAGCTCAAGGAGGAAATGGCCAATTGGCGGGTCCAAGGAGCGGCTGGCGGTGGTTTGGTCGAGGTCGAAATCAACGGACTGGGTGCCGCGACTTCCGTGAAGATCGATCCTTCGCTGATGAGTGGCGGTGATCAGGAGCTGTTGGAATCGCTGCTGGCCGGGGCGATCACCCAGGCCAACGATCGTCTGAAGGAACGCCAGGCTCGGGAGATGAGCGAGATCACTGGCGGAATGGACATGGGAGCGTTGGGGAACATGTTGGGCTAAACGTCTCTCGTCGGCGGGAACCATCCAACGGGACCAGCGACGTGCTGGCGGCCGGGAG
>JAGQPS010000081.1:14514-17237 GCA_020426595.1 Planctomycetales bacterium
GGCGGCTGGACGACCCGAAACGAATCGTGAGCTGGGATGCGAGACGCGCGATATGGCTAACTTGTCCGAGTCGGTTTTGCGGGTGGTGGAGCAGTTGACTCGATTGCCTGGCATCGGCCGGAAATCGGCCGAGCGGATCACGTATCACCTGCTTCGCGTTCCGAAGGAAGAGGCGCTGGCACTGGCCGATTCCATCCGTGCCGTCCGAGAGAACGTGCGTTACTGCCGCCAATGTTTTCATCTTGCCGAGTCCGAGCTTTGCGAGATCTGCGCGGATCCGAAACGGGATCCCAAGCGGCTGTGCATCGTTGAGCAGCCACGCGATTTGATGGCTCTCGAACAATCGGGTGCCTTTCACGGCTACTACCACGTGCTGTTAGGGCGGATCGCTCCGCTCGAGGGGATTGGTCCCGAGCACCTGACCTTGGACTCGTTGGTGAAGCGGGTTCGCGAGGGTGAATTTGAGGAAGTGATCCTGGCGACCAATCCAACCGTCGAGGGGGATGGAACTGCCCTTTACATTTCCCATCTCCTCGCGGACTATCCGGTCGCTTTGACTCGCTTGGCTCGAGGAATTACTTCGGGCAGCATCTTGGAGCACACGAATAAAGAGATTTTGGCGGATGCCTTTTCGGGGCGTCAGAAACTGTGACCCAGACGGCTCCCGAACATCCTCAAGATTCCGTTAACCACGATCGGTCTTGATCGAGCTCGCGGTCCAATACGGTTATGGGCGTGCGATTTCGATCAGCTTGAGTCGTAAGCATTTCTCGCGCCAACGACTCTAACGTACGATTCTCGGTGGCGAGGTTGGGACTGGGGCAAACGCGAATGTTTGGCTGTCGGCGCGAGGCTCGGCGGCGTTGATGCGAGTTGGATGGCCCGGCGTGGCTGGGCGGTTGGAAAGCATCGTGAGCGGACTTTTAATCGGGCGGGATCGACCAACGGAAAGCGGGCGTCGATGAGACTATCTTTCGGTCAACACCTTCAGCAAAAGCAGGTCCAAACGCTGGCTCCGCGGATGATCCAGTCGATGGAGATTCTGCAGTTGCCGATCCAGGATCTGCAGGAGCGGATCGATCAGGAGTTGGCCGAGAATCCGATGTTGGAGCTCGAGGATGCGGACCCGAGCTTGCCCGACGAACCGGTTGAGCGAGTCGACACCGACAAGCCGGATCTCGAAGAACGCGAGTTGATCGTCGACAACGATCACAACAACGCGGACGATTTCGAGCGTCTGCTCAACCTCGATCAGGAAATCCCCGAGGCGTACGACGAGTACACGCGTCCCAGCGCCAACCGCATCGCCGAGATCATGGATCGGCAGCATGACACGATGGCCAACATCGTGGACCGTCCCGAGTCGCTCCACGAGCATTTGCTCCACCAGCTCGGTGAAATGGAAATCTCGGCGGTCGAGTACGCGATGTGCGAGCGAATCATCTCGACGCTCAACGCCGAGGACGGCGGCTATCTCAAGGTATCGCTGCCTGATCTCCTGCCCGCCGATGCGACGGAGGCCGATCTCGATCTTGCCGAAAAGTGCCTTGGCATGATCCATACGCTTGATCCCGCGGGAGTCGGAGCGCGCGGCCTCGAGGAGTGTTTGTTGCTTCAAGTGACGGACGACATGCCGTTCGCGGAGGAGATGCGTGTCTTGGTGCGGGATCACCTGGACGATCTCTATCACAACCGCATGCCGGCGATTCAAAAGGCGACGGGCTTCTCGATCGAGACGATTCAATCCGCCTTGGGACAGCTCAAGAAGCTCACGCCCAAACCCGCTTCGATGTTCGCCGAGCGGAGCGCGCCGACGATCGTGCCCGATGTCTTCGTCGACCGGGACGAGGACGGCAAGTATCGCGTGAGACTCGAGGACACCGGCACTCGAGGGCTGCACATTAGCAATTACTATCGCAAGCGTTTGGCGACTGGCGAGGCGACCTCGGCTGAACGCGAGTACATCAAGCGTCGTGTCACGAGTGCTCAGTGGTTGATCGAGAGTATCGAGCAACGCCGCGCGACACTCACCGCGGTGTCCCAGGCGATCGTTGACTATCAAACCAAGTTCTTGGAAGCGGGTCCCGAGTTCATCGAGCCGCTCAAGATGCAGCAGATCGCCGATCAAGTGGGCGTGCATGTCACGACCGTGAGTCGCGCGGTGGACGACAAGTGGATTCAGACTCCTCGCGGAATTCTGCCTCTGCGTCGGTTTTTTGTTGGTGGAACGCAATCGGATGACGGTGAGGATGTCGCTTGGGACCGCATTCGGATCAAGCTGCAAGAGCTCATCGATCATGAAGACAAGACCAACCCGCACAGCGACGATGACCTCGTGAAGATGTTCAAGGCCCAAGGGCTGAATGTCGCTCGCCGTACCATCACGAAGTACCGTCAGAAAATGGGCATCCCGAGTTCACGGCAGCGACGTGACTGGAGCAAGAAGCTCAGTTGATCGCGACAACCTTCGCCGCCGGGATGAGCGATCACTGACCCTCGTCCCACTCTTCTCGGCCGACGCCCCTCGCGTCTTAAGACGCCGTGCGTTGGCTATCGCGTCATTCCCATCTCCGCCCACGTGGCCAAAGACGCAGCGCGGAGATTCAACGAAACCCGACCTGTCGGCGGCTGTTGATACAAATAGACGCGCCGCATCGTGCGGCCGTGAGACGCCCATCGAGGTCGTCTCACGGATTGGGATTGGGGTGTGTGTACGTTGAGTT
>JAGQPS010000820.1 GCA_020426595.1 Planctomycetales bacterium
GCCATCATGTTGGAAGGACAAGCTCTGGGGCCGATCCAGAATCCCATCGAGATGGATTTGACGCTGGAGGAATGCGTCGCGAAGCTAAATGCGATCGAAGGTTACCGTAAACAGTTTCAAGCCGTATTCGGTACCGACGTCGATTCGGTTGGCATGGCGAAAGCCATCGCTTCCTTCGAGCGAACGGTGTTGTCCGGAAACGCACCGCACGACAAGTTCAAGGCCGGCGATGAGAAAGCTTTGTCCGCTGCGGCACAGCGCGGTAGCAAGCTGTTCTTCGGCAAAGCGAATTGCTCGGCTTGCCATGCGGGCCCGAACTTCAGCGACTTTGCCTTTCACAACATCGGTGTCGGTATGGACAAGAGCGAGCCCGATGTCGGACGATTCAGCGAAACTCAGATGCTTGGCGATCGGGGATCGTTCAAGACGCCAACGCTTCGCGAAATCGCACGGACCGCACCGTATATGCACGATGGAAGTGTGAAGACGCTCGAAGATGTTGTTGAATACTATGACAAAGG
>JAGQPS010000821.1 GCA_020426595.1 Planctomycetales bacterium
CGAAACGCATCGCTTGGAGCGGGGGGAGTTCCTCAAACCGCAAGAGCAAGTCGAGCCGGGCACGCCGGCGTTCCTGCATGCCCTGGAAGCCGGCGACGAACAGCCACGCTTGGCTTTCGCCCGGTGGCTGGTCGACCGCGGTTCACCCACCACGGCGAGGGCGATCGTCAATCGTGTTTGGCAAGCCTACTTCGGCACTGGTTTGGTCAGCACCAGCGTTGATTTGGGCTCGCAGTCGGAAGCCCCGTCGCACCCGGAACTCCTCGATTGGCTGGCCGTGGAGTTCATGGACAACGGCTGGAGTTTCAAAAAGCTACACCACCTCATCACCACCTCGGCCACGTACCGCCAGTCTTCGTACGTGACACCCGAACTACTTGAACGCGATCCCTACAACCGCTTGCTGGCCCGAGGGGCCCGATTCCGGGTGGAAGGAGAAGTGGTGCGGGACATTACGTTGGCGGCCAGCGGACTGCTGAACCCCGACTTGGGCGGACCAAGTGTTTATCCCCCGGCCCCGG
>JAGQPS010000822.1 GCA_020426595.1 Planctomycetales bacterium
CCCGCTGCCAGGGACCAATCGGCTCGCGCCCGTCCCTTCGCCCCCGCTGACTTCCTATCGGCAAAACGGTCATCGAATCATTGCGGGACGGAATCACAGACCCAACTTCCTCGGTTTCTCGGCCAGTGTGTCCCGGCCAAGAGTTTGTTCGGGTTGGCCAAGCCGTGCAAGTTGTTCGTTCCTCGCCTCCATGACATGCTCGCCCATTGGGCACGAGGCAAGCGGTGAACCGTCAGCCACGGGGCCTCCCCGTGAACGGCTCTTGGATGTCGCGCTATCAGGGACGGGGCTCGACGGAAGTGTCGGTGGCGTAACGAGTTGTTGGCTTGCTTCGAGAAGTCGAGGAATCCCTCGCTCAACGGGCTGCTAATTTAAGCCCGAAGTATTGCGATTCGTGCCCAAGCAATAGGCGAGTTGTGTGCGAAAGAGTCGAACCGCGGTTGGCCAAGCCCCCAACGGGGGCGCCGCACCATGGCCTAGGGTCAGGAGCCCAAGCGAAGCGCGGGGCGACGCAGCCCTA
>JAGQPS010000823.1 GCA_020426595.1 Planctomycetales bacterium
CGGTTGAGACGGTAAGCTGGGAAGATGCCCAAGAGTTCCTACAGCGTCTGGCCCAAGCGGAACCAGGCACGAATTATCGCCTGCCAACGGAAGCGGAGTGGGAGTACGCCTGCCGCGCGGGGACGACGACTCCGTACTGGTTCGGCAGTGCGCTGAATGGCGAGCAGGCGAATTGCGATGGGAACTGTCCGCATGGAACGGAGAGCAAGGGCCCTCCTCTTATGCGACCGGTTGAAGTGGGTCGGTATGGAGCCAATCCGCTTGGCCTGTTCGATCAACATGGGAACGTATGGGAATGGTGTCAGGACTGGTACGAAGCGAAGTATTACCGGCAGTTCGCCAACAAGACCGCGGTTGATCCGACTGGCCGGGCGTCAGGCTCTTCGGTTGTTTGTCGCGGTGGGGCTTGGCGCAGCAGCGCTATCAGTTGTCGTTCCGCTAACCGTAACTACTACGGACGCTCGTACCGGGACAGCGGCATCGGATTTCGAGTGGTGTTGAGCTAGTTCCCCAGTCATCC
>JAGQPS010000824.1 GCA_020426595.1 Planctomycetales bacterium
GTGCTTTTGATGTTGGCCAGCGGCCCCCAAAAGTGTTTCAGCGGGAAGTGCCCCAGCTTCTCCAACAGCTCGCCATAGAACGACTGCGGCTTGCTGTAGCACCAAAGTTCTTCCGACCCGTCTGGCTTGTGGATGGGCGCCGGCATGCAGACATAATCGGCGCCGCACCCTTTGGAAAGCATCGGAAACCAGGCGGCGCTGGTCAGCGACGCGTCTTGCTCGTGCATCAAATCCCAAATTTGCGGCGCGAGAATCTTCTCGTTCCACGCGGTCCACATTTCCACGCGCTGCTCGTCGCGCCAATAAAAGCCGTTGGCCGTCACGCCGTGATCGCGCGGCAGCATGCCGGTCAGCATGTTCGCCTGCACGGGCCAGGTGACGGCCGGAAAGCTCGGCGCCAGGGGCGCGGCGTCTCCCTGCGCCGTCAACTGCCGCAAGCGCGGCATGTGGGCCAGGTCTTTGCCGCGCAGGGCTGGAATCGAAAGCAATGCGACGTGATCGGCCATGGTTGTAATTCGCG
>JAGQPS010000825.1 GCA_020426595.1 Planctomycetales bacterium
ACTGCTTTGTTCGCGGGCCAATGACCGTCGGAAGTCGAAAGATTGTTCGGCGTAGACAACGCCTGAGACGAAGGAGTTCATGTGACAGGACGGCTGCCAATCAGAACTTCGTTGTCCGGATTGCGGGGCACCTGCTTATGTCAGTCGGTTGTAGCCGTTCAGTGCAGCCACGCGGTAGGCTTCGGCCATTGTCGGATAGTTGAACGTCGTGTTCATGAAGTAGTGCAGGGAGTTCGCTTTGCCGGGCTGAGACATAATCGCCTGGCCGATATGGATGATCTCAGATGCATTGACGCCGAAACAGTGAATGCCGAGGATTTCCAGTGTTTCGCGATGAAACAAAAGCTTCAGCATTCCCACCGGTCGTCCCATGATCTGTGCTCGAGCGAGGCTTTTGAACATGGAGTGTCCCACTTCGTAGGGAACGCATTCTTCGGTAAGCTGCCGTTCTGTTTTGCCCAGAGAACTGATTTCCGGACTCGTGTAGATACCTGTCGGCACGGCTTCCATCCGGAAGGCA
>JAGQPS010000826.1 GCA_020426595.1 Planctomycetales bacterium
GACCAAGATTGAGGCCCGGCGCTTACGGCGTCTCGGCGATCAACGGGTAACATCCCGACTCGTCATGCGATTCGGGACCGGCGAGCGGTGGGTTAAACACGCACACCATTCGCATGTCGGTCTCGGCGATGAGTACATGCCGATCGTTCTGATCGAGGGCATAGAGCGTTCCGGCCGAGATCGGAAACGTCTCATCGGTATCGACCAGGAGAATCGACCCCGAACCTTCAATGCAGTACACCGCCTCGAGGTGATTGCGATAATGCATCGCGGTGCGCGTGCCGGCGTGGATGATCGTGTCATGCATCGAGAAGCCCATGCCGTCGGCGCTTAGCAACAAACGACGGCTCTTCCACGTCTCGCCAGCCACGGTTCGATCCGAATTCTCAATGGCGCTTAGGCTCCGTACGATCATCGCTTGCCTCCCGCGGTCAGCTTGTCCGAATCAAGAGTGGCGTTGACCGCCTCCTGGAGCGTATCGAGACCTTCATCAAGAGCCGATTCGGTGATCGTCAGTGG
>JAGQPS010000827.1 GCA_020426595.1 Planctomycetales bacterium
GAACGCAGTGCCGTGAAACCGATCAACCCGCAGCGGCGCTGGTTCGCGATCTGAAAAGGATTGGCTTGCTGGAAGATACGCTCGTTGTCTGGGCCGGCGAATTTGGGCGAACGAATTACTGTCAAGGCAAGCTGAACGGTAACAATTTCGGACGCGATCATCATCCGCGTTGCTTCACGATCTGGATGGCCGGAGGCGGCATCAAGCCAGGCACTTCGTACGGCATGACCGACGAGTTTTCCTACAACATCGCCGAAAACCCGGTCCACGTTCACGACCTGCAGGCAACGTTGCTGCACCTATTGGGCGTCGATCACAAACGATTAACTTTCAAATACCAAGGTCGCCATTTCCGCCTGACCGATGTCCACGGCAACGTGATCCACGATGCATTGGCCTAGCGAGCCAGCGCTGCTTGTCGCGAACGTGGCTTATGCGAGCGGCAGAAAATAGATTGGCCCGTAGTGGACGAGGCAACGAGTCCCTGCCGGGCACGGAACGAAAGGACTCGTTGCCTCG
>JAGQPS010000828.1 GCA_020426595.1 Planctomycetales bacterium
GCCGAGGCGATTCTTGAAGAAGAACGATTCGACGCCGTAGTGGCTCGAGCCGTCGGGCCGCTCAAGGACCTGCTCCGCATGCTGGCCGATCACTGGATCGAAGTGGGGCGATTGCTGGCCGTCAAAGGACCGAAGTGGGTCGACGAGCGTCACGAGGCTCGTGAAGCCGGTTGGCTTCGGAAGCTCGACTTGCGCAAGGTGGCGGAGTACCCGATGCCGGGAACCGAAAGCCATAGCGTGATCTTGCAAATCAGCCCGAAACGCGAGCAATAACACCGTCTTCATGACCGGTTCGCCGAGCCAACCCCAATCCGTGAGACGACCTCGATGGGCGTCTCACGGCCGCACGATGCGGCACGTCTGATGAGATGAACGGCCCGTCACGCCCTAGATGTCGCGTTTTCAGGGATGGCGCGAGGCGGAAGCGATGGTGGCCAAACGAGTTGTTGGCTTGTTCGAGAATGCGAAGAATCCCTCGCTCACCGGGCTGTTGATTTAACCCCGACGCATGCGATTCG
>JAGQPS010000829.1 GCA_020426595.1 Planctomycetales bacterium
GACGATCTACGGGCGCTTCGGCACTCGGTCTCATCGAACCGAATGGTTTGGCGATGTCTCACTAAAGGGACTGGCTGCCGCGATGCAAGGCGCATTGAAACTTCACGCGAACTATCCCGCTAACGCAACGGTGCTGGCAGCGAAACGCGGACCGAAACCTGACGTCGCTTCACCCGAACAATATCCCTCTCTCAAAGACCAATACACCGATTCGCTCAACTATTCGGGAAACGTCGTCAAGAGTTGCATCCACTGTCATCAGATCGGCGATGCTCAACGAGACATGTATCGATCAAGCGGCAAACCGTTGCCAGAATCATTGCTCTTTCCTTACCCGCATCCCAAAGCGATCGGTTTGATCATCGATCCTGATCAACGCGCAGTGGTAAAGGAAGTCCAAGCCGACACTCCCGCTGCGAAAGCAGGGCTGCAAGCTGGTGATATGATTCAGTCGATGAATGGTCAGCCACTACTTTCGATCGCGGACATACAATGGGTGCTGCACCAGACTCCGGCTT
>JAGQPS010000082.1 GCA_020426595.1 Planctomycetales bacterium
CTGAATCGCATGCTGGCCAAATCGCCCGCGGACCGCTACTCGTCGATGGCGGCGGTCATCGAAGCGCTGAGGCCTTTCGCGCGGGATGAGGAGTTCGAGATCCATGATCCTCGGGATTCTGGACTTGAGGATCTCGACTATGACACTCGCGTTTTCGATTCCTCTGATTTACTCGACGCGCGGCCCGCGACGACCGTCGGGAATCTCGCCCAAGGTGAGCCAACTTCTCGTACGGGATCCTTGCTCTCCAAACGGAGCTCGGCGCGGAAAGGTGAATTCACACTAGCCGCTTTCGACGTCGGCACGCGAGGCTGTGTGCTCGCCGAGGCGGTCGGCCAAAGGTCGGAGAACTCCACGGCAACGATCGAGCTTCCTCGGATCTCGACACTGCCTCATCGCGATGGCTCCATTCAATCTCCCGCCGCCGTGTTCGCCACCGATCAGCGGCAGATACTGACCGGCGCGGAGGCCCTGAATCACTTCGCGGCCGACCCTCGCCACGGTTGGCTGTCTCCACTTTCCTTGCTTGGACATCAAGGCGAAATGCGCTCCGCCTATGGCCTGAAGCCACCAGCCCCCTTGCTGGTCGCGATCTTGCTGGAGCGCATGAGTCGAGAGTTTCAAACGCGGAGTCAGGAGCCTAATGGTTTCGCCATCGGCGTGCCGCATTTGTTCAACGAGACTCAGAGGCACGCACTGCGTCAGGCGGCCCAGATGGCCCAGATCGAATCACCGATTTGGGTCGACGATGCCTTGGCCGACGCCGCGGCCTACGCTTGGCTCGGACCACGCCACAACGAAGTCTCGATCCCCGAGAATTCGCCCTGGATGTTGCTCCATGTCGGTGAGAGCACGACAACAATGCTGCTGCTCAATTCCGTGGACGGCAAACTGACGGTGCTCGGAGGAGAGAACGATCGCGACTTGGGAGGTTCGCATTGGGACCAAGCATTGGGCGACCTCGCCGCGGATGCCTTTCGAGCCAGGTACGGCTCGGATCCCCGTGAGCAACTCGCGCCAGCCGCTCGGTTATTGGACCAATGCGAAGATGCCAAACGTCGACTTGATCGAGCCACCGAAGTGACCTTGGAAATCACGGGGGAGCAAGGAGTCGTTCGAGCCGGAATCACTCGCTCGCGGTTCCAACGCCAAACGACCAACCTGCTTCAACGGCTCGCCACTCTCGCCGACAATTTTCTCGAGCGGCACAACATCGCCTGGCACGATCTCGGTCGCCTCGTGCTTAGTGGAGGCGGGACTCGTTCACCCGCCGTGCGACGGCTCTTCGCGCAGCGATGGGGCAAGGAACCCCGTTCCCTGCCAGCCTCGGAAGAAACAACAGCTCAAGGCATCGCTCTCCTGGGCGCCTTGCATTGGATCCGCGAATCCGGAATGGCGACCTCGCTGGAAATCCCCCTTGTGAATCCATGGTCGCTCGGCATCATGGCGCATCACCCAGGGACTCAACAGACTCAGTTCTCGGAAGTCATCCCGCCGTACGCTCCGCTGCCGCTCACCGCGACCAAGACCTTCCGCACGCGACGAGCTGGCCCCTTGCTACAGAACCTAACGATCGCCCAGGCACTAACGGCGGGATCGAGCGCGCCTGAGGTAATCGGCCAGTTGGGGATTCGATCCGCCGAAGGAGATTTACCGGCTGGTTCGTCCGTTGCGATCTCGCTCGGGTATCTCGGCGATGGACGCTTGACTTGGAGCGCCGCGGTAAACGGCGTCTCGTGCGAAGCGGATTTCACGCATGCCGAGAGCCTTACGGCAGAGGATCTCGCGAAATGGAGTTCCCGCTGGCGAGAGGAACGACTCTTCGACCTCGACGAAATCGGTCTCGCGGAAGAGTGAGTATCCGCCTGACTAGAGCGGCGAGGCATCTTGTGAAATCACGCCGCGATGGACGTCGCCGAGCACCGTGGGCCGCGGATACTTCCCGTTGCGGGCAGGGTTGAGACCGCCAAGAATCCCTCGCTCACCGAGCTGTTGATTTAAGCACAACGGATGCGATTCAAGCCCAGGCAAAAGGCGATTTGGGTGCAAGACAGTCGAGCCACGGTTTGCAAAGCCCCCAACGGGGGCGCCGCACCACAGCCTAGGGTCAGGAGCCCAAGCGAAGCGCAGGGCGACGCAGCCCTAGGTCGACGAGTACCCACACCAATCCGATCCGTGAGACGACCTCGATGGGCGTCTCATGGCCGCACGATGCGGCGCGTCTGAGTAAATCAGCAGCCCGTCACACTGCGGATCTCCTTTGGTCTTCCACGCTTTTGACATGGACGACTTAGGCGAAGCTCATTCTAAGCCATCATCGATTCGGGCGGGCCGCATCAAGAAACGCCGAGCGGGCTGACTCGTCGTGGAGCCAGCCCGCTGGAGTTTGTTGCTGAACTATTCGGCGGCGACTGTTAGCGTCGCCACTCAAGCCCGAAGGTCACACCGTAGATCGCGAGGTCTTGGTTGTTAACCGTTCGGATCGGGCTGGTGAAGGGAGTGAACGATCGGACGCTGTTCGGATTGACTCGCGAGTCAATCATGTTGGCCCGAGTCAATCCTTCCCAGTACCACATCACTTGGCCGCCGAGTCGCAGCGAGACGTCTCGCGTCACGTCGTAGCTGATGTCGATGCGGGTCTCGCCCATCGGCACGAATCCATCGGTGCGAGCCGACCGTTCGAACACGGGGCCAACCGCGTTGGTTTCGTCGAACTGAACGTCCGTGGCGAAGTTGAATTGGCTGTTGTAGGCGAGGAACGTGGCGAGGTTGCTCGCCACACGCCAGCGACCGGTCTCGCGGAACCAGCGAACACCCAGGGTACCACCGAACATGTTGTTCTGCGACTGTTGGATGAAGCGGTTTTGGTCGTCCGGGTTGGTGATGTCGCCGAGGCCGAGCTGTAGGCCGATCTCGTGCTGCATCGTTTCATCCGACAGATAGGCGAAGCGACCGCCGATGTACGGCTCGATGTAGCTGCCGTTCTTCAACCGTTGACGGAAGACTCGATTGAGCTCCCAGCTTTGATACTGGGTGTAGGTCACCATCGGCAAGGCATTGCCGTCGGTTCGACCCGACTGGAAGTTACCGCCACCCATCGTGGAGACCGTGGCGGTCCAGCCGCAATCGTCTTCGGTCATGAAGCCGAAGTCGAAGCGATTGCCCCAGGTTTGATAGGTGAAGCCACCATTGCCGGCTCCGAGCGTCGTGATAACGTCCGGGCCAGTAATGCCATTGGCCGTTCGGTCGTAGCAGAAGAACAAACCGGTGCTCGGACGTTGTTCGTCCTCGAGCAGGTTGTAGTCCACCGGAGCGAACATCTGCATGTCGTAGTTCATCAACTGATCGGAGATGAACTGCAGGTTGTCACCCGCTCCACCTGGAGGTGGCTCGACCGGGAACGTGGCTCCAACGGGAGACATCGGCCCCTGGGCCACCGCCGTACCGGCGAAAAGTGCGACGATCGCCGCCAGTGATGCGAGAAATCGTTTCAGCAACATGGTTGGATCCCACTGGTTCGAAGCACGTTCCGTCTCGGCATGGAGGCTACGGGACGTAGCTATCCTCTTGTGACGGTAGTATCGGTTTTCGCCATTCCCGGAGTTGAAACAGAAATCGGTTGCCTGCGCAAAAACCGGAGTGACCGGCAAACTCGGATCATTCACTCAAGGTATGTGCTTACAAGCGAAGGTCCACCGCCCGAAGCACCACGAGAATGCACCGATCACATAAGACGGTTTCGATCGGTAAATCCGGCGTCTTTGGTCCAATCCGGCTTTCGGGGGCAGATTGCACGATTCGGAGCAAACAACTCCCTGGAAGCGGGGGCCTTTGAGGTGCCTCGCGACCACTGGGCCCCACCCACCGTCGATTGTTCGGCGGCGAACGATTCGGCCCTACAGTGGTCGATCATCCGAGGCGACCGACATTGGGCTTGGTCTGAAGCCACGAGGTCTTGTCTGAAATCACAGGTTCTAGAGGGCAAGCAGAGGGCCGAAGATCGAAACCAAAGGGGTATCGAGTTGCTTGATCAAAGCGGCATCCCAATGGTGCGGTCGCGGGCGGTCTCCGACTCGACAACCGGCGGCGATTGTTCGCGGGAAGTTCGGCGGATCGATCGAAGCTTGCCTATACTATTGAGGTCATCAGCATCAAACAGCTGGTGCGGTTATCGTTCTGAATCAGTGAGGGGAATTGTCCATGTCGATTTCGAGTCTTGCGACGATGAGCCGATTGCGTTGGCTGAGTGGAGGTACTGTCGCCATCGCACTGGCCTTCGCCGCTCTGACAGCCCTGCCCGCACGATCCGCCGACGATGGAGAGGCGACGGCGGCAGCGTCGGTGGACCACGAGGAGTTTGTCCGCATCCGCAAGGATGACCGCAATCGTCCCTTGGCGATGCAGACCGCGATCCAGCGGTACACGAAACTCGACGCGAGCGGCGCACCCATCGTGGTGGACCTAATCGGAGTCGTGCACGTTGGCGAACTCGACTACTACAAAGTCCTTAACGATCGGTTCGCCGGCTACGATGCACTGCTCTACGAGTTGGTGGCTCCCGAGGGAACACGCGTCAATCCAGACGAAGCCCGTGGCGGGCCCGTGTCCGGCATTCAAACAGGACTCAAGGACATGCTCGGCCTCGAGTTCCAGCTCGACCACATCGACTACCACCAAGCCAACTTCGTGCATGCCGACATGTCGCCCGAGGAATTCGTCGAGAGCATGTCGGCCAATGACGAATCGTTCATGAAGATGTTCTTTCGGGCCATGGGATCTTCGATGGCTCAGCAAGGCACTCAAGGGCAATCCGACGGCGCCATGTTGGCCGCGATGTTCTCGAACGACCGTGAGATGGCGTTGCGACGTCAGATGGCTGGCCAGATCTCGAATATGGATGCCTCGATGGCCGCGTTCGGTGGAGAGAATGGCTCGACCATCATTCACCATCGCAACGGCAAGTGTTTCGAGATCCTCGATCGTGAGATCGAAGCTGGAAAGCGCATGCTCGGCGTGTTCTATGGCGCCGGGCACCTCGACGACATGGAAGAGCGACTCTTGGCCATGGGCTACGAGCCCGCGGGCCCACGCGAGTGGCTTGTCGCGTGGCGTTTGACGCGTGACGAGGACGCGTTGCAAGCCGCGGTGTCCGCTGACTCCGAGGCCGCGACTGATGCCTCGGCGACGAATGTCGAGGAGGGCGAGGACACGGTTCAAGAGGGAGCGACCGACCACAGCATCGAGGCACCGGCGGCGCGACGGATTCGACGTGGCGCACCGTTGCTGCGATGGCGACGCCGCTAGTCGAGGCGTCGGTCGGTTCAAGAGGACGGCTCACGTCGCCTCTGTTGGATCGACCTACGGGCCGAACTGAAAAACGAGGACTCCCCGGTGGTGATCGCCGGGGAGTTTCTTATTTTAGGGCGGACCTGGCTGGCTCGAGACGCGGTCGCGTGCCCGTAACGCTGGAAGCTAGGCAAGCCGCTTGCGACCGGAGAGGGTTTCTTTGCATCGGGAACCAACGACCGCCTGTCAATTGACCCCCGTTGGGCGCTCGGCCGTTGCCGTGGTCGAAGTCTCGGGACCGGCGGCCGCACACGTTCTCTCGCAGGGTTTTCGCGCTCGTTCCTCATTGAGCTGCGACCGTTTCCCCGAGGGCCGCTTGTTCTATGGCGAATGGGCGTGTCAGACGGAGGCTCAAGAAGACGTGGTCGTCGTCCGCCGAGGCGAACATTGCTTTGAAATCCACGGTCACGGGGGCCTTGCCGCTCCCGCCCGACTGATGTCCGACCTCATCGGCTTGGGATGCGAGCCGATCTCGGCCTGGCAACGGTTGTTGGCTCAGTCCTCTTCCTGCCTCGAGGCCGAAAACGTCTGGATGGAATCGCTCGTGACCAACCGTTGGTCCGAGCTCTTGGTCCATTGGCAAGGGAACGGTGTCCTGGCGCGAGCTGTCGCCGCGTGGCTCGAGACGCTCCATGACATGGCCAATGCGGATTCACCCAATCCCGGCTCGGTAGGCCGATTGTTGGCACAAGTCGACTCGGTACTCTCGCGACGCTCCTTGGTCGAGCGAGCGTTTCACGGAGCGCGCATCGTATTGGTGGGCCCCACCAACGCGGGCAAGAGCAGCTTGATCAACCGAATCGTCGGTTACGATCGGACGCTGGTGTTTGATCAGCCGGGCACGACGCGCGACGTGGTTCAATCGACGACGATGATCGACGGCTGGCCGGTGCGACTGAGCGATACCGCCGGGGAACGAGCCGACGCGGATACTTGGCTCGAGCGAAGCGGACAAGAGAAAGGGCGACTGCATGCGTCACGAGCCGACTTGATCTGCCGGCTGTTCCCGCTTGGTAGTGAGCCTCCGAAGACCTGGGACGACTTGCGGCAATGGATCCAAGTAAGGGCAAGTGAACCGCGGGACGACGGACGTCTCGACAGTTCGCCTCGCGAAGCCAATTCGCCAGAAACTTGGATACTCGTGAGCCAGTGCGATCGACTCCCATTCGATTGGTCAGGCGATCGGAAGGCATCGGACCCGTCCAGGGGCAACCTTGGCACCGTTCCCGCGGCTTCTGGCGGATTCGACCGGGGTGTTGATCACCCGGACTCCGTCCCCTGTTTATTGACCAGCGCGTGGGATGAAGCGGGATTAACCGATTTGTGGGAAGCCTGGAAACACTGGCTTGGGCGGGACTGGCCGGCCGAGCCAGTCGCGGTTCCGTTGACCCAGCGCCAGCTCGACCTGCTTACCTCCACACGAGACCACTTGGAACAACTCGCGCGGTTCGAAGCCCAGGTCGGCACACCGGTCGGCGCACCTTCCGGCGCGGAGGGCGACACGTATTACTCCCAAGCGGTCCAAGCTCTTGAACGGGTTGTCGACGATGCGTCGGCGGATGAGCCGAGCCTGCCGTTGTCAGCGCGCGGCTGGTAGTCCCCCACCCTTTACCCAGCAAGATCCTGGGTCCGTCGCTTGGGAGATACGCCGGTCGCCTGGCACCCCGCCGCTATTCGACCTCGAGATTGCCGTCGGCGATGAGCCGTTCGAGCCGCACGACCGCCATGGCCAACTGATTCCATTCCACCATCATCTCGAGCGACTCAAAGATCCCCGCCTCGTCCCGGTCAAAACCGATCTCGCTCACCGACATCCAACGATCAAACCGGCTCAAGGAATCGAATTCGGCCAAATCGGCTCGCTGGTCCGCGCTTAGCTCGAATTCGTCGAGATCGGTCACCTTCGAGAGGGAAAGATGGACACTCCAAAGCGCCGCGGCATGAGCATCTTGAGCCTCGACGACCACACGGACCTCACCGCTCGTCACATAAAACTTGGCCATGGTTGATTCCTTTCGTTGCTGCATCAAGTTCGCGTAAGGACGGGTGAAGGTTCTCGATGTTCCATCAATTCGGATCATCTGCTGGCAATCGGCTCAACCCATGCGAGTTGACTGGAAACCAAGTCTCGGGCGATCGGCCCCTGGTTGGGTCAAAAGTCCCAAGCCCGTTGTTGAGGCCGCGACATTCCCAACCCTAGTTATCCAGTTCACCTCTGTTTTCATCCTCGCCGTCAATCCATCCGCCTTCTTGGTTCCAACCTAAACCGTCTTGGTTCCAACCAATGACGTGCTGGTTCTGACCCTTGGGCGTCATGACCGAACAGTGGGAAATCCATCTCACAGGCTGGCCTACCCAAACCCCTGGGGAGGCACCTCACCAACGTCGTGCTTGACTGCTTCCAACGATCGCCTTGGGCCGGGACTAGTTAGGTCCCGCGAGGCTAGGAATCTAGAAAGAGTCGAGTGAGTGTCGTGGCTAAAGGCTGCAAGCTCTGCGTGGCTTATCCAAACCACCGATGGGTCGGTTCGAGGTTTGTTACCGCCGTGTGATCTCAGTGAGGCTCACCGCGATCACAAGTCCCTTATTCAGCCGTCGGGACACCTTTTCCACAGCTTGCTGATACGAGTTCGGATTCTGCGACCGAGCAATCGAGTCGCGGAGTCATTCGCCCCGCAGAACAGGATTCTGTGACGATCGATTGAAGGTTCGTGCGGCGAGCTTCGAGACTCCGCTGGTTCCGGCCCGCGCGAGAACGACTCGAGCATGGCCCGCCGATCGAGCAAAAATGTCACGATCGTGGAATGGCATCAGCCTGCCAATCGAGCGCACGTTCAGGTCGGCACTGACCGCGAATGTCACGCGGTTCGGAACACTCGGATCAGACGACTCGCCGCCAAGACAGCCTTGGGCCGCGGCCCCGAATCCGGCTCGCGCCGTTGACGAGTCTCAAAAGTGTCGGACCTAATTCGCGACCAAGGATCGACGCGACGCGAGCATCGTTCGCCGGAGCCCGGTCGTGAATCAACTCCACCGCGAAATGGGCCGCAGCCGACAACGGGCCGAACGCAACAACGGGCCGCATTCAACGCCCTCGGTCCCGACGCGATCGGCTTCGCTACCGACAAGTTGAACGGGCGCGATTGTGATGGTCGAGCAAAACAATCTTGGGCTCGAATCCCTCCAGCTCGCTCTCATCGAGTTGGCCATAAGCCGCGATGATCACGAGGTCACCTGGCTTCACTAGATGCGCGGCGGCTCCGTTGATCCGAATCTCACCGCTCCCACGTTCCCCCTCGATCGCATAGGTGGTCAAGCGAGCCCCATTGGTGATGTCGTACACGTCGACTTGCTCAAAAGCCACCAAGTCGACGGCGTCCATCAAGTCTCGGTCAATCGTGACGCTTCCGTCGTAATGCAGGTCAGCCGCCGTAACGGTGGCTCGATGGAGCTTGGACTTGAGCAGCGTGCGTCGCATGGGGTGAAGCCGTTCGGACAGGAGATGAAACGGGAGTCGCGCGGGGTGGTGAGTCGCCACGTCTCCCGCGGAAGACGACCGACGGTCCTCACCAAGCAGAGCATTGTAGCAAGGAGTCGGCCGCGTGAGACCCGCTCGGCGAGCCACTCTCGCGTCCCATGCACCGATCGTCCCATGCGAGCGACCTGTCGGCCTCAAGTTGTTCGCCCGGAACCGTTCCGGTAGGCTCTCCCATCTCAAGCGATGCGACAGGTTTCCTCGGAGCCCCCAGTTTCAGCCCCGGGGTCGCTTTTCTTTCCCTAGCAAGGATTCCGATATGGCGGTTGGTTTCGGCATTATTGGTTGCGGCATGATCTCCCGATTCCACGCCCGAGCCATCGCGGACTTGCGGGGAGCCAGGCTGGTCGCGTGCCACAACCGATCCCTCCCGGCCGCCCGTCAACTTGCCGAGGAGTTTCAGTGCGAGGCCTACGATGACCTCGATCGCATGCTCTCGCGGCCGGACATCGACATCGTCACCGTCGCGACGGTGAGTGGGGCTCACCTCGAACCGACCCTCGCCGCGGCTCGGGCGGGTAAGCATGTCATCGTCGAGAAACCGCTCGAGATCACACTCTCTCGTTGCGACGCCATGATCAAGGCCTGCGAACAAGCGGGCGTCTTGCTGGCGACGATCTTTCCATCGCGTTTCCATCGCTCGGCCCAGCTCATGAAACAAGCGGTCGAGCAAGGCCGCTTCGGCCGTCTCACGCTGGGCGACGCCTACGTTAAGTGGTTTCGCACCCAGGAGTATTACGACAGTGGGGCCTGGCGAGGCACGTGGGAACTCGATGGAGGCGGCGCGCTGATGAACCAAGCGATTCACAGCGTCGATCTACTCACCTGGCTCATGGGCCCCGTCGCCGAGATCAGCGCCTTTACCGGCACGCTGGCTCATGATCGCATCGAGGTCGAGGACGCCGCCGTCGCGTCGCTCAGGTTCGCCAATGGAGCCTTGGGAGTCATCGAGGCGACGACCGCGGCCTATCCCGGCGCGCTCAAGCGAATCGAGCTTCATGGCAGCGAAGGGACGGCCGTCCTGCGCGAGGAGGACATCACCGTTTGGGAGTTCGCCAAGTCGCGAGCCGCCGATCGCAAGATTCGGGAAGCAATGGCCGCGAAAACAACGACGGGCGGAGGTGCCGCGGATCCCAAGGCGATTGGACACCACGGTCACACGGCTCTATTCAAGGAAGTCACCCACGCGGTCAACTCGGGCGCGACGCTCACCTGCGATGGCCACGAGGGGCGCCGGGCCGTGGAGATCATTCTGGGACTCTACAAGGCCGCCGAAACCGGCAAACGGGTCGAGTTCCCGCTGCCGCGCGACCCGAAGCTCGCCGCGAGATTAGCGGCCAAGAAGAACTAAGCCGCACACAGCCGAAGCTCCGGACCAACACGGTCGACTTGCGTTCGCGGCATGGGCAAGGGACATTTGTTTCCGAGGTCGCCTCAGCCCTGCCGACTCCCGCCTGGGATCGGAAACCGCTTGGTTCGGCGAACTTGTTTCCTTGCGTGCCCTACTCCCTTCGCCTCGCTCCGCCGAGCGTTCCGCCTGGATGACTAGCCATGAATTACTCGCGCCGCCGAGATCGCCTCCGAGCCCTGATCAAGAAAGCGGGAGGCGAGGCGTTGCTCGTGACGCACGAGATCAACGTGGGCTACCTCACCGGTTTCAGCGGCGACTCGAGCTACCTGCTCATTCACGCCAACGGCGAGACGATACTCAGTGATAGCCGTTATGACACTCAGCTGGCCGAGGAGTGTCCGGGGCTCGAGGTCGCCACGCGGACCAGCAGCAAGCCGATGGCCGCATTGATCTCGGAACTCGTCGGGAGTCATCGTTTCACCAGCTTGTTGATCGAAGGTGATTCGCTCAGCAAGTCGCAATTCGATCGCTTCTCGGAAATCCTACCTTCGACCGAGTTGCTCTCCACGAGCGGGCTCGTCGAGCAACTCCGCGCGATCAAGGACAAGGACGAACTCGCCGAGATCCGCCGGTCCATTCATCTGGCTCAACGCGCCTTTGATGCGATTCGCGCGACGATGACGCCGGGGCAATCCGAGCGACTGATCGCCGCGAACCTCGAACATCAAATTCGTCTGCTCGGCGGCACGGGATGCGCGTTCAAGCCGATCGTGGGAGTCGGCCCGCGAGCCGCGCTCCCCCATGCGATTCCGACCGACCGTCGCATCGAGGAGAGCCCGTTTGTTTTGATCGATTGGGGTGCCAAGGCGGGCAAATACACGAGCGACCTGACGCGCGTGCTCGTCACGGGCAAGGCTCCCGCCAAGCTCGCCAAGGTCTACCAAACCGTGTTGGACGCGCAGCTGGCCGCCATCGCGGCGATTCGTCCTGGAGTCACGGCGGCGGAAGTCGACCGAGCCGCGCGAAAGGTCATCGAGGACGCCGGCCACGGAAAACATTTCGGGCATGGTCTCGGTCACGGATTCGGACTCGAGATTCACGAGGAACCTCGGATGTCGAGCTCCAATACGCGGGCCTTGGAACCGGGGATGGTGGTCACGGTCGAGCCCGGCATCTACTTGCCTGGTTGGGGCGGAGTCCGTATCGAGGACGATGTGTTGGTGACGGTCGATGGCCACGAGGTGTTGACTTCGGTGCCAAAGGATTTCGAGTCGTCGATCGTCGACATGTAGCTCACCGCTCGAACGGGCTAAGCTCGTCGCCTTGGGCCGAGCCGAAAGGGCCCTGCCGGGCCTCGTTTCAGCTGCTCCAAGCGTCGCATCTTTTCAATTCAGCGAGCACGAGCCGTGCGGGGACTTGGCTCGAGCCCCTTATCGACTGATAATCAGTCGCTTCCAGATCCACGATGGCCGCCCCCAGGACCGAGACGGACCGGAATGTGGGGAAAGCGGCTCGATCCGCTCGAGTGAGTGTGTGCTCCCCATGACAGGACCAGCCAAGAAGGGACCTCCTCGGAAGTCTCGCAGCGTCAAGAAAACTCCCAAGGGCGTCGGCACCGCAGAAGGACAAGGCATGAGCAAAGGTGAATCGGATTCCAGCGAGGTGTTCGACGTCGAACGCATTCGACAACTCGTCGAACTCATGAAGGCCAATGACCTGAGCGAGGTGACTCTTCGTCATGGCGACCAGCGCATCCGACTCCGTCGGGGCGAGGATCCCGCGCCAATGATTTTCTCGGGCGCGGCTCCACCCTTGCACGCGGCTCCGATGGCCGCGGCTCCCGTCCCCGTCGCTCCGGCTCCCGCGCCAGCCGCATCGGCTCCGGCCGCGGAAGTCGATGGTCCGAACATCGTGACGATCAAGAGCAACATGGTTGGCACGTTCTACGCCAAGCCGAATCCGACCTCGGATCCGTATGTCAAAGTGGGCGACTCGATCAAATCCGATACGATTGTCGGCGTGATCGAGGCCATGAAGATGTTCAACGAGATCCCGGCGGAAGTGTCGGGCAAGATCGTGGCCATCCTCGTGAAGAATGAAGAGCCGGTCGACGTCAACAAGCCGTTGTTCAAGGTCGACACGACTGGTTGATCGCCGCCGAGTGACTCAGCGCCCTGCCGCCGGTGTCCGTGCGACACGCGATGTTCCGCGCGAGTCGCGGGCCACTTGCGACGACTCGTCGCTCGTCATCAACTCGCGCGCCGTGGGCCATTAAGAGTCTGGGCCTAGGGGGCGCCGTTTGATTCGATCCGACGAGCGGCTTGGGTTTCGCGGCCCGAGTTTGCAGGCTCGGGCAAGCCAAGGTTCCCGCCGCGTCCAAGCTGGTTTTCAAAGCCTCACCATCAATTCGAAGCTCCGGTCGCTTGGCGGCAAGGAATGTGCCAAGCCCCCATCGGGAAGTCCGTATGTACAACCGAATTCTGATCGCCAACCGCGGCGAAATCGCCTTGCGCATCATCCGAGCTTGTAAGGAGCTCGGCATTGAAACCGTCTGCGTCTTTAGTGAAGCCGATCGCGGGGCGGCTTATCTTGAGTTGGCGGATGAAGCGTACTGCATCGGTGGACCGCGTTCGGGTGACAGTTACTTGCGGATCGATCAACTGATCAGCGCGGCCGAAGTCGGCAATGTCGAGGCGATTCATCCAGGCTACGGCTTCCTGGCCGAGAACTCGAAGTTCAACGAGGTTTGCCGGAGCTGCAACATCGACTTCATCGGTCCGTTGCCCGAGGCGATGGATCAACTCGGTGACAAGAACACGGCCAAGGCGATCGCCCGCCGAGCCAATGTGCCGGTCGTGCCCGGGAGCCCGGGACTGATCGAGAGCGAGGACGAAGCGATTCGTGTCGCGAAGGAAATTGGCTACCCCGTGCTCATCAAGGCGACCGCGGGTGGCGGTGGCAAGGGCATGCGAGTCGCGGCAAACGAACTGACGCTCAAGAGCGCCTTGCAGCAAGCTCGCAACGAGGCGAAGGCCGCGTTTGGCAACGCTGGCGTCTACCTCGAGAAGTACATCGAGAAACCTCGACACGTCGAAGTCCAAATGTTGGCCGACCAACATGGCAACGTCGTGCATCTGTGGGAACGCGACTGTTCGACTCAGCGCCGCCACCAGAAGCTGATCGAGGAGAGCCCGGCGCCGAACCTCTCGGAGAAGACTCGTCACGAGATCTGCGCCGCGGCGGTCCGGTTGCTCCAGGAAGCCAAGTACACGAACGCGGGCACGGTCGAGTTTATCGTCGACGCGCACGAGAATTTCTACTTCATCGAGGTCAATGCTCGGATTCAAGTCGAGCACCCCGTGACCGAACAGGTCACCGGCATCGATTTGATCAAGAGCCAGATTCGAGTCGCGGCTGGCGAGCCACTTCCGTTCACCCAAGATCAGATTCCCTGCTTGGGAGCGGCGATCGAATGCCGCATTAATGCCGAGGACGCGGACCGCAATTTCCAGCCCTGTCCCGGTCGGATCGAGGAGCTGTTCGTTCCCGGCGGATTGGGGGTTCGCTTTGATTCCCACGCTCACGCCGGCTACATGGTGCCCCCTTACTACGACTCGATGATCGGCAAACTGATCGTCCATCAGCCGACTCGTGAACAGGCGATCGCCTGCATGTTGCGCGCGTTGGATGAATTGCGGGTCAAGGGGATCAAGACGACCGCGCCGTTCCACAAACGAGTCCTCGAACATGCCGACTTCGCCGCCGGCACGATCGATACTCACTTCGTCGAACGGACCTTCTTCGCTTCCTAGGATGGGCGAGGCCGACGATGTAGCGACGGCGGAAGATTGGGTGTCGCGCACGTCGGGTCTCGGTCCAAGCGGCCAATTCAAAAGCGTGGAAAACCCAGAGGAACCCCGAAGCGTGAGCGAGGGACTCTTCGACTTCTCGTACAAGCCAACATCTTGTTGCGCAACGAAGACTTCCGTCTATCGGCATTCCTGAAAGAGCAACGCCCAAGCGCGAACGCCAGGGTTCCCGGGCAATGCCGACCTCCGCCCTCCGTGACGAGGCCCCTGGGGAACGATTGGCTCCTGGGCTAGGCCTACTGGAAACCGGTGTGCGCGGGTACGATACACGCCGGTTATCTGGTTCCCCTTTGCTTGGCTGAGTCCCATGTCCATTCCTAAAGTTGCCATCGTCGGTCGCCCCAACGTCGGCAAGTCCAGTCTCTTTAATTGGCTGGTTGGAAAGCGACTCGCCATCGTCGATGACGTCGCCGGTATCACGCGCGATCGGATGACTCGCGTGATCCAGGAGGAAGGACATTACCTCGAGCTGGTCGATACCGGCGGTATCGGCATCAATGACGTCGACAATCTGAGCGACGAAATCGAACAGCAGATCCAATACGGTATCCAGGAAGCCGATCTATTGGTCTTCATGGTCGATGCCCGTGAGGGTCTCACCGTGCTCGATGAGACGATCGCGCAGCGATTGCGAGCGACCAATAAGCCGATGTTGCTGGTCGCCAACAAGTGCGACGCGCCTAAGTTCGACGTCGCCGCCGAGGAATTCTCCCGCTTCGGGCTCGGATCTCCCTTGAAGGTTAGTGCCGAGCAAAAGATCGGCCGCGATGACTTGCTCGAGGGAATCATCGAGGCCTTGCCCGAAATGATCGAGGACGAGTTCCTCGGTGAGCCGGAAATGAAGGTGGCGATCGTCGGTCGCCGCAACGTGGGCAAGAGCACCTTCGTCAACACGTTGACCAATAGCCCGCGCATGATCGTTTCGGAGGTCGCTGGGACGACTCGCGATAGTGTCGACGTTCGTTTCGAGATGGATGGCAAGACGTTCATCGCCATCGACACGCCGGGCCTCAAGCGATCTCGGGCGGTGAAAAGCGACGTCGATTTCTACAGCACCCACCGGGCTCAACGCAGCATCCGACACGCCGACGTCGTGCTGATGTTCTTCGACGGCTCGCAACGACTGAGCAAGGTCGACAAGCAGCTCGTGCATTACATCCAGGAACACAACAAGCCCGTGATCCTGGTGGTCAACAAATGGGACTTGCTGTCCGAGCACATGCCGACCGAACAGTGGAGCGACTATCTGAGGGAACAATTTCCTTCACTTTGGTACGCCCCCATCGCTTTCGTCACTGGTCAGTCGGGACGCAACGTCAAAAAGTTACTCAGCCACGCGCAGATGCTGTTCAAGCAGAGTCTCGAAAGAATCACGACCGGCGAGCTCAATCGATTGATCCAAGCGGCGATGCGAAAGCACCCGGCGCCGCTCTATCACAACAAGCGACCGAAGATCTACTTCGCGACTCAAGTCGGGATTCGGCCTCCGACGGTCGTCTTGATGTGCAACGATCCCAATTCGTTTCAGCCTTCGTACGTCAAGTACCTTTCAAGCGTCTTGCACGACCAGCTCTCGTTCGGAGAAATCCCGATTCGCCTGTTCCTGCAGAAACGCACGAGTGAACCGCCGCGTGAGCCTGGCGCGGAAGCACCGGCGGCTCCCGCGGGTCCTCGCGTTACGGCGGATCCCGACAATCCAAACGTGTACTACGTCGAAGGCGAATCGGATGAGGGAGCCTGGGAACCGTGGGATCCCTCGATGGATGAAGTCGTGGATTGGGAGGACGAAACGTGATCATCGGCGTACCCAGTGAGATCAAACGAGACGAGTATCGCGTCGCGATGCTGCCGGTTGGAGTCGAGGAACTCACCAAGCGCGGTCATACCGTCTTGGTTCAAGCTGGGGCTGGTCTCGGATCGGGACTCGCCGACCACGAGTATCTCGAGGCGGGAGCCAAGTTGGCCGCGTCACCAGACGAGATCTTCGGCGTCGCCGATATGATCGTGAAGGTGAAGGAACCTCAACCGAGTGAGTGGCCGCTGATTCGTCCCGGTCAGATCATCTTCACTTACTTCCATTTCGCGGCCGATCGCGAATTGACCCAGGCGATGATCGATAGCCAGGCGACTTGCGTCGCTTATGAAACGCTACGGGATCAGCGAGGCGCGCTGCCGCTGCTGACTCCGATGAGCGAAGTGGCTGGCCGCATGAGCATCCAGGAAGGAGCACGATTCCTGGAGCGTCCGCAAATGGGGCGTGGCATTCTACTGGGCGGCGTGCCGGGGGTTGCTCCGGCTCACATCACGATTATCGGCGGCGGAGTCGTCGGGAAGAACGCGGCCAAGATCGCGGCCGGCTTCCAGGCCGATGTCACGATCATGGATATCAACATGGATCGGCTCCGGCATCTCGATGACGTCATGCCGGCCAATGTGAACGTACTCTTCAGCGACCGCCATGTGCTCAAGGAAGAACTGCGTCTCGCCGACCTCGTGATTGGAGCCGTACTCCTGCCGGGCGCGAAGGCTCCCAATCTGATCACCGAGGATGACCTCACGATCATGAAGCCGGGCAGTGTGATCGTCGACGTGGCGATCGACCAAGGAGGCTGTGTCGAAACGGCTCGCCCCACGACTCATAGCGACCCGGTCTACACGGTGAACGATGTCGTGCACTATTGCGTGGCGAACATGCCAGGAGCCGTGGGTCGAACGAGCACCTTCGCCTTGTGCAACGTGACTCTCCCCTTCGCCATTATCTTGGCGAGCGAGGGAATGGCCGCGGCTCGCAACTCGACGCCTCTCTCGACCGCCGTCAACATCTTCGAAGGTCGAGTCACGAACCAACCGGTCGCGGAAACCTTCGGCTACGAATACGTCCCGCTCGATCGAGCGCTCGTGTAGCCGAAGCGGTGGGCGCGTCGGGAGAAGCCGGCTTCACCGACCGCGGTGAGTCGTGCGCGGGCAACCGGCGATGTGGGTGCAAGAGTGTCGAGCCACGGTTTGCGAAGCCCCCAACGGGGGCGCCGCACCACAGCCTGGGGTCAGGAGCCTAAGCGAAG
>JAGQPS010000830.1 GCA_020426595.1 Planctomycetales bacterium
TTCAAATTGTCGATCGGTTCTCCCGTGGGGCGGAGATGGGTTCCCTGATAAACCCCGGGAAGGAATCCGGCACTCCAGTTGGCCGCGTGCCCCTTGGGAAGGCCCCTCCCCTTCGGGTCACTCATGACCACAAAGCCGGGCAAGTCGCGGCTCTCGCTGCCGAGTCCCTAGGTCACCCAGGATCCGACGCAGGGAAACCCCATCCGGGCAAACCCCGTATTCATCGCGAAGAGAGCGGGGGAATGGTTGTTGGACTCTGTGTAACCCGAGTGGATGAACGCCATCTTGTCGACATGCTCGCCGAGATGGGGAAAGATGGACGAGACCATCTTCCCCGACTCCCCACGGGGCCGGAACTCAAACGGCGACTTCATCAGATTCCCGACGGCGTTCTTAAAGAAACCCGTCGTGTCCTGGAAACTCTTGTCAAATTCCTTGATGGACTTGCCGTCCCACTTCTCTAAGGCTGGTTTGTAATCCCAGGTGTCGACGTGACTGGGACCGCCGTTGACAAAGAT
>JAGQPS010000831.1 GCA_020426595.1 Planctomycetales bacterium
CTTGCAGGTCGCCCGCGATCAACGCCTGAGCTTCTTCGGTCTCCGCTGAGCGGAACGCCTTCAGCGACTGAACTTCGGTCGGCAAGTCAGCTTCCGTCGCCGGAGCCCACTTTTCGACTTCCTTATCAGTCAGCCAACCGAACAACGCTCGACGAGCGTCATCCTTCGGCGTCGGACGTGCCATTCGCAGGACGTCACGCAGGCTCGGATCGTTACCGATCGATGCCGACAGCAACTTGCCCGTCGAAGCCCCGTTCAGCCATCGCTGGAACGCACGCTGAAGCGAAGACGACAGACCCTTGCGACCGAACTGGCCTGAGCGAACCATCTGGAACACCGTGCGCAGAACGCGACCGTTGTCAGCAACTCGGTCAAAGACCTTGTGCATCAGCGCCGTGTCGCGAGTCGACAGCGTGACCAGCAATGCCGCTGGCATGTCCTTCATGTAAGCATGCTCACGTGAGTAGACCGCCAGCTTTACTAAGAGCTCGTTGTCGTCGTCGAAGTCTAGTAGTTTT
>JAGQPS010000832.1 GCA_020426595.1 Planctomycetales bacterium
GGTGGCCCGCAGCGTGATCTGCAATGCCGCCGATGCTCCCACAGGCACCACGAAGGCGGAGCTGGAGCGGATTGCTCTTGAGCGCGCGATGGCGGGAGCCGATGAGTTGGGTTATCCCGTTGTGGTGCGCCCCTCCTTCACGATGGGCGGCTCCGGTTCGGGGATGGCCTTCGATGAGGATGACCTGCGTCGGATCGCGGGGTCGGGATTGCAGGCCAGCCCCACCACCGAGGTACTCCTGGAGGAGTCAATCCTTGGCTGGAAGGAATACGAGCTCGAGGTGATGCGCGATCAGGCAGACAATGTCGTGATCGTGTGCTCCATCGAGAATCTGGACCCAATGGGCGTGCACACAGGCGACTCGATCACCGTCGCGCCTGCCATGACCCTCACGGATCGCGAATACCAATACCTGCGAGACCTCTCGATCGGGATCATTCGTGAGGTCGGTGTAGACACCGGTGGCTGCAATATCCAGTTCGCGGTCAATCCTGAAGATGGCCGGGTCGTGGTCATC
>JAGQPS010000833.1 GCA_020426595.1 Planctomycetales bacterium
CCCCGTTGTTTGTCTCGCCGGGCGATGCGGTGGGAGCCGTCAGTAACGCAGGGTTCTCGTTGCGAACCTCGAATAATGTCGTTCCGGCCGGCTTGCCTGGGTTTAATTTTGGGCTCCCGCAGTGGCATCCCATCTCGGGCGATTGGAACGGGGACGGTATCGATTCGATCGGGGCTTACAACTCAGACACGGCGACGTTCTTCCTCACCGACTCGAACAACGGGGTGACGACGTATCCGGCCTTCAATTACGGTCTTCCTGGTTGGGTGCCAATGGCGGGTGACTGGAACGGCGACGGGATCGACACAATCGGCGTCTATAACCCGGCGACGGCGACGTTCTTCCTTCGAAACCACAACTCCACCGGAGTGGCTGACGTTCCAGCGTTTAACTACGGTATCCCAAATTGGGTTCCGCTGGCGGGCGATTGGGAAGGTTTGGGGATCGACACGATTGGTGTCTACAACCCAGACACCGCTACTTACTTTCTGCGGTTTACCAACGACTCCGGCACCGC
>JAGQPS010000834.1 GCA_020426595.1 Planctomycetales bacterium
CATTGTAACTATTTTGGTTGTTTTGAGCGAGCCAAAGGTATTTGGGATCGCTTAGAAAGCGATCACCGTTGTTGCCATATATTTTGTCGGCATCAATTGCCCGCCCTTCCGCCCCACCGGCATTTGCCGCCGCCAGATCCAGATCGCCATCATTGTCCAGATCGCCCCATGCTAAACTGGTCGTAAAATCTGCATCAACCGAAGACCACGCCGGCAGCGTCGTTAACGTTCCGTTGTGGTTTTCATATAGACGATTGGGCTGGCCGTAATTGCCGACGGCCAGATCGAGCCAGCCGTCCCGATTGAAATCACCCCACGCAACACTTGTGGTGCTATCGTTGATCTGGTCGGACCAAATTTCATGGAACGTTCCATTGACGTTTTCATAGAGCTTGTTCGGTGAGCCGGGGGCTGTTACTGCTACCCCAAAGTTCCCATTACCAACGGCTAAATCCAGATCGCCATCATTGTCGATATCGCCCCAAGCCAAGCTTGTGGTCATGTCTGTAAGGCCAT
>JAGQPS010000835.1 GCA_020426595.1 Planctomycetales bacterium
ACGGGCGAATTCGTCGAAGTGAAGGAAGGATTGTCCGGCGGCGAAAGCGTGGTCTGCCGGGGCGCTCACCTGCTGAAGGCCGAATTGCTTCTCGAAGCGGAAGACTGACGCGGCCCACCCCGTTTCTGGCGTTCTGTCGCGCGGTCCTCGTTTCCGATCATTCACAATCGCGGGTGCCCCATGTTGTCCCAACTGATCGAATTCTCGCTTTCCAATCGCTTTCTGGTGCTGATTCTCACGCTGCTGATGGCGGCGGGCGGCATGTACGCCGCGTGGTCGCTGCCGATCGACGCCGTGCCCGACATGACCAATGTGCAGGTGACGGTCATCACGGGGGCCGGCTCGTTGTCGCCGGTCGAGGTCGAACGCTACGTCACCTATCCGGTCGAAGCCACGATGAGCGGCTTGCCGCATATCGAAGAGTTGCGCAGCGTCTCGCGATTCGGCATTTCAGTCGTCACGCTGGTCTTCGAAGAAGGCACGAACATCTACTTCGCCCGGCAACTGGTCTCTGAG
>JAGQPS010000836.1 GCA_020426595.1 Planctomycetales bacterium
CGGATGCCAGTAGCACAGCCAGTCCCTTAATGTCGTCAGGCACACCCAGACGTCCGGCGGGAATGCCTTTCAGGAAGCGTCCTTCCAGAGTGGGGTCCTCCTGCATCCGGGATGTCAGCGATGGATTCGTGACCTGAGCCGGTGTCACACAGTTGACTCGCACGCCGCGGTGACTCCATTCGGTACTGAGTTCGCGTGTCATCTGAACGACCGCTCCCATTGCCATGCTGTAGGCGATGTGTCCTCGGCCCAGCGCGGTGGAACTGGCGAGCGAACCGATGTTCATGATGGAACCACTCCCCTGAGCGAGCATCCGGCGGCCGGCCTCCTGGCACATTGCGAACCGACCGACGACCAGATTCTGCAGGACGCGATGCAGGTCCTCCATCGTCAGGTCTTCCGGCTTCGCAAGATGCCCGTCACCGGCGATGTTGCCCAGAAAATCGACGCGGCCGAAGCGATCATCGACCTGATGAAACATTTCCGCGATCGCTTCGGGACAGGAGACATCCGTCT
>JAGQPS010000837.1 GCA_020426595.1 Planctomycetales bacterium
TCGAAAGCCGGATGGGCGATGGCACGCAGCCGTCGGGCGGGATCATGAACTCGCTTCTCAATGTCGGCAAACGGGTGCTGACAGGCGAGTCGATCTTCCTGACCCATTTCACCAACATCGGCCAGGGCAAGAAGCGCGTGGCCTTCGCGGCCCCCTACCCCGGCAGGATCATTCCCATCGACATGGCGGAAGCGGGCGGCGAACTGATCTGCCAGAAGGACGCCTTCCTTTGCGCCGCCTTCGGCACCACCACCGGAATCGCCTTCCAGAAGAAGCTGGGCGTCGGCTTCTTCGGCGGCGAAGGTTTCATCCTGCAACGCCTGAACGGCGACGGGATGGCCTTCATCCATGTGGGCGGCACCGTGATCAAGCGGGAACTGGCGGCTGGCGAAACCCTGCGCGTCGACACGGGTTGCCTTGCGGCGATGGATGGCAGCGTCGGATATGACATCGAGCGCGCCGGGAACCTCAAATCCATGGTCTTCGGCGGCGAAGGGCTCTTCCTCGCCACCCTG
>JAGQPS010000838.1 GCA_020426595.1 Planctomycetales bacterium
TGGTTGCCGCAACGATTCGCACATCCGACTCAATCGTTTCATTACCGCCAAGCCGCTCAAACTTGCCTTCCTGGAGAAGCCGCAGGATTTTCGCCTGCGTGGCCAGCGACATGTCTCCAATTTCATCCAGAAACAACGTCCCGCCATCCGCCTTTTCGAATTTGCCAATGCGAGTTCGGTTTGCACCCGTGAAAGCGCCCCGTTCATGCCCGAACAACTCGCTTTCCAACAGAGCTTCAGGAATGGCGGCGCAATTGATTGCCAGAAACGGCCCTTTGGCGCGCGCGCTGTGATGAACGATGGCCCGCGCCACAAGCTCTTTTCCCGTTCCGCTCTCTCCGACAATCAAGACATTGACGTCTTGCGGCGCGACGCGGCCAATGTCCTTGTAAACACGTTGCATGGGCGGGCTGAGCCCCACAATTCGATCGGCCGAAACATCGGCAATGGCCTCATCGGGCAAGACGGCCGGAACATGGCGAAGGTGGCTTATATGCAATGCTTTCTCGACAACG
>JAGQPS010000839.1 GCA_020426595.1 Planctomycetales bacterium
GCATGCCTCGGGAGTCCTTCGCCCGCGAAGGTGGCCATCAACGTGCCGGTGGCGATCCAAAACCCGATGAAGTACGACCCGGCGTCGCCCATGAAGATTCTGGCCGGCGGACGGTTGTGTGCCAAGAAACCGACCAAGGAACCAACCAGCACCAGCAAGAATCCCGCGACAAACAACTGCGGTTGGTGGGTCATCGGGTCCGGCGCCATCAGCATCACGGCGGCCAACATCGCGGCGGCAATGGCCCCTACGCCGCCGGAGAGCCCGTCCATGTTGTCGAGCATGTTGAAGGCGTTGATCAGGGCCACGATCCAAAGCATGCTCAACGCGTTGGTTAGCCATGGCAGGTCGACGAACAACGACAGTCGCCAGCCAGCAGCAACCACAACGGCTGCCACGGCCGTTTGAATACTCAGGCGTAGTTTCCAATCGAGGCCGCGACGATCGTCCGCCAGGCCCAGCAACATCAACACCGTTGCGGCGGCAATCAGCAGCCACAGCTTGCCCGACTGTTC
>JAGQPS010000083.1 GCA_020426595.1 Planctomycetales bacterium
CGCACCACAGCCTAGGGTCAGGAGCCCAAGCGAAGCGCGGGCGACGCAGCCCTAGGTCGACGAGTGCCCACCCCAAATCCGATCCGTGAGACGACCTCGATGGGCGTCTCACGGCCACACGATGTGGCGCGTCTGATTAAATCGACATCAAAACTGACGCTTCGGGTTTCCTTTGGTTTTCCCACGCTTTGGAATTGGCTCGCCTGGGCGATGCGTGAAAGGCGCGACACCAAGATCGCCGGCCGTGGTTCGCGCGTGACCGAGACCGATTCTGACAAACCGCGCGGTGGCCTTGGCGGAAGGTGCCTGGATCGTGATCCGCTGGTTCAGTTCACGATGCCCTGCGTGACGGACATGAAGACATCCTCCAGCGACGGCTCGAGATCAGCGAAGCAATAGAGCCCTAGATTCGCTTCGACCAGCTCACGGAGAATCGCTTCCAACCCCGCCTCGTCCGTATCGATCTCCACGAGCAGGCTCAGTCCATCCACCTCGACGGACCGGACTCCCTGGTAGCCACTCACAATCTGTTCGGCCACTTCGACATGTCGTAGCACCCGAATGTCGAGGTTGCGGTGCGAGCGAATCTGGCGGTAGATGATGTCGATCGGGCCGTTCATCAGGAGCTTGCCGCGTTCGATGATTCCGATCGACGAGCAGAAATCCGCCAACTCGGTCAAGATGTGGCTCGAGATGAGAATCGTCTTTCCCATTCGCTGCAGTTCTTTCAGGAGCTCCTTCACCAAGACGCGGGCACGTGGGTCGAGACCGCTGGCGGGTTCATCCAGAATCAAGACTGGCGGGTCGTGCACCAATGTCTTCGCCAAACAGAGCCGCTGTTTCATGCCTCGCGAAAGACCATTCACGAAGTCGTTTCGTTTGTGCTTGAGATCGACTAGTTCGAGCACCTCGCCAATGATTCGCTGTCGCTGGGTCCTGGGGATCTGATAAGCGACCGCGAAGAAGTCGAGAAACTCCCAGACACGCATGCCATCGTAGACACCGAACATGTCGGGCATGTATCCCACGCTGCGACGGACATCCATGGGATTCCGTTCGACATCGAAACCATTGACCGATCCGGAGCCACGCGAGGCACGCAACAACGTGGCAAGGAATCGAATCGTCGTGCTCTTGCCCGCGCCATTGGGTCCGATGAAACCAAAGATCTCCCCCGCTTCAATCTTCAAGTCCAGTGACTCCACCGCGGTGAATTCACCGTAGTCCTTGCCGAATCCAGAAATCTCAATCATCACGGTATTCCGAGGGAGAAACGAACCAAGCGATGTGTCGATCCCGCGTGATCAACGATGCGGATGATTCAAGGTTGCTCGTGCCATGCCATCAGTCGCCAGTGCCGCCATTATCGTCGGCCCGTGGTGTCGCCTCTGGATCCGAGGATTCTGGGTCCGAGGATTCTGCGTCCTCGCCATCCTCGGAGAATGAACGCCGCCATCGGTCGGGCAATCGCAAATCGGACATCGGTTGGGGCAGGGCAGCGGGAGACAACTCGGCGATCAACAACGCGCTTTGTTCGCGTTGGGAAGGCAACGGCTGAACGTGACAAGTCTCATCGAATCGCTCCAGCGTTCCCAACAGGAATGTCCCATGTTGATGCTGGCGAGCCACCTTCATCCAGAGCTCGATTAAACCCGCGCAGGAAAAACGACCGTGGGCGATCCTTCGAGCGAGTCTTGGCCATTCCCTGGCGGGCAGACCACGTCGAATCGCTTCTTCCTCTTCCTCGGTTTCGGCCTCGAATTCCGACATCGTCGCCTGGAACGTCGATAGCCAGGACCGTTCATAACCGGGAATCGCTTTCAGTTCGTCCACCGTCAACACGCCATCGAGTTTCTGGTCACCCTCCTGAAACGTGAGCAAGAACTCATGCCCCAGGTAATCGGTCTCTTCCGAACCCATCCACAGTCGATGCCATTGTTCCTCGTCGTCCACCGGCTTGAGCGTCAATTCCTCGGTCGAGCCGGGTGACAAGGAACCCACGATGGCGGCCCACCAACGACCGCCATCGTCTCGATGAACGACGACCGCCGTCGACAGGTCGAGCTCGGTGGCATTGTTCAGTGAGCCCGCCGGCGAGGACGAGTTGGACCCGGCAAGCCACGTCCATCCCAATCGGCCTCCCACACCAACGAACTCCTCGGTATGAAGCAAGCCAGCGGTGTTCGATGGGATACTGAAATCCTCCAGCCGCAACGCTCCGGCTCGATTGAGAGTCACCTCGCGCTCGTCGCCCGTCTGTTGCTCGGTCGCTCTCGATCCCCAAGGCTGGCCACGTGAAACCGTCGAATCAAATTCGACACTAAACCGAGTCGACAGCGAGGTGTACAAGTTGGAGTATCGCGTGACATGGGCGCGATCATAACCAGCGGGAAGTTCGATGATGGCCAGCTCGCTTTGGCTTCGAGCAAACCCGATATCGAGCCGAGCGGCCCGCACGACTCCAACGGCGGCCAGGATGGCGATGATTGGGGCGGCGATCCAAGCCCACTCCACTCGACTCATCAACCGAAACACGAGCCAGTTGAGAGGCACCAAGACCACCAGATAGATCCCGATGGCGGTCAGCACGAACCGACGACTCGGCGGTTCGATTCCGCTGGTATCCGTCAGGATCGATCGCGCGACTTGACTCGCGGCTCCCATATCATTCCATCCGCCCACGCCGGACTTCACCGTATTGGCGTAGGGGCCACCTGTCCAAGCAAGCCACGCTTCGCGCGACTCCAGTTGACGATGGGCGGGAAGTGCTTGCTCGGAGCGGCTGGCCGGCGCGTCGAGGTTGCTTTCCGAGTTGGTCGCCCCCCGCTCGCTAGGCCGCCAATCGCGTGAAAAGAACCGCAGCTTCGAGTAAATCAACGGTTCGAGTTGTTGATTGGGAAAGTCGACGAACCGCATTCTGGAAACGCTCTCGAATTCATCCTCGTCGAGCCGAGTGAAATCACGACGCGGTCGAAGCAGCAACACGTTATGCAGAAAGTTGTCGGCGCCAGGCCAAACCCGCCAACTTCGCTCGGTCAAGGAAAACGACGTGACGACGATTCGACCGTGTCCCACCGTCCGATCGGCCACGAGTTCACCCGTGCCTGGCATGAAGCGGGAGTCGCCCACGAGCTCCAGATCAGTTCCCAGAAAACTCGAGTCCTCGACCAAACGCCATTCGATCGGCACGGAGCCACCCGGCCCAGCCAGCGACCAGGACTGGTTGATGGCATCGAGCGATTCTTGCCCCAAACTCACCGCGCCGCGTGAACGAGCGGCCAGATAGGGACCAAGGAAACTCCCTCGTAGCATCTCGAGGGAATCGGGGCCGCTGACGATCAATTGACCGCCGAAATGAAGCCAATCGAGCATCGCTTGTTGCTGGGATGGATCCAGTCGATCGGGAGCCAAGTCATGCCAAACGATGGTGGAGATCGCCGTCCAGCCGAACACGTCGGCTGGCAACGGCACCTGCTCGCGACAATCGGCCAATACCACGTTATCCAGGTCCTTGCGACTCGCGCCGATCGTCGGACCATGCGTTGGCATCGAGGTCAAGAACGAAAAATCGCTCGGCCCATCCGAAAGCACGACCGTGAAAAACTGGTAGGCGTCCATCAAGGAAACGGCGCCACTATTCTGTGCGACGACCCTCCCCAAGCGATCGATCAACGTGTGCTCAAGAAGAACGGAACTCGAATCCAAATCCAGACGGCGAGGAATGTAGAAGATCAACTCCACATCCTTGGCCGCCCCTTGCTGAAGCACGACGGGACGTTCGATGACGAGGTAGTGGTTGGAGGTCTCGGTACGAGCCGGTTGACCGGAACTCAACACCATCGAGCGAATCGTTCCCTGAAACTCGCTCTCTTGAGCCGTCATGCGTTGGCGAGCCGCGACCCAGTGACCAGGTTTCGCGGAATTCTTGAGGTCCGCGGTTGGCACGGCGGCGTTTGACGGCGCGGCCGTTGATGTCCCGGTGCCGGACTCCGTTTCGCCCTCGGACTGCTCTTCATCCTCCGCCGCGGCCACGAGATCGGGCATCGCTTGCAAGCGATTGAATTCGAAGGCCGGTTCCTCTTGAGCCGTCGGATCCGTTTCGTCACCCGAGAAACAGCCAACGCTCGCGCAACACAAGAACAAGCACAACCAGCGCGGCAGCGAATAGAGTGCATCGAGCCAGGTGCTTGAGCGAACGCGCGACATGGCTATTCTCCGGAGCCCCGAAACGATCACTTACCTTGCGAGGCGTCGCCGCGAAGGATGAGCCACTTCGCGGAGCGTGTCGCGACGAGCTGGTTCTAGGCGGGTTCCAATACTTGGATGTCGACTCGCTCGATCAGTCCCTTGACGCGACCGCGATACTCCAACATGTGCGGTGCGATCAAGTGAGCCTCCAACGCGGCGATCGATGCCCATTTCTCCACGACGACGACGCGATCGAGATCCGGATCGGCCTGGGCTGGAATCGACGTCTCCACGTCGACGGTCGGCCCGTATTCGATACATCCCTCCTCGTCCCGTACGAGTGGCACGACGGCGCGAAACTCGTCCAGCAACTGGTCTCGTTTTCCCGGCGTGCAGTGAATCGTCGCAATCACGATGACCATCGTCCAGCGTCCCCGCGGCTCGAATTTACGGATTGGAATCTCGGTGCCGATGCCGTCGCTCGGCCAGTTCGATGGCCCGCAACAACCCTCGGGCCTTATTGAGCGTCTCTTGATATTCCGACGTCGGATCACTATCCGCGACGATGCCAGCGCCCGCCTGCACGTACGCGATGCCATCCTTCACGACCAACGTCCGCAGCGCGATGCAGGTGTCCATGTTGCCGGCGAAGTCGACGTAGCCCACGGCGCCCGCGTACGGACCTCGACGAGTCGGCTCGAACTCATCGATGATCTCCATCGCGCGAACCTTGGGAGCCCCGCTCACCGTACCGGCGGGCAGACTCGCGGCTAGGGCGTCGAACGCATCACAGCCATCCTTCAAGTCGCCCACGACCGTCGACGAAATATGCATGACGTGACTGTATCGCTCGACCACCATCACATCGGGCAAGGACACCGAGCCAAATCGAGCGACTCGGCCGACGTCGTTGCGTCCGAGGTCGACCAGCATCACATGCTCGGCCCGTTCCTTGGGATCCGCGAGCAGTTCCTTTTCGAGCGATTGATCCTCCGCTTCGTCACGACCGCGACGCCGTGTGCCAGCCAGAGGCCGAACCGTGACTCGACGATCCACGACACGACACATGATCTCCGGGCTGCTACCGACCAACGTGACATCCGGAGTCCGCAGGAAGAACATGAACGGACTTGGATTCACCGTCCGCAGCGTGCGGTACACCTCGAAGGGATCGCAGTCGATCGGCGTCTGCAGCCGCTGGCTGACGACGACCTGGAAGATGTCGCCCGCCTCGATGTAGTCAACGCAGCGCCGAACGACTTGCTCAAAACCATCCTGCGTGAAATTCGACGTCGTCGACAACGATTCCGACTCGCCCGCGTCGACGTCGTTGATATCCAGGCCATCGGTTGGCTCGCGCAGCTGGTCGACTATCGATTGCAGGGAATCGCAAACTCGTTGAAACTCGGCCTCGACGTCGGTGTCCGCCTCGATCCGCGCCAACACGACCACGATGACGGTCTTGGAGACGTGATCGAAAACCACCATGCGATCAAAGAAACCGAAGTACAAGTCAGGAATGCCGCGATCGTCTTTGGGAGCATTAGGAAGTCGCTCGACGTAGCGAACCACGTCGTATCCCGCGAAGCCAATCGCGCCACCCGCGAACGGAGGCATATCGGGCGGATGCACCATCGACTCACTAGCCAGCTCTTGCCGCAACACGTCGAGTGGATTGTCGGCCTGAAAGGCGCGTTGGCCATTCGCGTCCTCGACCGTGACTTGATCGCGAGTCGCCGAGATCGATCGATACGGGTCGAACGCCACGAAGCTGTAGCGTCCCACCTTCTCGCCTCCGATCACGCTTTCAAACAACCCTGCCGTTCCGCCTCGGTCGAGTCGCTTGAAGGCGGACACGGGAGTCAGACTGTCGGCGATCAGCGTCCGACAAACCGGTACCAACCGATGAGTCTCAGCGAGTTCTTGAAAGCGTGCAAAGTCACGAGGCGTAATCATCGGCGGCTACAAACAGAGTTGAAATCGGCCCGGCGATGAGTGACAGGGAAACCGACCCTCATCGGGAGTCCCTTACCACCATGCCAGTGGGAGCAATTGCGTGGCTCGTAGTTTATCAAGCCGCGTCGCGAATCGTCAGCCGTCATCGAAAATCGCGAGATTGCGTCCGGAGTTCCGGGAGTCGCCGAGCCAGGTCCTCGATCCGCCGCACGATCACATGGGTCACACCGTTGCGGCGTTCCAAACGCCCATGCACGATCCAAGCCGGACTCCGCTTCGCCACGGCGTAGAACTGTTGCCAGATATCTGGACGGACGACGAGATTCACGGTTCCCGTCTCATCCTCGATCGTCACGAACGTGATTCCCTTGGCGGTGGCTGGGCGCTGCCTGAGAATCACGAGTCCCCCCACGCGCACCGCTCGCCCATCGGCCGTCTCGGCCAACCGAGCCGCCGAGAGCACCTGATACTCGGTCAGTTCCTCGCGGTGAAAAGCGATCGGATGGGACCGCAAGGAAAGCCCGGTCGTTCGATAGTCCTCGTGCACCTGATGCTGATCGCTCATCGGCGGCAGCGTCACCTCGGACTCCTCGAGATCCATCCCGGCCAACAACGGCTGATCGGCTCGTTGTTTCTCCTGGGCCAACGCTTCCCACAGCGCCTGTCGCCGATCGTCATCGAGCGAACGAAAGACATCGGCGTCGGCTAGCCGAGCCAACACGGCTCGCCCCAACCCGGTGCGCCGCGTGAATTCGGAAAGCGATCGGAACGGCCCCTCACGACGAGCCGCCGCGATGATCTCGGCGACACTCCGCGAAAGCCCTTGCACCATCCGCAGTCCGAGACGCAGGGCAGGGGAGGGGGGAGAGTCGCTGGAGCCGGAGCCCTGATGCTTGTTGCTCTCCCCATCCTCGCCTCGTCCCACCGCGGGCTCGACCGCGCACGCGGCCGCGTCGGCGAAGTGCTCGGCCCGCTCAAAGGCCCGCGTCGCCGACTCCATGCGAGGCGGCTCGAATCCCCAATCATCCTCGGACCGCGCATCCGATCGACGACGTTGGCGATCTCGATGATGCACGAACCCCGATAGAAACGTCGCGTCCTCGATCTCGGGCTCCAACGTGCAGTCCCAATCGCTGTAGTTCACATCGATCGGTCGAATCGCCACACCATGCCGCCGCGCGTCGTCGATCAACTGAGCCGGCGCGTAGAAACCCATCGGCTGGCTATTGATCAGCGCCGCCGTGAACGCGGCCGGATAGTGATGCTTGATCCAAGCCGACACATAGACCAGCAGCGCGAAGCTCGCCGCATGCGACTCGGGAAATCCATATTCACCGAACCCGCGAATCTGCTGAAAGACCTGCCCCGCGAACTCGTCGCTCAAACCACGAGACCGCATCCCCTCGAGTAGCTTGACGCGAAACTTCTCGATCACGCCGGTGCGCCGCCAAGCCCCCATCGCGCGCCGCAATTGATCGGCTTCACCAGGCGAGAAGCCGGCCGCGACAACCGCCAGACGCATCGCTTGTTCTTGGAAGATCGGAACTCCCATCGTCTTGTGCAGCACCGCTCGAATCTCGTCGGTCGGATACGTCACCTCCTCCTCGCCCGCACGTCGCTTGAGATACGGATGCACCATATTGCCTTGAATCGGACCGGGCCGAACGATCGCGACCTCGATCACGAGGTCGTAGTAACAGCGAGGCCGAAGGCGAGGCAACATGCTCATCTGAGCCCGACTCTCGATCTGAAACACGCCGATCGTGTCGGCCTGACAGATCATGTCATAGACCCGCTCGTCCGCCTGGGGAATCGCGGCCAGCGAAAGCGGGCGTCCGTGATACTCGCGGATCATGTCGAACGCGCGGCGAATCGCCGACAACATGCCGAGACATAGGCAGTCGACCTTGAGAATGCCCAACTCTTCTAGATCGTCCTTATCCCATTGCACCACCGTTCGATCGGGCATCGCCGCGTTCTCGATCGGCACGAGCTCGCATAAGGGGCCTCGAGTCATCACCATGCCGCCCACATGCTGTGACAGATGCCGGGGAAAGCCGAGCAGCTCGCGAGTCAGCTCAAGCAACCAGCGTCCTTGCTCCGACTCGGGCTCGATTCCCACCGCTTGGCAATGCTCGGCCAAGCCATCCGCGCTCGTGATGCGATCGACTTGCTTGGCCAATGAATCAACCAAATCGAGCGACAACCCGAGCGCCTTGCCGACGTCACGCACCGCGCTCCGCAAGCGATAAGTAATCACCGTCGCCGCCAACCCCGCGCGCTCACGCCCATACTTGCCGTAGAGATACTGCAGTACTTCCTCGCGGCGTTCGTGTTCGAAGTCGACATCGATATCGGGCGCTTCATTTCGTTCACGACTGATGAACCGCTCGAACAACACATCGGCGGTGCCTGGGTCCACGGCGGTAATCCCAAGACAAAAACACACCGCGGAGTTCGCCGCGGAGCCTCGCCCTTGACAGAGGATCTTGCGTTCGCGGGCGAACCGCACGAGATCCCACACCGTGAGAAAATAAGCCTCGTAGCGCAAGTCCTCGATCAGCTCGAGTTCGTGCTCGACCAACTCGCGGACTCGGTCGGGAACGCCCTGGACGTAACGTCGAGCCGCTCCTTGCCACGTCAATTCGCGCAAGTGTTGCATCGGCGAACGTCCCTCGGGAGCCAACTCCTCGGGATACTCGTAACGAAGCTGCTCGAGCGAGAAAACGCAGCGGTCCGCGACTTCCAGGGTCCGAGTCAACGCCTCGGGATGGTCGGCGAAGGCGCGACGTCGCTGCTCGATCGTTTGCAAGTGACGCTGAGCGTTCGCCGCGAGCCGCTCCTCGGAAAGCTCCACCGTCGTGCGACCGCGAATCGCGGTCAGCAGATGCTGCAAGGGCTGTCGTCGAGCCGAGTGATAGAGCACGTCTCCCGCGGCCAACATCGGCAAGCCGAAATCGGCCGACCACTGGGCGATCCGTGCGAGACGAGGCACGTCCTCGCCATCCAACCGAGGCTCGGCCAATAAGTATCCACGCGTTCCCAGCAACTCGCGCCAACGCTTCAATCGCTCCAGATGCCGAGCGTTGGGCAACACGCCGACCAGCCATTGATCGGCATGACGCGCGACATCCTCCCACGCCAACAAACAATGCCCCTTGACCGCGCGGCGGCGTCCCGTCGTCAGCAATCGGCAAAGCTGCCCGTAGCCTTCTCGATTACGAGCCCACACCACGATCCGATCGCCATCCACCAGACTTAGTTCGGAACCAATGATCAGCTTGAGACCGGTATGACGAGCCGCGCCAAAAGCCCGCACGACTCCGGCTAGGCTCGACTCATCCGTGATCGCGAGAGCCGCGTAATCGAGCTCGATCGCTCGCTCCACCAACTCATCCGGATGCGAGGCGCCAACCAAGAACGAGTAGTTCGTCTTGCAGTGTAGTTCCGCGTACATCAGCGTTTCCTAAGCCTCCATGCCTTGACTACTTCGCGTCTCGATCACTTCTCGTCTTGATCACTTCGTCTTGGTTGTTCCGTCTTGGTTACCGGCGGAGCACGCGCTCGAGCGACTCGTCTTGCACGGCACCTCATAGAAAGCGTTTCCTAGAAAGCGACTCCTAAAAAGCACCGTGCAAGAACCACTCACGAGACTCCAAGCAACGAAAGATCCAGAAGCGATAACCCGCCTCGGTTTCGACTCGGTAGTAATCCCGACGGACCCAAGACCCGCGCCACCAACCGGTTTCGATACGTTCCGGACCCCAGTAATCCGCGACGCGCCATACCTGGCCGGCGAAGCGAAAAGTGGCTGGAGGTCCATTGGCCGCCAGCGCGATCACCTCCAACGCGACCGGCCGCCCCCAACAGCGCGGCGGTCGGCGCTGGACGTGACTCCACTGCCAAGCCTCGTGGGATCTCGCTTCCCCTTCGGTCTCATCAAACTCGGGCAACGCGGCGGGCTGAGCCTCAAGGCGTCCCGCGCGCTGCCGTGAGAGTGAACGCTCCGAGCGTCCCTGTCGGCTTCGTTTCCGGCCTCCGGATGCTTGCTCGGCGGCGGTACCCGAGGAGTCTTGCCAGTAACGAGCCCGCTTGCGGCTCAACCGCGACTTGCCACTCCCCGCGACCGGCCGAGTCGTATAGGCCTTCTCGGGCTGAGGGTCGCCGCGCAACACCACCTCCACCACGCGGTCGCGCCCCAAGCGTCCGCTGAGAGTCTCGATCAACCCCGCCGCGGCGCGGCGATCGAACGATCCATCCTCGAACAGTTCTTGCTGATGAGCCTCCAGCGGACCATCGAGCAACACCTCGATATCGATCCCCGCCACCGCGGCTCGTGGAGGCTGTCGCTCGGTCTGCCAACGGAGCAAATCCATCAAGTGCCGCTGATCGATGGTGGGGCGAAACAAGTCCAACGCCCAAGCTCCGACAATGCCGGAACGCCGAGTCTCGGAGCCAGGGATCGCCGCGTTCGGCACGGCCGCGCACCCTCGCAAGGTGACTCGCAAGCGCAGCGCTCCTCGACGTCGTTCCCACAAGCGATCAATCACGCGCCGCAGCACTTCCTCGAGCCAACTCTCGATGACCGCGCGATCGCCCGAGGGGACCTCCAAGTCCAATTCGCAGCTGAGGTCGGGAGTCGCATGAAAGGTCCGCCACGATTCCTCGGCTCGCCCCCAAACCTGATCCCAGCGCAGCAACACGTGACTTCCCAAACGAGTCGCCAGACCATCGCGTGGCAACTCGGCCAACTGCCGCACGCGCTGAATCCCTAGCTGATGCAACACCTCGCAGGTGGCTCGATCCAAACGCAATGCCTCGATTGGCAACAGTCCAAACGCGCGGCGATCCCCGATCGGCGCTAGGAAGGGGAGGGGATAGGACCGAAAACGCGGTGGAGCTTCCGAGCCTGCTTCGCTGGAACGAGGCACGGATGCCTTGGGGACAGATGCCGTGGGGACAGACACACTTGGAATCGGGTCGGTGGGAGTCGCGGAATCCGCAAGACTCCGAGCCGCCAGGAAGCGTTGACCGGCGGAGCTTCTCCGGCGGCGCTGCACGCCACTCCAAGTCGCCGTGTCGCGACTCGCCGCCTCCACGCCGGCGGCGTCCACGACTTCCACCTCGGTCAATCGCCCTGTTGCTGGACTCGAGTGCTCCGCTGATTCACGAGTCCCCGACCGTTCGGATCGGTGATCTTGCGAGGCTTGTTGATCCCGCGCGCTCCGATGAGCCCGCGAGGAGGAAGCCGTGTCGACGTCGTCATCACGACCGATGTCACGGTCCGCGCCGTGGTCGTTGCTCGTGTCGCCAGCGGGAGCCGCGTGAGGCAAGTCAGCCGAAACGACTTCGCGTTCCACGTGCTCTAGCCAATTGCGTTCCTGCACTTCATCGGCCCAGGCCCGCATCTCCGCCGCACTCAGCGAAACACCTCCCATCCAAGTCGTCCGCTGACGATGCGGAGCGTTGTTGGCCGAGCGTTTCCACTGTTTGCGAGAAATACGAGGCGCCGGCTCGGAACGAGGCTCGAGTTCCCAGCCGCTACGCGTGGTGCGTGAGGCCCGACGATGGGGTGCTGGTCGGTGCTCTGTTTCTCCTTCAGACGAGTCCGTCTCCGTCCAGGGAACGAGCGATTCCGTGGCGTCCTCGACCGGTAGTTTGCCGCAAGCCATGCGGATGAAGCGGGCCCAGCCCCAAGCCATCCCCAACGTGTCGGCGACCGCGATGCGAGGCCAATAGCCGGCATGCACCAACCAACTCAACAGCTGATCAACCAACCGTTGCTCACTTCCAAACCAACGCGCCGCCCGGTTGATCTCGAGCCGCAAACCATCCGGCTCCTCTCCTGGCTCCAAGCCCACCTGTGGACTGAACCAATGGCAGCGATCCGCGAGATGCTCGAGCGCCGTACGATCGGCCAACGGATCGTGCGTTTCCAAAACCCAACAGGTCTCGGCGGCCTCGTGCGAGTTGCTGGCCCTATCAGGATTCACCCCGTCACGGTTCGCGCCGTCACGATTCGCTCCGCTGGATTCACGCCGCGTGCGTGACAACGCTGGGGGAGCCGCATGGCTGGTCGCCGCTGGAGTCGAGTTGGCGATGGTGCCGGCGGTTCGCGCGATGAGCGACTCAACATCGCTCATCGGTCGTCCCGCCTCCACGCCTCGTCGTCGCGCCAGAGGCGAACAAGCCACGACTCGTCGCACCCCATGCGCGTCGCGAGTAAAAACCACGACCGCTCGCCCTCTAAGCTCGGGCCGTTCGACGACGCGGCGTTGGATTGGCCAATCGGGCCACCAGATCACCAGAAACCGGCGTTTCGTTTCCACTGGCTTCACGAGCTGGTGGTCGTTGGTGGGCAGGGAGTCGGGAACTTGGGCTTGCCGCCGTCGCCTGTCTCGCATGAGCCAATTCCTTGACCGCTCCGGAAATCAAATCAATCTCAAGATCCAACTTCAAGCCATGGGAGCGGCCGCGGCCGCGCAGGACTTCCAGGCTCAAACGCCAACCTCGCTCACGCTTCCGAACGCCACGCATCGGTGGAGCCCCAGTCCCCGATGCCCCAGTCCCCGATGCTTCAGTCGTCGATGCTTTAGTCGTCGATGCTTTAGTCGTCGATCGTCCAGTCCGTAGTTGGGCGGTTCCTTGCCGCGCGATTCGTTGCAGCACCTCTTCTCCGAGCCGTGCCACGCTTCCCTGTTGCGTTACGGGTGCCTCGCCGCGCGCGGCTGGCCGATCGATTGGGAGCAGTGGGATGGGCGAGCGACAAGGTTCAATCGCGATGCGCAGATCGGCCAAGGGAGCTGCTTGCCGTCGCTCGTGAGTCCCTTCGATGATCCCCAGCGTGCGGCCGGTTTCCGCCGCCACGCGAAACCGCCTCCCCCAACGCGCCTCGACGCGCCCCAGCACGCTCCAGACCACCGAGACACCCGGACAACGGAGCGCCTGATCGATGGCCCAGCAGGCGTCGGCATTGTCTTGAGGCCGCACCCAGAGCAAACGGTCAAGGGAAATGCCCCAAGCCGCGAGAGTCGGCGGGTACCAGATGCCGTAACGATCGACCAAAACCACCAATCCGTCTCGCCATCGACAAGCCGCCCGCACCAGTGGCAGAGCCACGCAGCCGATGCCGGCTCCAGGCGCGGCGGCTACCAGCTCCAGCAGACTCCCCGGCAACAAGCCTCGCTCGGGCAACGCGGCATCGAGACTCGGGAGCCCTGTCGAAAAGACTTCGCGTTCGAGCCCACCCTCACACTCCAGACCGCCACGTTCGAGCCGCCGTACCTCCCGCCGCAAACGCTCCAGCTCCGACAAGTCTCGCGCGGGCACACGATCTTGTGTCGGCGCAGCGGGAGCGTTCCGCTCCAAGGTGAAATCCTCCGACGTCGTCGCCGTCCGCAGTATCGACAAGCCTTCTCGAGCCGCCTGTTCATTGCCCCGCGGAGCTTTCTCTGACAGCGCAGGCTCGTCTGGTAGCAATGTCTCATCCAGCAGCGAAGACTCTTCCGCGACGGCATCGTCCGAAGTGGACGACCAGCGGGGAGCAAGCAGAGCCGTGGGAGCCATGAATCCACGCGACTCACAGGAGACTCGTGCCAAGGAAACCACCGGCCACTCCTCGCGAGCCGCCGCAACCTCCGCCGCTGCCAACTCCGCTGCTGATAGCCAAGGAGAGAGGCGATTCAACACCGCGGCTCGAGCCTCCAGCACGAGTGCCTGTTCCAGCCCGAGCGCCTGTCGCAATACGAAAGCTTGCCGCACCGAACCTTGCCGCGACACGGAAGCTTGCCGCGACACGGAAGCTTGCCGCGATACCGAGACCTGCCGTAGCCTAGAAGCGTCGCGGCCCGGAGCCTCCGGTAAGCGTCTGATCAACCTTTTCCCTGTCATCCCTCAGCCTCGTTCATCAATGAGTCGGCGAATCGTTCGGCCGGGTCATGGGAGCAGCGAACCGCGAAGGATCCAGCAGGTCCTTCGATGAGGCGGCTTAGCTCACGCCGCGCCCCACAGCCTCCAGCACCACCGGCAACCTCCACCTCCCGCAGGACACGTTCGGTCACTCATCGGAACAAAGTGGCCAAAAAACTACTCGTGAACACCAGTACACTACAATGCTAGCAACCAGACGGTCTGTCGCAAGCCGCAAATCGTCTCCAGCTTCCCGAACCACCTCAGTGAGCGAGGAGTTCCGCCGCGAGGCTCTCGAGTTAGAATCGGGGGCCGAGACCAGGAGCCAACGCGGCACGAACTCCGGCTCGCTTAACTTGCAGTGAGAACGACATGTCGATCGCGATCGTCGATTACGGAATGGGCAACCTTCGCAGCGTGCAAAAGGCGTTCGAGCGAGTCGGCGCGGAAGCCCACATCGCCCGGCAAGCCTCCGATATCGCTCACGCCGACCGGCTCGTGCTGCCAGGAGTCGGCGCGTTCCGCGACGCCATCGCCGAACTCCGGCGACTCGATTGGGTCGAGCCAATTCGAGATTGGGTCGCCGCCGAAAAGCCGTTCCTCGGTATCTGCCTCGGTTTGCAATTGCTCTTCGACATCAGCTATGAGGATGGCGAGTACGAGGGGCTGGGCATCGTGCCGGGCAAGGTCGTGCGGTTCGACCTCCCCGCCGAATACAAAGTGCCGCACATGGGTTGGAACCAAGTGAGCAAGCGAGGCGAGAGCCCGTGGATCGCCGGCATCGCCCCCGAGACCTATTTCTATTTCGTGCACTCCTACTACGTCGTGCCCGACGATCCATCGGTCGTGGCTCTCGAGTCCGAGTATTCCCATCGCTTCTGCGCGGCGATTGCCCGGGGCAATCTCTTCGCGACTCAGTTCCATCCCGAGAAGAGCCAAGCCGCGGGGCAGCGATTGCTGACCGACTTTGCCGCCTGTCGCGTCGAACTCTAAGGGACTTGCTCGCCAAGGCTCGCGCGTCAACAACCCAGTCCACGCTCCGCTCGCGCAATCAAGTGCCGGAGGTTCGAGCCATGGTGACCACGCCCACGAGTCTGCTCGTCCGTTTGCGGAGCCCATCGGACCAAGCGGCTTGGGAACGCTTCGTGCGGCTCTACACACCGGTGCTGTACCGGTGGATTCGCCGACAAGGCATCGACTCTCAAGACGCGACCGACTTGGTGCAGGACGTGTTCGCCACGACCATCGCCGTACTGCCGACCTTTGAATACGATCGCAACCGAGGCTTTGGCAACTGGCTCTGCACGATCACGACCAACAAGTGCCGTGACTTCTTTCGACGAGCGGCGGTTCGGCGCACCGAGATGCTGCTCGATCATCCCGCCTCGAATCCCGATCCAGCCCTCGCGTTTACCGAGAACGAGTACCGCACGCAGGTCGCTCGACAAGCTCTCGAACTGATGCAAGCGGAGTTCGAGCCCACGACTTGGCGGGCCTGCTTTGAAATGGTGGTCGAGGGTCGTCGGGCTCAAGAGGTCGCCGCTCGCCTCAATCTCTCAACCAACGCCGTCTACCTCGCCAAGAGTCGCGTCCTCCGTCGCCTCCGCCAAGAACTCGCCGGCCTCGTCGACGACTAGTTCATCCCAACCGTTCGTTCTCAGTCGCTCGTTACCCAACCGTGCCAAACCAACCGCAACCCGCGGCGTGACAAGCTGTTGATTTAATCCCGACGGATGGTGATTCGTGCCCAATCAAAAGATGTTTTATGTGCAAGAGAGTCGAACCACTGTTCGCTAAGCCCCGAAGGGGCGCCGCACCATAGCCTAGGGTCAGGAGCCCAAGCGGAGCGCGGGGCGACGCAGCCCTAGGTCAACGTGCGCACACCCCAATTCCAATCCCGGAGACGACCTCAATGGGCGTCTCCGGGCCGCACGATGCGGCGTATCTGATTAAATCAACAGCCCGGTGAGCGAGGGACTCTTCGCATTCTCCAACACGCCAACAACCTGCTGCGCCACCAACACTTCCAGCCATCGATTAACCCAATCCGCCAACATCCACACGCGAAATCAAAAGCCCCCTCCACCTTCACCCTCGGAGCGAAAACTGTCGCGATCCCACGCTCCCTTGGCTCTTTCACAAAATCACTGACAGATTCACGCGGCTCGTGCGTATCGTTTCTCGCCCACCCATCGCGGTCACGGCCCGACTAGTTCGCATCCCTGGGAGAGTCACGCATGGCGAGTTCCACCTGCCCTGAAGACCAATGGTTGATCGACTTTCTCGTCGGCCGAGTTCCCGAAGAAGCGGCTCGCGAACATGAGCCTCATCTGGCCGTCTGTTCGCACTGTGCCGCGCGAGCCGAGCATCTCACGACGGACACCGTCGACCGTGACGACTCCTTGATGCGGTCCTTGCGGAACGCGTCATTGCCCAACGAGTCACCCAGCTCGACCGATAGCGATGCGATTGATGGACTCATTGCTCGACTCAGCCGAGTCGATGGAGAGACTCCACGTATTCCGGTCAGTGGCGACGAGTTGCGACGCGTGCTCGGCGAACCGCTCGAGCCGGGAGACCTTGGCAGCCTCGATGGCTTGCGCATCACCGACGTACTCGGCGCGGGAGGCATGGGGGTCGTCTTTCGCGGTGTGGATCCCGCGATGGGACGCGATGTCGCGGTGAAGGTGCTTCGGCCCGCGCTTAGCACTGATCGCGCCGCGGTGCGACGCTTTCAACGCGAGGCCTGCGCGATGGCCGCCGTCGCTCACCCCTTCGTCGCCACGATTCTCGAAGTGGGCGAAGCCGACGGGCTGCCGTACTTCACCATGCCGTGGCTGCCCGGTGAATCGCTCAAGAGTCTCATGCGTCGGCGATCGAAGCTGACTCTGCAAGAGCTGCTTCGCATCGCCACTCAAACAGCGGCCGGACTCGCGGCGGCTCATCGAGCCAAGGTACTGCACGGAGACATCAAGCCGGACAACATCTGGATCTGCGCCGACGATGATCAAGTTCGCATTTTGGACTTTGGCCTAGCGCGAGGCATCGACTCCAACGCCGCCGTTTCGCAAACCGATGCACTTCT
>JAGQPS010000840.1 GCA_020426595.1 Planctomycetales bacterium
TCGATGCTTTCAACTCCGACAAACCGTACGATCAATTCGTGCGCGAACAGATCGCGGGAGACTTGCTCCCCGCTGATACGCCAGAGCAGCACGACGAGCAGATGATCGCAACCGGATTTCTCGTGCTGGGCGTTCGCGATGTGAATCAGCGATTCAAAGTCCGCTTCATCATGGACAACATCGATGAGCAGATCGATACGCTGAGTCGTGCGTTTCTCGGGTTGACCGTCAGTTGCGCGCGATGTCACGATCACAAGTTCGATCCGATTCCGACCGCCGATTACTATGCTCTCGCCGGCATTTTCCACAGCAGCGACCTCTGTGCCGCCCTGCGGAATAAAATGGGGGGTGGCGGGATGGATTACTACGACACCGATCTGTTGCTGTTGCTCGGCCCCGCGCAAGCGACGCAGTCGACCATGGCCGAGAAAGTCGCCGAGGCAAAGTCGCAACTCGAAGAGGCCAAGAGTGCCTTGGCATCACTGCAACAGAACAAAGAGCAAGAGCCGTCTGAA
>JAGQPS010000841.1 GCA_020426595.1 Planctomycetales bacterium
GGGCGTTCCCCAGATAGCGGCTGACTTCCACGCGGAACTTGCCTTGGTGCGGGTTCGTGATCGGCGCCTTCGTGTTGGCGGTCGTATCCCGCATCTCCAAGCTCTTGTAGAGCTGGGTGGCGAGTGCCGAGAGCGCGGTGGGAACCAACAGAATGACGGGCATCACCCCGATCGGCTTGCCTTCCGCATCGACCTGATCGAGGAACTTGACCTCACCCTCGGTCAGTCCATCGATCGAGAGAGCCGTGCTTGCCCCGGAGATGAAGTTCTTGTTCCCAGCGGTGAAGAAAGCGGCATTGTCCATGAACGTCTTCCAGAAGACGTCATTGATCTTGAGTCCGCTTCCTCGACCAAGCTTGCGGGGAACCGTCGTGATCGCGCCGAGGTCATCGTTGATGATGTCCCGTCGATCGATCTGCAGCATCAAGGCGTAGGTGTCCGCCTTGTTGGAGTACTGCTCGTTGCCCAGCGTGCCGTGCTTGATCTCTCCGCCGGGGGCGACCAGTTCATACTG
>JAGQPS010000842.1 GCA_020426595.1 Planctomycetales bacterium
GCTCGGTCAAGGCTGTGCCAACAGCGTCGGCATGGCGATCGCCAGCAAATGGCTCGGCGCACGGTACAACAAGCCCGGCGCCACACTGTTCGACTTCAAAGTCTACGTGCAATGCAGCGATGGCGACTTGATGGAAGGCGTCGCATGCGAGGCCGCCTCGCTCGCCGGCCATTTGGCGCTCGACAATCTCTGCTGGATCTACGACGACAACCACATCACGATCGAAGGCGATACGAGCCTGGCATTCACGGAGGATGTTGGCAAGCGATTCGAGGGGCTCGGCTGGAATGTACTGCACGTCGCCGATGCGAACGATTACGATGCTCTTGGCCGCGCGTTCGATGCCTTCAAGAACACAACGGACAAGCCAACTCTCATCATTGTCCGCAGCGTGATTGCTTGGGGCGCCCCCACCAAAGCGAACACGCACGGTGCTCATGGTGCTCCCCTGGGTTGGGATGAAATCGAGGCCACCAAAGAAGTTTACGGTTGGCCAAAAACCGAACGCTTCTAT
>JAGQPS010000843.1 GCA_020426595.1 Planctomycetales bacterium
TTCCTGCTCCATGATCTGAATGCCGGCATCCCGCTCCGCCGGGTAGTGCGTATGAATAATGCTGCCGATGCGGTCCTTCAACTGAGGAATGACCTTGCCGCTGCGGTTGTAGGTGGCCGGATTCGCGGAAAACAGAATCATCACGTCCAGATCGAACTGCACAGGATACCCGCGAATCTGCACATCGCGTTCTTCCAGAATGTTGAACAGTCCGACCTGCACCAGTTCGTCCAGTTCGGGCAGTTCATTCATGGCAAAGATGCCGCGGTGCATGCGTGGAATCAGACCGAAATGCAGGGCCTCTTCGGCCGACATGCTGGTTCCGGAAGCCAGCATGGCCGGATCAATCTCACCGACGATATCGGCGAATTTTGTTCCCGGAGCCAGCCTTTCCGCATATCGCTGCTCACGTTTCCACCAGCGGATCGGCACGCTGTCCTCCGGCGTCTCTGCAAGAAACTGCCGTCCTCGGGTGGTGATCGGATGATAAGGATCCTCATGCACCGGACTGCCG
>JAGQPS010000844.1 GCA_020426595.1 Planctomycetales bacterium
TGTCGCTTTCATTCGCCCGCCAGCCGTTGTGTCGGTGGTTGGCCGAGTTGCGATTGATGACGACGGAGAACATGCCGGGAATGTCGGAGTTCCATTGGGCCTGGTCGATGGATTCGCCGGCCGCGGAAAACCATGCCATGTCGCTGAATTCCTCGCCGTGGATGGGCTGGCCGCTGAAAAACTGCCGTCGCCTCAGCACGGAGTGGCGCCGGCGGAACTCCCCGAGACGGCGCACGAACTCGCGTCGCCCGGCGAATCGCTCCGACCGCTTCCAATCGATCCAACTGATTTCGTTGTCCTGGCAGTAGGCGTTGTTGTTGCCCCCTTGGGTGCGGCCGGCCTCGTCTCCGGAGAGGAGGAAGACACATCCCTGGGAAAGGAACAGCGTCGCGAGAAAGTTTCGGCATTGCCGCTCGCGGATGGCGAGAATCTCCGGGTCGTCGGTCGGTCCCTCGACGCCGTAGTTTTCTGACAAGTTGTGGGAATCGCCGTCGCGGTTTTCCTCTCCGTTGG
>JAGQPS010000845.1 GCA_020426595.1 Planctomycetales bacterium
GAATTTCCCCACTACATGCTCAAGGAAATCTTCGAGCAACCTGAAACGGTGCGGAGCGCGCTCCGCGGACGATTGGACCTGGACGAGGCGACGGCCGTGCTGGGCGGCTTGAACATGTCGCCGCCCAAGTTGCGAGCGATCGAGCGGATCGTGATGACGGCGTGCGGGACCAGTTGGCACGCCGGCCTCGTGGGCGAGTACCAGATCGAGGCGCTTGCCCGCATCCCGGTGGAAGTCGAATACGCCAGCGAACTGCGCTATCGTAATCCGCCGCTGTCGAACAACACGCTGCTGTTCGCCCTGACGCAAAGCGGCGAGACGATCGATACGCTCGCCGCCCTGCGCGAGATGAAGCGCAAAGGACATCGCGCGCTGGCGATTTGCAACGTCGTGGGGAGCACGATCGCCCGCGAGTCGGACGGCGGCGTGTACTTGCGGGCCGGAGCGGAAATCGGCGTGGCGTCGACCAAGGCGTTTACGTCGCAGTGCGTCGTGACGGCGCTTTTGGCGCTG
>JAGQPS010000846.1 GCA_020426595.1 Planctomycetales bacterium
AAGCACCTGCGCAACGAGTTCCCCGAGCTGCTCGAGGCGCTGCGCGAGACGGGCGACCTGAAGGACGACGTCGCCGCCAAGCTCCTCGAGGTCCAGACCAACTTCAAGGCGCAGTACGTCAAGCGCCTCGCCGAACAGCGGCAGAAGCCGTAAGGCGCGAGCGAGCCAGCAATGGCCAACCGCAGGGTCCTCGTCAAGCGCCGCAAGTCGATCGGCAACATCCGCAAGATCACGCGGACGATGCAGCTGATCGCGACGGCGCGCTTCCAGGCCGCCTTCTCGCGCGCGGTCGCCTCGCGCCCGTACACCGAGAAGCTGTCCGAGATGGTCGGCGATCTCGCCCGCGGCGCCGAGGGGATCGACCACCCGCTGCTCAAGACCCAGAACCCGGGAGCGCCGGCGGCGCTCCTCGTGCTCACCAGCTCGCGCGGCTTGTGCGGCGGCTACAACGCCAATATCCTGCGCGTCGCCCACTCGCAGCTCGAGGAGTGGAAGCAGGCCGAGCAAGCGCAC
>JAGQPS010000847.1 GCA_020426595.1 Planctomycetales bacterium
TCTCTGGAAACGCGGAGGCCGTGGAGCGCGCGCGGGCGGTGTTCGTCGATCTGGAAACCGCGCTGCGCAAGGGCGGACGGATCGACTCGCGCGACTTCCGCCTGGCCGTCGATGTCGCGGCGAATTCCGGCCCCGTCGGTGTGAACGACCTCGCGGGTGTGCAACTCGTCGGGTCGCGCGGACGCAAACCCGTGGTGCCCCGCACGCCCGCGCAGCTCGAATACGTCCGCGCGATCGAGGGCCACGACGTCGTCTTCGGCCTGGGTCCCGCGGGAACCGGCAAGACCTACCTGGCGATGGCGATGGCGCTCACCCTGCTCAAACGGCGGGTCATGCGGCGCATCGTGCTCACCCGGCCGGCGGTGGAGGCCGGCGAGGCCCTCGGTTTCCTGCCTGGAGACCTGCGCGAAAAGGTCGCCCCCTATTTGCGGCCGCTCTACGACGCCATCCACGACATGCTCGATCCGGAAGAAGGCCAGCGCTACATCGAGGACGGCACCATCGAGATCGCT
>JAGQPS010000848.1 GCA_020426595.1 Planctomycetales bacterium
TGATCAATTCGATGCATTGCAAAGCGGCGTGATGCTGGCCTTCGAAAGTTGATTCAGCATTAAACGTTCTGCATTCGAGGTATGCGCCGACTGTGAAAATCAGCCCGTCGCCGTTGACTGACCCCCTCTATCACTGCCTTCCTCCGCAGGCGATCCGAGGTTCGAGCTCAGTTTTCACCTGCAGTCTTGCTACTTCGGCCCTTGATTCTGCCGGTCGAAACCTTGCTCAGTCGTTTTGTACCGCGCGCCTGGATTCTGTCAGTCGAAACCATGTTCAGTCGTCTTGTGCCGCGCGACGCTGCTCGAAGAGTAGAGGATTAGCGGGGCCTAAGCTGAAAACAACTCGCGCTCGATCGATGGACCAAATGTACCGGTGAGGCCCACGAAGGCAAAACTATGCTCGGTGTAAAGCTCATTCATTTCATGAATGTCGATTGGTTGTAACTCCACGAAAATCAAATCATCACTTGAGGCCAAAGGATAACGTCCCAAGTACCGATGTTCCTTCAATT
>JAGQPS010000849.1 GCA_020426595.1 Planctomycetales bacterium
TGACGCAGGTCGCGAATCAGTCCAGCGCAGCCCTGATCGATATCGCGGCACTGAGATTCATGTTCCTTCGGCAGGTTATTGTGAGCGTCCCAGCCGCGATGGAAAATCTGGATATTGCGAACGCCGCGTTCGGCCAGCCGTCGAGCGTTCAGGCAGCAGGCGGCGAACGTTCCCGGAATCCGGGCTTCGTCGCCATACAGCCGGAACGTGTCCTCAGTTTCGTCCGACATATCCATAAGTTCGGGAACCGACGTCTGCATGCGGTACGCCATTTCGTGCTGACGAATGCGTGACAGGACTTCCGGATCAGCAAAGCGTTCGAACTGGCCCTGATTAATGGTGGCCAGCGTGTCGAGTTGTCGTCGCCGATCGATCCCCGTCACTCCGGCGGGATTGCTCAGATACAGGACGGGATCACCTTCGCTGCGCAGGAGGATGCCCTGATGATCAGTCGGCAGAAATCCGGTTCCCCACAGTCGATTGAAGAGACTCTGTTCAGCGAACGCAGACT
>JAGQPS010000084.1:0-13545 GCA_020426595.1 Planctomycetales bacterium
CTGCCGGGTCATGACGGAGTAAAACCCGACACCGCGGACGAAAGCCGTCCTACCGATGCGGCGGCACGATGCGTTGGCAAACGCGAAGAATCCCTCGCTCACGCTCTTAGGTGTTGGGCTTTGGGGGATGGGGCGAAGTGGAAGTGCTCTTGGCGCAACGTGTTAGCGGCTTGTTTGAGAAGTCGAAGAATCCCTCGCTCACGCTTCGGGTTTCCTTTGATTTGCCGCGATTCTGGCTTGGTCGATCGGGGCGAAGCGTTAACAGTCACGACATCGACACGGACGCGACATCGACACGCAAGACACGGGCGCGTCAGCCCCAAGGTTCAACATGGCTTCATGAGACATTCGGAGCGTTCATGAGGCTCGTTCGTCGAGCGTGACGATGATGCGATTGCCTTGAATTTCCACGACTCGCACCACGCTACCTGGTTCGACGAAGCTACCTTCCGAGACGACATCCAGAGTCGCCTCGCTGAAGTGGACCTTGCCGGCCGGGCGAAGCGGAGTCATCGCTTCGCCCCAATCGCCAACCTTGACGTGGGCGTGCGTCTTGTACGCCTTGTGCTCCTCGCGCTGCCGTTCTCCGTCGCCCGCTGCGGCGGGCGGTGGCAACATCATGCGATTGAGCACCGGCACGCTACCTAGATAACGGCTCATCACGGAGGCGATGAGCAGAAACGAGACTCCCGATCCGGTCACGATGCCCAGCGAATTCATCAACTCACGCCACTCCAGATCGCTATCGGGCACGATCACCGCCTGTCCCATCAACACCAGCGACGCCACCAGCATGAGGACACCCAAGATTCCAGCCACGCCGAATCCGGGAATCACGAATACTTCCATGGCGATGCAAGCGAAGGCGCCGAGAAACAACACCACCTCGAGCGTTCCGGCGAGCCCGCCCATGAACGAGCTCCAGAAGATCGCTCCGAACGCGATCGCCGCGACCACGCCTCCCATGCCAATGCCGGGAGCGCTCAGTTCGAAGTACAGCGCGGCCAAGGCAATGACGATCAAAAGCACGCGGATGAGCGGACGAGTCAGCCAATACGCGACGGCGTCGGCGGTCGTTCGCCGCAGGGTGATCACCGGGCGACGAGCCCCCTCTCGGTCAAGCAAAGCGTCAAGCGTTTCGGCGGTCGGGGCGGCGAGGCCAATTCGCTCGGCCATGACCGAATTCACTTCTAGGAATCGGTTGCCCGTCGTTTCCTCGATACGAATCCAAGCGGGCTCACCGGCGGGTACCGACGGCGGGTCGGGTGAGAGATTCTGTTCGGTGGCGTACTCAATCGTGTACTCGAGCTTGCCCGACGCGAGCGTGCGATAGAAAACCACCGCGTTACGATCGACCATCGCCTCGGCCAACTCCGGCGGGTAGCCTCGCCGAGCCGCCAAGTCACGTATCCGCCGAACGACATCGCTGAGAAACTTCTCCTCGGCATACCGCCACATGAAGTTCTCGTCCATCGCGATCACACCCGCGTCGCCGAATCGCGCACGAGGCGAGATCACGATGCGGTCGGCACCAAGACTCAAGATCGCCGCGCCACTGAGCGCCATGTCCGGCACGTAAACGACGGTTTCCGCCCAGTCGACGTCCGCCAACATGCCGCCCATTTCCAGCGACTCTTCCAACAAACCACCGGGACTCTCGATCACGACCACCAAGAGTTCTGGGCGAGCCGCCTTCGCTTGCTGGAGCTTGGCGCGAAAATGCGAGAAGCGGGCCCAATCGATCGGACCCTCGAGGTAAAGAACGACCGTTTTCCGGCTTCTCGCCGAAGCCGCGTCCATCGCCGCGCCTTCGCGCGGAGTGGGCGGCTGGGCATCGGGAGCTGGTTCACCCTCGACTTGCGGAGCGTCGCTCACAGCGTCGCTCGCCGCGTCGCCGCTATCCGTCTCTTCGTCGGCCGAAGCCGCGGGCGCGTCTTGAGCGATCCCGTCTTGAGCAAGCACCGCCGCCTCGCTCCTCGATTCCGAGACGGAACCGCCGCCCACCACGAGCAACAACGCGAACCACAACCATGGGCGTACAAGATGAGGAACGCTCGGCGAATTCATCATGAGGCTCAATTGAAAGGGCGATGTGGGATGGACGCTCCGCTAGAAAGACCTGGCGTGCGTCATCATACACACATCCCGAGGGAGCGTCGGATTTCAGTGGCGAAACGAGAAGCGGAAAACCTCGCGGTTCCCACGCGCCATGATCCATCCCGCCTCCAACGGTCACGCGGTCGATACGTGGAATCGAGCGATCATCTCTCGACCTGGCGAATCCGCCGAAACTCGGTCCGCTCGCCGTGATTCTGGAGCCCAATGAATCCCTGCTCGCGTCGCTCGGACAAGCCCGGGACATCGGCCGCCCGTGCGTCCACGACCGTTTCTCCGTTGTGTCGAATGCGATAGTGGTCGCCACGCACCTGGATCTCCAGGATGTTCCACTCACCGGCGGCTCGGCTGACTCGTGGATCGGCGCCCACGAAGTCGTAGACGCTGGCAGAATACTGGTAGTCCTTCAGATCAAGATCCGCGTGCCCCGCGTCATCGAGAATCTGCACCTCGACCCCCGCGCCGTCGCCGTGATGTCGTCCATCCTCGGGCACGCGCACGTACACCCCGCTATTGCCTCGCGGCGGCAATCGGTACTCCAGCACCAACGACACGTCGGACATTGGCTCATCCCAACGAAGCCACTTCCCGCCGCCTCCCTCACAACGGAGCACGCCACCCTCGACCGACCAAGTCGGCTCGGCGGGAGCATCTCCGATCGCCGTCCAGCCGGTCAAATCCTGACCATTGAACAGTGGCTTGGCATCGAGTTCGGTGAGGCGGATGTCACGAAACTCGAACTGTCCGCCGAGCGGAACCTCGCTCTGGATTCCGACGTGCCCCGGAGTCGCATCAAGCCCCGTCACGTGCCAAGCTTGCTCGCCGTTGATCCACAGACTCGCCTCTTCGCCCACCGCTCGTAGCTTCATTCGGTTCCAAACGCCGGGCCGGACGAGCCCCTCGGGAACAGTTCCTTGATCGACTCCCAACAAACGCCCTTCACCTCCTTGAAGCAAATTGATTTGATAACGAGCGGGCCACGGCGAACCCTCGGGGTCGGGCGATCGAAAGTAGATTCCCGAATCAAACTCCGCTTCCTTGAGCGGTCGCCATTCGAACTCCAATTCAAAATCGCCCAGCTCCCAGGCGACACGCGCGAAACCATTGCCATCCTCGAGCTTAAGCACGCCTTCGCGCACCGAAACCTCGCAGCCAGCAACATGCCACGCCGATAGCCCATCGGCCAACAAGTCGATCGATTCGGGACTCGCCTCAACGCGGCTGCTCGTCGTCGCCGTATTCCGTACGAGGACATCTTGCGCGACCAGCGGCCGATCGGCCGGGCAAGTCCCACTCAATACACAGGCCAGCGACAGCGCCGCCGAACAACCGAGAAAAGAAACCGTGCGGCGCATGAATCATCCTGGAGTTCGAGCGGAATCAGAGTAAGTACATTACGAAGGAGCCAATCCAAGCGTCACGCGGTCGTCGACTACCAGCGGAACAGAACCTCGGTGGAAGTCACTCCTCCTCGGTCGACAACCAGCCGTTGGAAGCTCAGGTTCTCGCTCGAGTCGACGCCCCCTTCGCCTCCCTTGACTCGGTTCGATCGCACGTCCTCGCGATAACGCTCACCCAAGTAGTGGCTCAGTTCATGGGCGGTCAACTGTTGGTCGGAGTTCAAGTCGGCGTCGATGCGATGATCGAGCAAGGCATCGGCGAAGAACCGGCTCAAGAATCCACCCGCCTCGAACTCCGCCGCGACATTCGATAGCACGTCTTCCTCGCTCGAGAAGATGCCCATGCGGCCGCGAGCCGAAACGACATCCTTGGCGAACCCGCCGCTGAAACAGGAATCCAGGGCGACCAGGGCGATACCCGCATCCGATCCGTTGATGAGCTCGGCGAAGTCATCGTCGGTCACTTGCCCATCGTAGAGCGCCAGGGTTTCGTGGATCCCATCCGGGTCCGCGCTGTTGGCCTCGGCCGAGAATTGACCGCCGTGTCCGGAGTAAAAGAACACGAGCAAGTCGTTCGGCCCCGCCGCCTGACCAATCCGTCGCAGCGCGCCGGTCACTCCATCTACCGTGGCGTCCTCGTTCACGAGCAAGACGCTGTCCTCGGCACGCATGCCGTAGTTGTCTCGCAACAGCGAGTAAATCGTCTGGGCGTCGACATCGCACAAGATCAAGTCGGCGCCTTCACCCGGATAGTCGGCGATGCCGACGAACACACCGAACACGCGGCGAGCCGCGGTAGCGGACCCCGCCTCGGATCGATCGAAGCTCAATAAGTAAGAGCCGCGTTCTCCCGCTTCGTAGCTCGTGACCGTCAGTGTGTACCGGCCACTTTGAGTCAGGCGTTGATTGATGCCCGCGTTTCGATCCTCTCCCTCGTCATCGAAGACCTCGGAATCGCCATCGGGCGAAGTCAACACCATCATCGTGTCGAACTGCTCGGATACGTGCTTGATACGCACATAGTCGCCAGCGTTCGCATTGAAGTAGTACACATCTCCAACTCGCCCACCTTCGACTTCGCTATCGGCATCGGTCAGTTCGCCGTTGACTCGCGCGCCGGTTTCCAAGCCTCCGTCACTGCCGGCTCCACCGGCCGATAGCTCGATCACCAAGTCATAGGCGCCGACTTCCCCAGCGCTATAGCTCGTGACCAGCAACCGGTACTCGCCTTGCTCGGTGAAGATCGTCTCGATCACGCTCTTGTCACGCGCGTCCAGGAAATCATCGTTCTCGAGTTGCTCGCCGCTCGGAGCCCGCAGAATGAGATACGGATCAAAATCCGAACTCGTCAATTCGATCCGGACGCGTTGCCCGGGAACGCCCTGGATCAAATAAGCGTCGGAGTACTCTCCGGTAGTGAGTTGGCTGTCGTCCTTGGCGAGATAGCCTTGTTCGCGCCGAGTCGACGCGGCGGCTCCCGATGCGCCCGAGCGTGGATCGAGCATGGCCATTCTGAGCCGATATTCACCCAACTCCTCGGGATTGTAGCTCGTCGCGTAAATGCGATAGACGCCGTCCGCCGACGCGGTGAACTCGATGCGCGAGTGATGCCGGTCGTCCTCGAAATCATCGTTGACCACGACGAATTCGGGATCGACATCGGTCCGCATGTAAAGGTACGTGTCGAAGTCCTCACTGGTGAGATCGACCGTGACTTGGGTTCCAGCGGTCAACTCGAGCGGATAGAGATCGTAGTACTCGAGGTTCTCGAGCTGCTGATCGAACCGGTTGAGCACGCCGACCTCGACTCGCTCCGAGGCGCCGCCAGCGGTGGGAGGCAAGTTCCGACCTTCGGGATCACGAGCCGCGTCTCGCGTGGCGATCGTGAGCTCGTAGTTGCCGGTCTCATTGGCCGACTTGCTCGTCACCATGATGCGGTAGGTACCCGCGGCCGTGATCGGCACCTCGAGCCAACTGCGCTGCGAACTCCCCTCGAAATCGTCGTTGAACCAGACGCGATCCTCGTCGACATTGCCTTCTTGGTCGAGCGCCGAGAATTGCACCCACGGATCAAACTGATCGGACGTTAGATCGAGCGTGATCGTCTGCCCGGCCAACATCTCGAGTTCAAACGTCTCGTAGTACTCACCGGTGGAAAGCTGCCGGTCCTTGCGAGTCAGTTTTCCGGTTTCCGTGCGAGTCTCGTCGGCTTGCGACGTTCCGATCAGGGTCAAGCAACTCAGCAAGAGCGAGCCAAACATCAACCCAACTCGCCCCGCCCATTTCAATCCGCGACCGTCGCACCCCATGGTTCGGCTCCCCATCATCGTTCGGCCCCTAGTCCTCGCACGTTCCAACAAAGCGTGAGACCGGTGTCGCTCGGTACGAGCGTCGCTCGTCAAGCCTCGCGCTGGTCCGTTGCCAATCGTCACGATTTCCTCTCGGACAGTTCGCAACGGACCGCCCCGCCAAAGTGGCGAGGATTCCGGAGTTAGCCTAAGGGGTTTTTCCCGCGGAAGCCAGCAACCGTTTCTCGGTCGTCAGGAAAGGCGATTTTCGCCGTGGACCGTTCGACGGCTAGGAACCTTTCCCGCCCCTCTTCCGTCCATGGGCGGAGCGTCGATGGCCTGGGCAGGAAAGTTGGAGGAGCCGGCACGAATCGCGAACGGCGAAGGCCGCCGATCCAAGACGCCAAGCCCCAATGCGAACACACCGGAGCGTTACCCGCTCGGACTGAGCCGATTCTAACGACATGAGCGGCTCAACCGTGGCCTTTCGGCGCGCGGCCATGTAGGCTGGAAGAGGAGTTCCAGGTGATTGGAATCGCTGAATCCACAGGGTTGGTTTTGGCGCGGTCGGTGTCGCGCGGGGGTTGCCTCGTGCCGAGTGCCTCGCGCCGGACCCGAACCGAACACATGGTCCTCGTCGCCTCTCGTCGTTATGCGCGGTTCGTGTTGGAGACCGAACCGCGAGTCGCGGCCACGCACTTGTCACCCGCCGCGAGGTTCATCGCCTAAATGTTTCGCCCAACATCCAAGGAAAAGAATATGCGTTCGCACGTCTCGTCGCATGGCCCATGCGATCGCCCGTCGAGGAACCCATCGCGCCCCAGCGGCTGGTACGCCGGCCGTGACGTCAACTTGCTTAAACGGCTAACCGCCCTTGGCCTTGGGTTGTTGCTTTCGACATCGGGCTCTTGGGTCATCGCCCAGGAACCCAACGGCAACGAACCAATTCTCCAAGTGCCGGCCACGCAAAGCGAGGACGATCCCGTCGCGATCGCCGTCGCTCAAGAGGAAGAGGAAGCACCCGCGCCGGAACCCGAGTTGATTCGAGGCGAACTGGCCGACGGCGATCCGGTATCCGATCAAGGCGAGCTGCACGACGAGATCCCCATCACGGTCGAGGATGAATTCCGCCGGCTCGTCATCGAGCTCAATAGCTCGGCGTTCGACACCGTGTTGGTGCTCGAGAAGCTCGACGAGAACGGTGAACCCGACTTCCATCACACATGGCGCAACGACGATAGCGAGAACGGCTCCAATTCCCGTCTCGACATCATCGTTCCCGAAGCTGGCGAGTATCGCATCGGCGTCTACTCGTATAGCGACTTTGAAATGGGCGGCTATCAGCTGCGGATCGTACGAACGTCGTCCGCGGACTTGGACGAGCGAGTCTTGCGTAACGACATGGGTTCGATCACCGCCGAAGATCCGATCAACGAACAACTCGGCTCGAATACCGATTCGTTTGATATCGAGATCGAGGAACCCTCGCGGATTTCGGTCGACGTTTGGTCGGAGGAATTCGACACGTACCTCATGGTGCAGGGAATTCGCAACGGCCAGCCGGTGCCGGGACAGGAGTGGCACAACGACGATTACGGCGGCTCCCAACAGCACTCGCACATCGACGCGGACGTACCGCCGGGCAGCTATCGCATCACCGTGGCGCCTTACTCGGCGGGGGAGGGTGGTAACTACGAAATGCGAGCCACCGCCACCGACATTCCCGAGGGAGCCGGTTTCACGCCCGGTTTCGACGAGGAATTCGGACCATGGGTCGGCCCCGACTTTCCACCGTTCGACATGGATCCCGGTTTCGGCGCGGACGACTTGGGCAATCGAATCGAGGTCGGCATCCTGAATCGCTTCGATCGTCAAAACGCCCAAGGCCACTACTACGACCGCTACGAGATTCAAGCGTTCCGCGGGCAAGCGATCCGCATCTCGCTCAACAGTCAGGAATTCGACACGGTCCTCCGAGTCAACATGTTGGACGAGAACGATGACGCCGATCCCGCCATGGGCTGGGAAAATGATGACGGTGGCTTCGAAGGTGGCTCGCTCGTCGAGTTCGTCGCTCCGTTCGATGGCGTCTATCGAATTGTCGTGACGTCGTTCGCGGGCAACGCCATGGGACGTTACGAGCTGCGGATTCAACAAGCCATGCCCGGTGCCGCCGGCGGAATCGCCAATGTCCAAGTCGCGCCAGGCGAGCGACTCGAAGTCGGCAACCTCAGCAACTTTGATCCGATCAACGACGCTGGCCAACACTTCGACTCGTACACGATGGACGTCGTCGAAGGAGAGACCTACACCGTCGACTTGAACGCGACCGGCTTCGATCCGATCCTCTCCGTGACGTCGCCCGACGATCCATTCTTCGTCGTCGAGAATGATGATTACCTCGGCTCGACGAGCCGTTCGCTCGTCGAGTTCGTCGCTCCCGAATCGGGGCAGATGCAAATCCAGGTCACTTCGTTCGAAGCGGGTGGCGAGGGAGTCTACCAGCTCGTGATTCGCAACGGCGCTTTCGCCGACCATGATCATGAACATGGCCCCGGCGATTTCTTGGCTCCTCCGCAAGCCGCCGAACCGGTCGAGATGGAAGAAGAGGGGACGCTGGAAGCGGGCGATTCGGCGGAGGACGACGGTCGGCTCTACGACGAGTTCCCGGTATCCGGAGTCCATGGCCAACAGATTCGCATCGACCTTGCCAGCGAGGACTTCGACACTTATCTCATCCTCGAATCGCCCAGCGGACGATTGCTCGAGGCCGACGATTTCCAGGGCTCGGAAACTCGTAGCGTGCTCGAGGCCGTGCTCGACGAGACAGGTGAGTTCAAGGTCAAGGTCACGAGCTACGACTCGGGCGAGACCGGAGATTACACGCTGCTGATCGAACTCAGCGGTAACGGGGGAGTCGACGCGGAAGGATTGCTGGTGCCGGGCTCACGATTCGCGGTCGATATCGGCCCGCAATCACGCCTCGATTCCGGCAACTTGGGTCATACGTACGAGTTCGATGGGGAGGAAGGCGATCGAGTGACGTTGTCGATGGTCAGCGCCGACTTCGACACGTTGCTGGTCATCACGTACCCTGACGGTACCACCGAGACGTTTGATGACGACGTCGATTCCAACGCTCGCTATCGAGACCAACTGCCGCAAACGGGCCGCTACTCCGTGCAAGCGACTTCGTTCGAGGGCACATCGGTCGGTCGCTACGACCTGACCTTCGAGCGACTGGGGGCCGACGCTCCGCCCAATCAAGGCAAGCGCATCCTCGGTGTGTTCATTGGCATCGCCCAGTATCCCAATGGTGAAGGTGATCTGGCTCGGTGTGACATCGACGCGCAGCGAATGCACGACCTGCTCCGAGACGAGTACGGCATGCAGCTCGACACGAGCGAGTTGCTCCTGAACACCGACGCCACGCGTGACCGAGTCCGCGCGGCCCTCGAGCGACTCGGCCAAATGGCGACGCCGGAGGACACGCTCGTTTTTTTCTATTCGGGGCATGGAGGCCTGTTTGACGGTCCGTCGCAACCTTCCGATCCCGATGGACTCCACGAGACGATCACGCTGGTCGACGGCGACATGATCGATGATCAACTGGCCGAGCTGATCAACGGCTCGCCCGCCGGCACGGCTCTCGTGGTCCTTGATTCGTGCTACAGCGGTGGCTTCGCGAAGGACATCGTCTCGGCTCCGGGCCGAATGGGGATCTTCGCCAGCGAGGAGGATGTTCTGGCTCAAGTCGCGGAAGACTACGAAGCGGGTGGCTACCTCAGTCGCTTCATGGTCGACGCCTTGCTCGAACAGCGCGAAGCGGCCGACCGCGACAAGAATGCCGAGCTGACCGCTTTTGAGCTCTGCCACTACCTGGGCGAACGGTATCGCGACGAGGTTCGCTCGGGTTCCTATCACCCGGCGTCGGACGAAGCCGCCATGGCAGACGCCGAGGAAAGCGCCGACGGGGCGACGGAATCGGCCGAAGGGGAGGCCGAAAGTGGCTCCGCCGACCTGATTCGGCAGCGAGCGTTGGACGATAAGCACCTGCCCACCATCGCTCTGTTTCAGGACATCGATCCGAGCGAAGATCTGAGCTTTCAGCGTTTGGTGGTTGACCGAGGCGGCGTGAGAGGCGAAACCGTACTCTTTGCGTGGTGACGCTCCCCGCGGGGCGCATGCCACGAGAGCTTCTCGGTTTGCCTCGCCCCTTCGGAGTCTCCCCATGTTGGTTCGCGACATTGCCCGTTCCGTATTTGGGCGTTCGATTCCAATTGCGAATGCCGCTTTCGGTCTTGTGGCGACCCTGGCCGCCTGCCAACTAAATCCGGCGGCGGCCCAGGACGATTGGGGCCAATTCCGCGGCCAGATGAGTCGTGGTGAGTCGGCCGCCGAGAACGTGCCGACCGAGTGGAGCGCGGACGAATCGATCGCGTGGCGGGTTCCGCTGGAGCGATCGGGGAACGGTAGCCCGGCGATCGTGGGCGAGCTCGTGCTGATCGCCGGTGCGGCGGGCGAGAAAGCGGAGCGAAAGACGCTTGCCGCCTATCGCGTTTCGGATGGTTCGCTTGTCTGGGAACAAGTCTGCGACGGCCCCGTCGAAGCGACTCATGAAACCAATCCTAGCGGAGGCACCACGCCCGCGAGCGACGGCGAGACCGTGGTCGTTTGGCATGGCACCGCGGGACTCTTCGCCTATCGCGTGGCTGACGGTGAGCCACTCTGGTCGCGACAACTCGGCACCTTCGAGCACATGTGGGGGCAGGGGACGAGTCCGATCATTGTCGGTGATCGGGTCATCCTCTCCTCGGGCCCCTCGAAGCAAGAAATCTTCGTCGCGGCTTTCGATCTCGCCTCGGGCGAAACGCTTTGGCGGCATGTCGAACCGATGGATGGCGACGGTGAAACGAACACCGAAGGCAAGTACATGGGCTCGTGGTCCTCTCCTGTTCCCGTCGAGGTCGAGGGAACGGAGATCGCGCTGGTTTCCTTGCCGACGCGTGTCGTCGGCTTCGAAGTCGCCACCGGTAAGTTGAAGTTCTGGTGCGAAGGGACTCGCGGCCCGCGAGGCGATCTGTCTTATTCATCACCCGTGATCAGCGGCGATCTCTGCGCCGTCACCGGTGGCTATCAAGGGCCATCGTTCGCCTTCCGACTCGGTGGCTCGGGCGACATCACCGAATCCAACCGCTTGTGGCGCGTCGAACAGAATCCGCAGAGCATCGGTACGGGCGTGACGGTCGATGGGTACCTGTACCAAAGCGAAGCCGGCCCCGGAATCATTCGCTGCATCGACCTCGGCACGGGCGAGGTGAAATGGCAGCAACGCGCGAGCAAGGAGCATTGGGCGAGTGTGATTCTCGCTGGCGGCCGTTGTTATGCCTTGGCTCAAGACGGAACGACGCTGGTCTTTGAACCGAATCCCGAACGGTTCATTGAAATCGCGGAGAACCAATTAGGTGAGCCAAGCAACTCGACTCCCGCTCCCATTCACGGCGGTCTCATCATCCGCACCGCCAACTCGTTGATCCGCATTGGCCAGTAGCCGGTGGCAACGGGGCACTGTCAGCCTTGTGAGCTCATTGATTTTCGGGGCTGGCCCGCGAGGTCTCGGTTGATTGGTTCGCGATCCTCGTCGCCCAAGGCCTAATTCAAAGTTTCTTTGCTGGAGAGCGTGAATGCGACGACCTTCGATGTCCCTGCTGCTGGGATGTGTGCTGTGCATCCTTGGGTGCGGAAAAGGGGACAGTCCGAGCGATATCCCGTACGCGGCGACGGCGGAGTGGTTGACGATTTCGAGTCGAGCCGAGGACGTCGCGCTCACCGAACGCATGGCCGCGACCGAGGACCGCAAGGAACTCGAAGGAATTATCGCCGGCCTGGACGACATCTCCTACCGCGGCCGAGAACTCATGACGGCTCTTGAGCGTCAGCCTGACGCGGGCAGTCGACTCGCCCAGGAGCTGTCGCCCCCCGCTCCCACGCCCAGAAGTGTCGGGGCCGCTTTGCTATTGACCGAGCTGCAAGCGGTGGAGGGCCGAGCTTACTTGGCGGGCGTCCTCGAACAAGGAGACGACGCGCTTCGGCTCCGTGTTATTGAGCGACTCCTATATTCGCCTCGCACTGGTGAAAAGCGGCGAGCCTACTACCAGTTCTTGCTGGCCGATCCGCGATTGACGAACGGCCTCCTGGCTCAGTTGGACGACCGATCCTCCGAGATCGTGGCGGCGGCGATTCTCACTTGCGACAAGCTGGAAGTGCCCGGTTCGCACGAGCGGATGTTGCCGCTTCTCCGGCGCAACGCGGGATCCTATCGCCCGCGACTGCTTCTCGCGCTTGCCAACGGCCCGCTCACCGAGGAGCTATTGGAGGAAATACTGCGGTTGAGAATTGACCTAAAGCGGGAGAATTCATACGGGGCCTTGGAGTTACTGCGGGCTTTCGCGACAGGGGATGTTCCTGACTTGCGTCAACGCGCCCGCGACGAGCTGAAGCGACAGATCGCGGCTTGGCCCGACGAATTCGCGGCTTCCGACGATCATCGGACGAGGGGATACGACAGCAACCGTCTGGCGGTTCTAAGGACAATCGCCGAGACAGCGGACAGGGCGGATGTCCCTTGGCTGGAAGATACGTTTGAAAACGAAATCGGACTTTTCTCCGCACCGGCACTCGAGGCGCTCATTCGCCTCGATGGAGAGGCCGGATTGGCGCGATGGGTCGAACTGATGAATGACGCTGATCGGCGATCGACAGTGTTGTCCGTTGGCACGGTCATCTACGCCGCCACCGAGAATGAACAGGTGGTCCAGGTCGTGGATCGGTATGCCGACGGCGCGACCGACGACGAACTCCCAGCGTACTGCCGGGCATTGATGTCTGTCGGCGGCGAGGAAGCTCGCCAAGTGCTGGAAAAGCACTCCACTCGGCTTGAGCCTCGCATACGCGAGTCGATGCTTGAGGCGATGGAGCGCAATCGACTCGCCGCGCCCCACGGCGAGACCATCCAGCGGGTGTTGGACGCGGGACTGATCGACGAGGCCTCGGCCGAGCGGGCGAAGGAGTTTCTTGAGGAGTACACCCGCGAGACCGGCAGGCGCGTTGAATTGCTCGATGTCTTGGTCGCGGCCGAAGCCGTGATCATGTTCGATGCCGAAACCGGCGAGATTCCTTGTCGACACGACAAACTCATTCGCCAATTCGCCGCGACGAGTCGTGGTCTGTTCGAACCAAGCGGCGTGCTTGAGCAGTTCGAGTTTCCATCGCCGGACCAAGTTCAAGACGGTGAGTACACGCTGAGTTTCGTCCACGATGGCCGACTCTACACGGGCCAACTCCAGAACAACGGCGACTGGTACGATGTCGAGCGCGTCGTCGCGATGGTCAATCGTGCGTTGGCGGACGCCGGCCGCGAGGAACGATTCCTACCGTTGGTTCCCGAAGACCAAACCGCCGCATTCGTATTCGGCGACCCAGCGTTGCTCAAACCAGTGGCTGAAGAGTTTCATTTGCCCCTGGGGGACGATCCCAATGCCGCGATGAAGTTGGGTAGGGATTTCGAACAGCGTGCGATGGAGGCTCTCCGGCGCGGAGGCTGAAGGGGTCCGCGGGAGCGCGAAATGCGGTTCACTCCGCCGGAATCGTGAAGTTGGGGTTGAAGGTCATCGCGTTGTCGAGCCGTCGCCCCACGGCTCGTACGTATCCGAGTTGCTGGCCTTGGTCGGCCGCCAGCGCCG
>JAGQPS010000084.1:13645-17018 GCA_020426595.1 Planctomycetales bacterium
CGCTTGAGCCCGGCTTGCGCGATGCCGATCAGACCACCGGGCTTCACGAAACGAATGAGGTCGTTCAGATAGAGATCATCCGTCCCGTAGAACATGAACGAATCGATCGATACGACCGCGTCGAAAAACCCTTCGGCGAAGGGCAACTCCCGAGCGTTGGCCTGGAGGGGAAACACACCCGCCTCCACGCCCGCCGCCTGAATTCGCTTCAGGTTCTCCGAGGCGCTGAACCAGAGATCAGCCGCCCAAACCTCGACGTCGAACTCGCGATGGAGAAAGATCGACGAGAGCGCCCGACCACAGCCCAGATCGAGCACTCGCATGCCGGGACGAAGCTCGAGAGCCTCGCACAACCATTCGGCGAGCCACAACGGATTGGCTCCACCTCCCGCTCCGGAAAGCACCCAGTCGGTGGCGTAGTTCGCCGAGCGAGGAAACGCGTCCGCGGCTAATCGTTGATCGGAACTCAAACCGACTCTCCCGTGGGACAGGAACAACGCGACGGTCATCACGTCACGGGACTCGCGTCACGGGACTCGCTAGCCGGCCGGCGGAACGCGACCTTAACACTCCGCACGACTCCACACGGCGAATGAGCATCCCGGACAGGATTCGAACCTGTGACCTGCTGATTAGAAGTCAGCTGCTCTATCCAACTGAGCTACCGGGACATGTTGGCGGCGACCACGACGAACAGCCGAGGACTCAAACGAATGGGAAAGGGTCGATATCACCGACTCCATCCTAGCCTCGCACGGCCCTAACCTCGCCCAGCTCCACGTCTCAACCCTCATTTCCCGCCTGGATAGACGATGAAAACGGAGGCATGAAACACTCTCTTGGTTCGCCCAAAACCTGACTCGATCGTCAAAACCACGACGATAAGCAAGCGGCGAGTCTTGGAGCGAGCCGTTCGCGGTTGGGTCGCTGCTGGACATCTCACTCTCTCCGGTCGGCCCAGTCAAGGCGTCGACCTCGGTTCATCGCCTCCGTCGACCAGGCTTTCGGCCGCCGCGCTCGATGTTGTCGCGGGTCCAGTCTTGTGAGCCGTGCCTCGGGCGATTCAATTGACGGATTCACCGAGCCAGGTTGATCGCTCCTCCCAGCCTTGAGTCCAGCGCATGCACGCCGCTCCCACCTTTCCATCGCTGTTCCGCATTCGGCAACGGTTCCAAAGCCCCGAGATCGCGGACGTGGAAGCAGCGACTCACCATGCCCTGGCCTCGACCGACCTGGCCGAGCGAATCAAGCCGGGAGACACCGTCGCGATCACGGCTGGAAGCCGCGGGATCGCCGGCATCGATGTCATCCTGCGTTCCGTGGTCGCCCATCTGCGCATGCTCGGAGCGGAACCGTTCATCGTGCCGGCGATGGGGAGCCACGGGGGCGGCACGGCCGAGGGGCAGCTCGGAGTGCTACGTCGGCTCGGTATCACCGAGGAAGCTTGCGGCTGTCCGATCCGAGCCTCGATGGAGACGGTCGTCGTGAGCCGCGCTCCCGAAGGCTTCGACGTTCACTTCGACAAACACGCGTCGACCGCCGACCACGTTTTGGTTTGTGGCCGAGTCAAACCTCACACTCGCTTCACCGGCGCGCTCGAAAGCGGCCTGATGAAGATGCTCCTGATCGGACTCGGCAAGCACGAGGGAGCCAAGATCTATCACCGCGCGATCGTCGATTATTCGTTCGATCAAATCGTGCGCAGCGTGGGACGCGAGGTTCTGGAAAAGTGTCGCATCTGCGCCGGACTCGCGATCATCGAAAACGCTCACGACCGAACCGCGTTGATCGAGGCGGTGCCGCCCGAGAAGTTTGAAACGCGTGAGCCAGAATTGCTCGACCTCGCGCGCGGCTGGATGGCTCGACTTCCCATCCAACGCGCCGACGTGCTCGTGATGGACCAAATCGGCAAGGACCTCAGCGGAGCCGGCATGGACTCGAATGTCATCGGACGTAAGACCACCGACCACGATCCAGGCGAGAAGGAGTTCCCCAAGATCAAGCGGATCTGCGTGCGAGGTCTCTCGCCCGGCACCCACGGGAACGCGACCGGAATTGGCATCGCGGAATTCTGCTTGACGCGAGCCATTGAACAGATGGATGTGCGCATGACGCGGATCAACTGTCTCACCGGCAGCCATCCGACCGCCGCGATGTCGCCGCTCGATTACGCCACGGACCGCGAGATGCTCACGGCCGCCTTCTCGACTCTCGGACTCGTGGAGCCAGCCCAAACCGGACTCGTGTGGATCCCTAACACGCTCCACCTTGAAATCCTCGAGCTGGCCGCCTGCTATTGGCCAGAGCTCTCGCAACGAGAGGACATTGAAGTGCTGTGCGAGCCGCGTCCGATTCCCTGGCAAGGCGATATGCTGCCCGATGGCCACTTCGCCTAGCCGTTGACGATCGCGATTCCCAGGGACTTGGCCCCCTCCTCGGACCGATAAGCGGACGAATCCGATGCCTCTTTCTGTTATTCTAGAAGGAGAGAAATTCGCATCGTTTGTTCCGCTGTAGAGACCGACTCGATGGCCCGCCTGTCAACGACGAGTCGCGCCGCCCGCTCGGCCACTCGTTCCCGCCCGATGCTCGCCCCGCGCCTCTTGGTAACCGCGCTGTTCGTGTTCGGCATGAGCGGCGCGACCGGCGCGCTAGCCGCTCCTCCCTCGAACCCGTTCGCGATCGCGCCGTTTTCACTCGACGTCACCATCCCGCTCGACCATCGGTGCATGGGCGTGCTGCCCACCAAGAGCCAGCGGATCGTCGATCCCTTGCAGTTGCATGGGCTCGTGGTGTGGGGCGCCGAACAGCCGATCGTCTTCTGCGCGGTGGACTGGTGCGAGATCCGCAACGGGGCTTATGACCAGATGCGAGCCACGGTCGCGACCGCCGCGGGCACCGTGCCCGAAGCCGTGCTGCTGTCGGCTCTGCACCAACATGATGCCCCCGTCGTCGATACGACCGCCGGCGAGTTGCTCGCGGCTCAAGGCTTGGCTGATGAACTTTATCAGGCCGAGTTCTTCGCCGATGTGCTCACGCGCCTCGATCAAGCGGTGCGTGACGCCTGTCAGTCGCCTCAAACGTTCACGCACGTTGGTATCGGACAAGCCGAAGTCGTGGACATCGCGTCGAACCGCCGCGTCGTCGAGCCGGACGGGAGCATCAGCTTTCGCCGCGGAAGTCGCAGCGGGAGCGATCCCCAATTGGCCGAGGCCGATCGCGGCTTGATCGATCCGTGGCTGCGCACGCTGAGTTTCTGGGACGGCGACCGACCGCTGGCCGCGATCCATTCCTACGCGACGCACCCAATGAGCTACTACGGCGCGGGCGAGGTTTCGTACGACTTTGTCGGGATCGCTCGCGAACGACGTCG
>JAGQPS010000850.1 GCA_020426595.1 Planctomycetales bacterium
CCGATCTGCGGCAGCGCGGCCTGCTGGAGGATACCTTGGTGGTCTGGGGTGGCGAATTCGGACGGACCGCGTATTGCCAGGGTAGCTTGACAGCCAACAATTACGGCCGCGATCATCACCCAAGTTGTTTTACCATGTGGTTGGCCGGCGGCGGCGTGCAGCCAGGGATGTGCTTCGGTGCAACCGATGAATACAGCTACAATATTGTCGAGCACCCGGTTCACGTCCACGACTTGAATGCTACGATCTTGCACTTGTTGGGCATCGACCACCAACGACTGACCTTCAAGTATCAAGGGAGACGCTTTCGCTTGACCGACGTGCACGGCGAGGTGGTGCGTCCCCTACTCGCCTAAAGCGTGCATTAAACTTGTTCGACCACCGCCAGCCCAACCGAGTAATTGATGGCCAAGAATGTCTTAGGAACGGAATTGGAATCCTGTAGCACGGACCCTCTGACGGGATTTTATCGGGACGGCTGTTGCAATACGGGGGCCGAGGACCAGGGAC
>JAGQPS010000851.1 GCA_020426595.1 Planctomycetales bacterium
TCTGGCGGACGCCGGGTACGTCGCCCGCAGCCGCGGGCTGAGCAGCAGGCCGGGCGGCGGTGGGCCCGGCCGCCGCGGTGGCGCGCTCAGGCAGCGTCGGTGCGCGCAGTGAGCGGCAGGATCGGCGCGAGCCAGCGGCGGGCTTCCTCGACCGTGAGCCCCTTGCGCACGGCGTAATCGGCCAGCTGGTCCTCGCCGATGGTGCCGATCGTGAAGTAGTGCGCTTGCGGGTGTGCGAAGTACCAGCCCGAGACCGCCGCCGTGGGGTACATCGCGTAGCTCTCGGTCAGCGTCATGCCCGTGGCCCGCTCGACGTCGAGCATGCGCCACAGCATGCCCTTGTCGGTGTGGTCCGGACAGGCGGGATATCCCGGCGCCGGACGGATGCCGCGGTAGCGCTCGGCGATGAGCTCGTCGTTGCTGCAGGACTCGTCGGGCGCATAGCCCCACCATTCGCGGCGCACCTGCAGGTGCAGCCATTCGGCGGCGGCCTCCGCCAGCCGGTCGGCG
>JAGQPS010000852.1 GCA_020426595.1 Planctomycetales bacterium
GTCAGGATCCGATTGCCTCGCACTTCACCAATTAGCTGAACCTTGGAGATATGGAAATCGGCATCGAACGCCTCGGTTTCCAATTCCAATCGCTGTTCCATGCCCAAGCGGAGTTCTCGTCCCTCGGGCGCCACCCAACGAATGCTCGGCGCGAGGTCGGGAAACACGGCGATGCGATAGTGAACGGGATCGGTGTCGATTTCGCCGCTGGACGTGAGCAGTTGCACGCGGTAGGCGTCGTACTTCGGCGTGATTCGGTCCTCGCCGAGTTCCAGGCGAAACTTGACCGTGCCTTGGTTCCCATCGACCGTGAACGGAATGCGTTTGGCGGCGGGGCGGTCCTTCTCTTCTCCCGTGGAGGACCGCGAACCGGTCGCGAGCAACTCGAGCACCAGTTTGTCGATCGGCACATTGGCCTTGGCGACCAGTTCGACCTCGGTCCCCTCGAGACCTTCGAAGTCACCTCGATCGGTCCAAGTGCGTTCTGGCAATTCGGTGTACGACTGAGG
>JAGQPS010000853.1 GCA_020426595.1 Planctomycetales bacterium
GCCAATCCCCAACATGGCGGCGGCCTCTTCGCGGTTGCCCCCGGTGGCTTGCAACGTTTCGGCAATGAACAGCCCCTCAACATCCGACAGCGACTTGCCCACCAGGCTGCTCAACGAGCCGGCCGGCGCGGAGCCAGAAGTGTCTGCCGAGTCGGAGAGTTCATCCGGCAAGTCGTCAACGTCTAGAACGCCGTCGAAGTCGACCACGACCATACTCTCGACCACGTTCCGCAGTTGCCGCACGTTGCCGGGCCAATCGAAGGCGATCAACCTCCGTCGGGCCGCCGTCGACATGCTTTTGATCGTCTTGTCGTGCTGCTTGGCGAACTGCTTGATGAAGTGATCCAACAGCAAGGGAATGTCCTGGCTGCGGTCCTTCAGGTTCGGCAGCACGATGGTGACCACCTTCAAGCGGTGGTACAAGTCGCGGCGAAACGTGCCGGCCTCGATGGCTTCTTCCAGATCGCGGTTCGTTGCCGACACAATTCGTACGTTCACCTTGATCGGG
>JAGQPS010000854.1 GCA_020426595.1 Planctomycetales bacterium
ATTGCATGGGTACGTCCGCCATCGACAGCAAACATTAGCTGGCTGTGAAAGCTTGCGTCTTGAATGCAGATTCCGGTCTCAGCCTTGGGGTTCAGGTGGAGGGTGGTGCCGAACGCATTAGCGTACTCCAGGAAGCGTTTCTGCTCTGCGTCATAGTCAAAGCCAGGCGGGTACTCCCAGTTGACGGGATCGTCGTGCAGCTCAAGCAATTCGTTGGGTGTCAGATTGTGTCCCTCGATCTTTGTCGGCGAACGTTGCGGTTAACCGGGCCACGGGATTAAGCGTTGGTTCGGAACCGGCGGCGCCCGTGGCTCCGGTTGAACCGTTGGTTATGCGGTATTGTGCCGCCCACATCGTGGTTCGAGATTTGCGAGTCGCAACTCTTGAATCCACCAAACTGGCTTGTTGATCGCATCCCGATCAGCGAAAAGACGACATAGGTTCTCAACTTCAGACCACGCGCCGTCAAGGTCTCCGAGGAGATAGAGGATCTGGGCGTTCTCTTGT
>JAGQPS010000855.1 GCA_020426595.1 Planctomycetales bacterium
AGGTCGTCGTGGCGTTCTCGGGAGGTGTCGACAGCGCCGTGGTGGCTCGAGCCGCCCGTGCATGTCTCGGTGCCGACCATTGCCGCTTGGTGATGGCCGTGGGGCCGGCGGTGCCCGAGTCCGAGGTGCGCGAGGCTCGCGAGATCGCCGCCCAGATCGAGCTCGAGTTGACGACGGTCGACGCCCAGGAATGGCTCGATCCCGACTACTTGCGCAACGATGAGCGACGTTGTTACTACTGCAAGTCGCATCTCTATCAAACCCTCGAGCGGTTCCGGCTGTCGCTGCCCGAGCCTTCCGCCTGGCGCGTGATCAATGGAGTCAACGTCGAGGATTTGGGCGACTATCGTCCGGGTCTCGAGGCGGCTCGTGAAGCGTCGGTCGTGGCTCCGCTCGCCGAAGCCGGGCTCACCAAGGCCGACATTCGTCGCTTGGCGGCCGCGTGGGGTTTGACCGTACATGACAAACCAGCGACTCCGTGTCTCGCGAGTCGCATTGCGTATGGC
>JAGQPS010000856.1 GCA_020426595.1 Planctomycetales bacterium
GAGTCTACAGAATTGGCGTGAGCGTGAGTTGGAGAGTGTCTCGTGTCCTGATTCGGCCGTGGGGAAATCAAAAATGGCGCGCCTGTTGCTGCTTGCGGTGGTGTGGTCGTTGATTCCTTCTTCGTTCGCGTTCGCTCAATCGCGTGAGCAGAAGGTTCTCGCGGATCGGAAGAAGGTCGAGGCCGAAGGGTTCTGGATCTACAACGATTTCGAGCGCGGGCTGGCCGAAGCGAAAAAGACCGGCAAGCCGCTGCTGGTGGTGCTGCGCTGCATTCCGTGCGAGGAATGCGTGAAGCTCGACGACGAACTGATCGATCAGGATCCGCGCGTCAAGCCGCTGTTGCAGAAGTATGTCTGCTTGCGGATCGTGTCGACCAACGGACTCGATCTGTCGCTGTTTCAGTACGATTCGGACCAGTCCTTCGCGATGTTCATGCTGAACGCCGACCGCACGATCTATGGCCGCTTCGGGACACGGTCGCATCGCACCGAATGGGAGCACGACG
>JAGQPS010000857.1 GCA_020426595.1 Planctomycetales bacterium
TGGCCGTAGAAGAGGCCCGCAAGCTGATTGACGCCGACGAAGTCAAGCGTGAAGCCATTCGCCGGGTGGAACGGCGCGGTATCGTCTTTCTCGACGAGGTGGACAAGATCGCCGGTCGAGGCAAAGAGGGGGGCTCCGGCCCCGACGTCTCGCGCGAGGGCGTGCAGCGCGACATTCTGCCCATCATCGAGGGCTCGACGGTGGCTTCCAAGCACGGTCCGGTCAAGACCGATCACATCCTGTTCGTGGCCGCCGGAGCCTTCCATATCAGCAAGCCGTCCGACCTGATCCCCGAACTGCAGGGCCGGTTTCCTATTCGGGTCGAGCTCGAGAGCCTGTCAGGAGACGACTTTCGTCGTATTCTCACCGAGCCCGAGAACGCCCTTACGCGCCAGTATCAAGCTTTGCTGGGCACCGAGGGGGTCGAGTTGGAGTTCACCGACGACGGCATCGACGAGATGGCCAAGGTGGCCCAACAGATCAACGAGACCACCGAGAATATCGGG
>JAGQPS010000858.1 GCA_020426595.1 Planctomycetales bacterium
CAGGGCATCAATGCCATGCCCGAAATTATGATTCCCCTGGTGGGCACCGAAGCGGAGTTAAAACTCCTGCGTGGCAAGACCGAGGAGACCATCGCCGCGGTCAAGAAGGCCAAGAGCTTCAGCGGCACGCTGGATATCTTGATTGGGACCATGATCGAGGTTCCGCGGGCTGCCCTCACCGCCGACGAAATTGCTCGACAAGCCGACTTCTTCAGCTTCGGTACCAACGACCTGACGCAGATGACCTTTGGCTTCAGCCGCGACGATATTAATTCGTTTCTACCGGATTATCTGCAGCAGGATATCCTGCTGATCGATCCTTTCCAATCGCTGGACACCTCGGGCGTTGGTCAATTGGTAGACATTGCCGTTAAGAAGGGACGTGGCGTCAAAGCAGGTCTGAAGCTCGGAATCTGTGGTGAGCATGGTGGCGATCCGGCTTCGGTCCAATTCTGTCACAGTGTGGGGCTGGACTACGTAAGCTGTTCACCCTTCCGCGTTCCT
>JAGQPS010000859.1 GCA_020426595.1 Planctomycetales bacterium
TAGGCGTGGCCTACATCGTATCGATTGTTTCGTCTCTACTGGTGTCGCTGACCGTGACACCGGTCCTTAGCTGCTGGCTGCTGTCGAGACCACGCCTGGCACACGAGGAACGAGACGGCTTCTTGTTGCGTTGGCTCAAGGCCGTGGCGGATCGAGTCATGCGATTCAGCTTGCGGCTGGCCTGGCCGCTGCTGCTGGTGGCAACGGTCGCGGTCGCCATTGCAGGTTGGGGCATTTTCCGCCTCGAAAGCGATTTCTTGCCGCCATTCAACGAAGGGGCCGTGCAGATCAACGTCTTGCTGCCTCCCGGCACGTCTTTGGCGAAGTCCAACGAAGTGTCCGCCAGGGTCGAACAGCGGCTCAAGCAAATCGACGACATCGTGGCCTTTGTCCGCAAGACCGGCCGGGCCGAGCTCGATGAGCACGCCGAGGGGGTCAATGTCACCGAGATCATCGCTTCGATCGATCCGAACACCGAGCGGTCGCGTGAAGAGGTGATCGAG
>JAGQPS010000085.1:0-14391 GCA_020426595.1 Planctomycetales bacterium
GACGCGGTCCGCAAGAATCTGCGGTACATCGCGAGCCTCCCGGACCAGCCGCAGTACGTCGCGATTCTTTCGGGCGATCAGCTCTATCGTATGGACTTCCGCAAGATGATCGCCGATCACGAGCGGGCCAAGGCGGACGTGTCGATCGCCGCGATCCCGGTGACTCGGAACGACGCTCGCTCCCTGGGTGTGATGCGAGTCGACGATACGGGGCGAGTCGTGGGGTTCCTAGAGAAGCCGAAGACCGATGAAGAGATCGACTTGGTCCGCATGGATCCGGCCTGGATCGACGCGCGCGGAGTCGACAGCAAGGGGCGCGATTGTCTCGCGAGCATGGGCATCTATTTGTTCAATCGCGATACCTTGTTCGACGTGCTCGAGAAGACTCAGTACGCCGACTTTGGCAAGGAAGTCTTCCCGGCGGCGATTCGCTCGCGCCGAGTCCAAGTGCACTTGTTCGACGGTTACTGGGAGGACATCGGTACGATTCGCTCGTTCTACGAAGCCAATCTCAGCCTCGCCGGCGACGAGCCTCCGTTCAGCTTCTCGAGCCACGAAGCGCCGGTGTACACCCGCGCTCGATTCCTCCCGCCGACTCGAGTCGAGGGAGCGACGATTCGCAACACGCTGTTGGCCGATGGTTGTCGCATCGGTAAGGGGTCGGTGATCGAGAACAGCGTGATCGGGCTGCGATGCGTCGTGGGCGAGAACGTCACCATTCGGAACTCGATCGTGATGGGAGCCGACTATTTCGAAACGAGTTCGGCGGCGGTCGGCGACGCGAATTATGTCGCGTTGGGAATCGGCGACGGTTCCGTCGTGGATGGTGTCATCGTCGATAAGAACTGCCGAGTCGGAGCGGGTTCGACGCTCGTCAATCCCGATGGCGCGGCGGACTATGAATCCGACGACGGATCGATCGTCGTTCGAGATGGCATTCCGGTGGTGATGAAGGACACGACGCTTCCCAAGGGCTGGAAACTGACAGCTCCCACTTCCTGAAGCGTGGGCGACTCGCCGTCGCCCGGCAAAAGTACAAGGGTGCAGCCGATGCCCACCTTGGATCACTCGTCAACCGCGCCAGCCGCTCCCGCGACTCCAGCCAATCCTCGGACTGGCGAGCGGTTGTTCGTGGTTGGCTTCATTGTCGTCGGTTTGCTCGGTCCGATCGTGATGGGAGAGCGCTATCCCTTCTCGATCGCTCCGATGTTTTGTCAGCAACCGACCTGCTATTGCGAGTACGTCGTGAAAGGCCCGGACGGCGATTCGTTGGATCTGGCGCGGTTTCAATTGCAACGGGTCTACGACGGCAATCCGGTCGGGTTGGGAGTTGGCGTGCGACCTCCGGAGACGCTCGATCGGTTTGGCGAGGTTCCCACCGAGCAGCTCATCCGCGAACATCTCCAGCAGCTGCCAGACGATGCGTGGCGCGGGCTGCCTTATGTCGATGTCGAAGTCAGCGTGATCGGTGACGTCGATGGCGTGCATGTGGGAAGGATTGACGAGCGGTCGTTCACGGTCCGAGTCACGGCGCCGGGAGCGGGCTCATGAATCTCGCGGAGCGTTTCAATCGCTGGTTTGAGCGGAGTCGTCCGACGTACGGCATCCTGACGACCTGGATCTTGCTCAGTTTCGCCGTCGCGCTCGCCTTGTTGCCTCCCGTGTTCCACGAGGGGCCTCGCGCCGAGACGATGGCGACGATGTTCGGGTGGTTGCCGGAGGCGGTGGTTCGCAGTCCGTGGACGACTCACGTTTGTCGAGTCGTGCTTGTTGCTTCGGCGCTACTTTGGTTCGCCGGCCGATTGCTGCCGTGGTCTTGTTGGCTCACGGCGCTGAGCTTCACGATGGTCTGGGCGCTGCGAATGGAGAATGTCGCCAACGGCGCTCATATCTTCCACGCGACGACCTGGCTGCTATGGATTCATGCCGCGTGGATGCAATTCGTGCATCGAGAATGGCAAGCGGCTCGCCAGGCAGGTCGCTTGCGCGAAACCTGTTTGTATCCCCGCTGGGTCTTCTTGCTGAGCGTCTTCGCGCTCGGTGTGTTTCACACTTGGGCGGGGCTCACCAAGATCGCGGAGAGTGGGCTCGATTGGGGCAATGGTCTGTCGCTGCAACTGTGGGTGTATCTCTGGGGTTGGTCGCATAGTCCGTTCGGCTATTTCGTTCTCGCCCATCGCACGTTCGCCGCCATTCTTCAAACGGGAGCGATGGTGATCGAGTCGCTTTCGTTCTTGACGTGGTTCGGCAAGTGGCCACGATTGATTTTGGGAGTCGGCATTCTGGGCTTCTACACCGGCGTCCTAGGCACGTTCGTGGACTACGGATTCCACTTCAACTGGATCCTCGTCGCCTGGCTCTTGTTGCCGGTCGAGGCTTGGTTTCGCCGCCGAGAATCAGTGTCGCGGGAAGTGGCGGGCGATCCGGGAGCGGTCCAGGTCGAGGCGGCTCTCGCCACCGGAAGCTAGTTCGCTTGGAATTGACCGAGGTGCTGAAGGATATGCATCTCGAGTGAGCGAAGGTCGTCCGAGAAGACCGCGTTCCAATCGGCCCATCGCTCTTCGGACGAGACTCTTTGGAAAGGCTGTTTGGCGGCCGTTCGTTTGAGATACTCGACGTACTGGTAGGGCCGCGTTTCGGATAGGTAATACGAGACGGCCCAGGCTCGCGCGTAGGCTCCCGACGGATCGGTCGAGAACCAGTCATCGCTTTCGATCAATCGCGCGAGGTCGATCCGATCGGCCTGGTTGCCAACTTGCCTTTGAAACTCGCGCAACATGCGTTGGTTGATGCGGCCATCACGAGTCGCATAGGTGTTCGCGCTCCACACCGCCGGGGTTTCGAATAATGTTCCCAGGCCTTCCGCCGCCCAACGTGGTGGAGGCGTGAAGCGATGGTGAACGCCGATGTTGAAGGCGGTTTGATGAGCCGCTTCGTGATAGATCGTCGAGAGGTTCTCGGCGGTCGCCTGGCTTCCCGCGTCGTAGAGCGCGATGCGATTGGAATGAGACGAGTAGTAGCCGATCACGCTGGGGTCGATCGAGTCCTTGCGCGATTCGGCATAGTCGAGAAACTCGCGTCGATCGTGGAGCACGATGGCCACCAGAGGCACTTTCGGCTCCGCTGGTTCCCATCCTCGCACCGCGAAGTAATGGACGAAGTTGGCGTACAGTTCCTCGAATTGCACCGTCCAGCGGTGCCCTTCTCCGACGGGATGCACGACCACATAGTGTCGAGTGACGGAGATCTCGAAATTGGATCCGAATTCTCGTGACAGTCGCGAACGGACTTGTTGGTGCGTGTACGGTTCAAAACGATCGCCGACCCGTTGAACTTGAGCCTCGCTCGTACCGGGCAGTTCCCTCAGCCGACCATCACGCAGCAAGAGCAAGATCTGACTCTGGCTCATGAAGAGCGGATCACCGATGTATCGCTTGGTACCGACCGACACACAGATGAGCTCCTCCGCCGCGGCCTGTTGTTGAAGTGTCGGAGCGACACTCAGCGACAGAATCAATGTCCAGATCAGGTGCGATCGCACGACGTTCGACCGGCCGGAATGAGATGCTCGCTGCATGGCTTCTCGCTAGTCCCGGTCGCGTGAGCCCTCGGGAAGATGGGGACTCACGCGACCTGCCTCGTTGCTCAATCAAGGAATCAGGAAGCGTTCGAGAACCTACCGCGTGAAACCAAACACTTGCACCAGATCGCGGGTCGTTCGGATCATGGACCAGAACGCCCCAGCGAAGCGAATTGGCGTTGGCCCCGCGCTGAAGGTAATCGGAACCGTACTTCGATTCGCTCGGGGCGGCCAAGAAAAAATCGGGGGCAATGCTGAATCACCTCGCGTGAGCCCCTTGGATTCGCTCGTGGTGGCGTCGACGCCACAATGTGCCGCGTATCGCCACCGAGACGCACCGGGGTGTGGCCAAAACGCCACAACCTGAGCGGGTTGGGTCGGCTGTCGGTGCAACCACCCTTGCTTGCACGGTTGATTGACACCGGCATCGATCACAAAGATCATTGGCCCAGCAGGTTTAGGGAGGATCGATATGAACGGCCAATCGAGCGATCGCTGTCGACGGACGGGGCGGACTCCCAGGGCGATCGGCATCACATTGGGTCTCTGTTTCGCACTCATACCCGCGGAGTCGCTCGCCCAAACCGTGGCCGATGCGAACACCGTCGCTGGGACACCGCAAGCGGAGGAGCGCGACGAGGTTCTAGCCGCCAAGGTGGCTGAGTTGCGCCGGCAACTGGACGACGACCAGGTCGTCAACCGTGTCTCGGCCGAACAGGAACTACTCGAGCTGGGACCCGCGGTCTTGCCGTATCTCGAGCCCGCCAATAGTTCGCTGAGCAGTGAGCAATTCGACCGGCTCAATCGCATTCGCCAGCGGCTCGAGAAAATGGCGGCCGAGTCCCAGAGCAGGCCTTCTCGGGTCACGTTGACTGGGGCGTTTACGCTCGACGAAGCACTGCAAGCCATCGAAAAGCAAACGGGCAATGTCAGCCAGCCCTCGGGTAGCACGGCCGCAGCGGTGCGACTCGAGCTCGACGACGTGACCTTCTGGGAAGCGATTGGAGAACTCGAGCGAGCCTTTACCGACACGAGGCTCGACCCGTACCGTCAAGGCGAGATGTTGCGCTGGACTCCCAGGGAGCAAGCCGAGTTGATGCCGAGCAGCCATAGCGGTCCATTCCGCTTCGATGTGGTGCGGATGGAAGTCGCCCGCGACTTCGTGAATCCGGCGCTCTCGGGTATCAGTGTGACGTTGCGTGTGCGTTGGGAGCCTCGGTTGCAGCCGATTAGCGTGAGTCAGGATTTGGAATCGCTCAGCGTGACCGCCGGCGATGAAGTGCTGGCCTCGGCCGCGCGTAGTCCACGGCTCGAGAGTCTGATCAATGGCAATCCCGGCTCGATCGATTTGACGTATGTCATCCGTCCGCCGACGCAACGAGTCGACAAGTTGACCGACTGGATTGGCAGCCTCACGTTCACCATTCCCTCGACGCGCATGCCATTCGAGTTCGACGAATTGACGACTCGAGGCCAGCAGGAATCGCGGACGGGTTCGACGGTCGTCGCGATCGCGCAGGCGTCGCCTCGTGATGAGCTGTTTGGTGTCGAGGTCCGTATTCGCTTCGATGAGTCGGCTGGCAGCCTCGAGTCCCACCGTGGCTGGATCTTTAAGAGTCCAGTGCGACTGGTGGACGCCGATGGAAAGAAGCTCAACTATTTCACGTATGAGACGACGCTTCGTACCGAGAACGAGGTCGGGGTGCTTTATCTTTTTCCGCTGCCGGAATCCACCGAAGACTTGAAGCTCATCTACGAAGTTCCTTCCGCCATTCTCCGCGTGCCCGTGAGCTTCACGATTCCAGAATTAAAGCTTCCCTAGTCGGCGACTCGTCCGGCGCCCCGAACACGCTTACTCCATACGTTGGGAAGAGACGAACATCATGGCGAAACTGGGTCTCAGTCAGTTGGCGAAGATCTCGCATCGGATGAGAACCGGAGTGGAAGCCGGACTGGATGATCGCACGCTCTGGCGGAAGGAGGCCCAGCGCGGTTCGACGGCTCATCGAGCCCGTGTTCAGCCGGTCGCCGATGCCGTCGACAAGGGGCGGACGGTGGGGGAGTCGTTGGAGTTGACGGGAGACTACTTTCCCGAGCTGTTTGTCTCGATGGTGAAGATTGGCGAGGCGTCGGGACGACAAGGAGCGGTCTACCGGCGACTGAGCGAGCATTACGATCACATGCTGAAGCTTCGCTCGAGTTTTCTCTCGATGATCTTCATGCCGGCCCTCGAGTTGTTCGCCGCGGTCAGTGTCATCGCGCTGTTGATCATCGCACTTGGTTTCGTCGCCAGCATGACGAATTCCGAGCCGATCGATTTGTTCGGTCTTGGCTTCGGCACGGTTGGCAACCTGTTTCTCTACCTGTTCGTCGTGGGATCCCTATTTGGTTCCGTTGCCTTGGTGATCACCGGGCTGATCCGTGGTTGGTTTGGTCCAGGGCCGACGCTCGTCGCGCTGAAGGTCCCCCTGCTGGGACAAACGCTGCGGCTGATGAGCCTTTCGCGAATGGCTTGGTCGTTCGGCATGGCGATCGACTCGGGCATGCCGGCCAAGGAGAGCATGCACCTTGGCTTGGTAAGTTCGCAAAACGCCTACTATCAAAGCCTGGAGCCACGCATCGCGAAATCGATTCAGGATGGTAGGAGCTTTCAAGAATCGCTCGCCGAGACCGCCGCGTTTCCAGACGACCTGGTCGATGCGGTGGAGGCGGGCGAGATGAGCGGCACCGTCACGGAAACTCTCGAGCGGCTCAGCAATGACTACCGAGATCGGGCCGCCAATCTCTTCCGTATGATCACCGTGATCGGTGGCTTCATGGTGATGGGGTTCGTGATGCTCGTGGTCGCCGCCGCGATCATCCTGATCTACAAGCGACTGGTGATCGACCAATATCAGCAACTGCTCGAGTTCTAGGTCGTCACGGGGCTTATTGCTTGACGACCGTCGTGACCGTCGACGTCTTGCCTCGCACCTCGATCGTCATTTCCCGGAGTGGCGTTTCCGTGACGAGTTCCTGGATCTGCACGGCGCGGCGTGGATGACCCGCCTCCAAGTCGAACCAGAGGGAACCACGGGAGGTTTGCTGGGTGAGTTTGGCCAAGCGCGAGCCGTCCTCCCGTTCCGCGTCGGGATCGCCCATCGCGACCGTCGTTTCAATCCCGACTCGTGCCGCGGCGGCATCGTCGGGCGAATCGACGAGTCGTGCTTCGGGAGTCCCCTCCTCTTCCAGTTCGATCGGCTCGATCGAGTCGACTGGGCCTCGTTCGTAGGTGAAGCGATGCGATACGGTGAGTGGCAACTCCGGCGTTCCCGCCGCTCGCTCCGATTCCCACGATTCGCCCGGCGAGACTTCTCCCTCGGGCAACGTCACCGCGACGAACGAGAGCGTCTCGACGAGCGACTCTTCCGAGAACAATCGTCGCAGCCGCATGGAGCTGGCCGACTGCCGAATCTCCTCAAGTGAGGTTTCCGGGACCTCGACCTTGAGAATCTCGCCGCGCGGCGACATGGTGATTTCGTAAGGGGCTTCCATCAGCGGCATCAACACCTTGCCAACCTCGGACCCCTTGCCCGTTTCGGCGTCGTCGACCGAACTGTCGAACTCGAGGAAGTCGCCGCGCGAGGAGCGGATCGTCAACTCGAGCCCGCTGAACCGTTGACGGATCGTGGCGTTACCATCGCTGTCGACACCGAGCACCTCCCATTCCATTTCGATCTTGGAATGAGTTTCGATGGTGACCGGCTTGAGCAGGACCTTGGTCGTTTGCTCGACCTGTTGTTCGTAGGTCACGGCATAGCGATCCCCGGTCGCGAACTTCCATCGTAGCTCGTCGGCCAACGCCCGATTCGGACCTTGTCCAGCCAAGATCAAAACGGTGCAGAGGCTCCAGCACGACAAAACCGAAGGAACCAATGAGCGGAAAACCATGATCGATGTCCGTGTGCGGGGGCCGACGAAATACAGTTCAAGGCATGACGAGACGCGAACATTGAGAATCGAATGTCGTGCCTCGCTACTTGGTACGAAGGCACCGACGGCTAGAGTTCAAACGAATCGCCGGGCGCTACGACGATCGGCTTCGCATCGGTCACCGCTCGTACCTTCTTTTCCCAAGCGTCGGTGTCTTGTTCGATGGGGGGCCACGTGCCGTAGTGACTCGGGGCGACCAACGCTGGCGTTAGCCACTGAATGGCCTGCAACGAGTCCTCGGGGCCCATCGTGAACAAGTCACCAATCGGCAGGATCGCCAAGTCAAGCTTGGGCTCCGCGAAGAGCCGCATGTCCGAGAACAAGGCTGTGTCGCCCGCGAGGTAGATTCGTTTGTCGGCCAGTTCGATGATGAAGCCGCCCGGATTGCCTCCGTACGATCCGTCGGGCAACTGAGAACTGTGCCAAGCTTGGACGAACTTGACGCGGACCCACTTCAGGTCGATGCCGCCACCCAGGTTCATGCCGATCGTGTTGGGAACTTGGTGTTGTTGGGCCAGCCACGTCGCGATCTCGTAACAGGCCAACACCGGCGAGCCGGTGCGAATCGCGATCGAGGCGGCATCGGCGATGTGATCGAAGTGACCATGCGTGATCAGGATCAAATCGGGCGAAAGGTCCTCGGCCTTGCACGGAGCCGTGGGTGATTCATTGAGAAAGGGATCGATCAGAATCGACTGTTCACCGTGCCTGACTTCCCAACACGCATGACCCAGCCAACGCACCGAAACGCTCATCGGATTCCCTTTCGTGTTTCCCGGCGGTTTCCCAGCGACTCGCCAAGTTCCGTCGCCGTGCCTCGAGCAATCAGCCGCCACGCAGGTGTCGGTTCATGTTCTTCTTGTAGCTTTCCACACCTGGCTGCCCATAGGGATTGATGTCGAGTAACCGACCCTCGACCACGGTCGCGAGCATCAACATTTGGAAGAATTGCCCCATGGTGAACTCATTGAGTTCCGGCAAGCGAAAATCCATCGTGGGACGTTGATCTTCCCGGTATGCCTGATTGGTGCCAGCGATCGCCGCGGCCATCACTTGGGACAGCGTCTTGTCGGCGAGTTCATCCAGGCCATCCTGGTTGGCTCCGATCGTGCCGACCGACAAATCGGCTTGGGAGGTCTGATCGACGATGACATTCACGAAGACCTTATCGCGTCGACCCTCCTGATGTTGTTGGGCTCGCGAATGGAGGTCACGGGTGTTGACCACGGTCAACGGCAAGGCGCCTCGTTCATCCTTTCCGAGGCTCTCCGCGAGCAACTGGTCGTACCAAAGTCCGGCAGCTTCCAGACCCTTGCTCCAAACGCTCATGACGCGCGTCTCGATCCCCCGCCATTGCTCGAGCAAGTGACAGGCGCCGACATAATTGAGCACTGGGTTGTCGGCGACAGCGGCATGCTTGAATTGCTCGTTCATCGCCGCCGCGCCTTCGAGCAGTCGTACGATATCGAGTCCCATCAAGGCGGCTGGCAGCAAGCCGACCGCCGAGAGGATTGAAAACCGCCCGCCCACTCCATCAGGCACTTCAAACTTCGTGTCGCATCCGAGCGCGGTGGAAAGATCGAAGAGCTTGCCCGACTTGCCCGTGATCGGCACGAGTCGATTGGCGATCGAGTCGCTCCCGAGCGATTCCCGCAGGGCTCGCAGGAAGATCCGCAGCGACACGGCGGTCTCCAGGGTGCCACCGCTCTTGCTGATCACGACGATTCCCCAAGGTGGAACGGAGCCATCCGCGCCTGGTTCGGAGAGCAGCTTGAGCAAACCGGCGGTCGCGTCGTTGTCGACGTTGTTGCCCTCGAAGTAAACCTGAGGCATGCCACCGCGAGCCGGGCGACTTAGTTCATTGAAGTAAGGCGGCCGACACGACTCGAGCAACGCCCGAGCCCCCATGTACGAGCCGCCGATGCCGAGCACGACGACGCGGTCCACCTCGGCCGCTAAACGCTTGGCCGTGGCGAGGATCTGGCCGAGCTCGCTCGCGTCACCCTTGGCTCGGTACTCGGCCAACAACCGGTCCGGCAAATCGGTGAAGCCAGCGTCGAGAGGCTGCTTGACGGTCGGGACTTCCTCACCGGAATGAAAGAGTGGCAAGTCAACGTTCAACACTTCGGAGCGAATCTCATCGAGCCGTGGACCCAACGCGGCCAACGCGTCCCGCGTGATGCCATACGTCGGAAGAAAACAGCCATCCAAGTCCAACTTGATCGAACTCATGAGACAGTGCTCCTCAGGGGCCAGCCTCGCTCCATGGGGCCAGCCGAGATGTGCGATACTCTCGAAAATGACTTGGGGGAGGCGATCGATCTTGGACCGCCGGATTCGTCCCACCCCGAGCCGTTATCGAATGGGGACAGGGGGCTCTCCGCCACGTCGGTCACGATACCGCGCGGGCCCCGACGTTGGTACCAGACTCAACCCCACGCACCCCGCGTTCCCGGCGGTTTCAACCGTTGGATTGAGTGGGGACTCCACCCCGCCCCCGTGGTCGATCACTCTCTTATGACGATGGGATGAATGCGGTGCGAGCCAATCGTGCGGGGCAAGCGGAAGGAGAACATCGCCAGACGCTCGTCCGGGCCATGTGGGTATCTTGGAGACGGCTCGGATCGGCGGTAGCTTGATACGGTCCTGGTCAAAGTGACCTGAGCGAAGTACTTCCTGGGAGATCGTTGCCAGCAGCGCGGTCTTGGCAGTGCTTCGTGATCCTGACCGCCCGGGCGACGTTTCCGCCGATGCGCTTTGTTCCGCCGATGCACTTGGCACGCTTTCCCACGTCCTTCTTTTATCAACGGACCGTTTGATGGATCTCCATGCCCTGACTCGTGAACTGAACCAAAAGAATGACTCGAAGATCGTGATGCTGGTGGGCGACGGCCTGGGGGGACTCCCGATGACCCCAGGTGGAAAGACGGAATTGGAGACCGCCAAGACGCCCAACCTCGACCGATTGGCGACCAAGGGAGTGCAAGGCGCCAGCATTCCGGTCGCGCCAGGTATCGCTCCTGGGAGCGGCCCCGGGCACTTGGGGCTGTTTGGTTACGATCCGATTAAGTACGTGATTGGACGCGGCGCGCTCGAGGCCACGGGTATTGGCTTTGAGTTGCAGGAAGGAGACGTGGCGGTACGAGGCAACTACTGCACGCTCGACGCCAACGGCAATATCTCGGATCGCCGAGCCGGTCGTATTCCGAGTGAGGAAAGCGCGCCGTTGGCCGACGTGTTGGCCAAGGTCAGCATTCCTGGAATCGAAGTGTTCGTGCGGCCGGTGAAGGAACATCGGTTCGTCGTGGTGTTCCGAGGCGAAGGGCTCGGCGGCAACGTGAAGGACACCGATCCGCAACGCACTGGCGTGCCTCCGTTGGCTCCCGTCGCCGCCTGTCCCAAAAGCGAGAAGACCGCTGGGATCGCGGCCGAATTCGTCAAGCAAGCTTGCCAACTGCTCGCTGGTCAACCGAAGGCGAATGGTCTGACGCTGCGCGGCTTTTCGGAAAAGCCGAACTTGCCGAGCTATGACGAGGTGTATGGTCTGCGAGCCGCGGCGATCGCCGTGTATCCGATGTACAAGGGCTTGGCCCGCTTGGTTGGCATGGACATCGTCGGTTCGGCCCAGACGCTGGCCGAGCAAATGGACGTCCTCAAGCAATCGTGGAACGATTACGACTTCTTCTTCATCCACTTCAAGTACACCGACAGCACTGGCGAGGATGGAAACTTCGACGCCAAGGTGAAGCGAACGGAGGAACTCGATGGCATCCTGCCCGCCATCGAGGCGTTGGGGCCCGCCGTGTTAATCGTCACGGGTGACCATAGCACGCCGGCTTATCTGAAGAGCCACTCGTGGCATCCGGTGCCGACGCTTCTGGTCAGCGATTGCTGCCGTCCCGACCCTCACCAAACCTTTGGCGAGGATACGTGTATCACCGGCGGCTTGGGGCATTTTGAAGCCAAGTATCTGATGACCCTCGCGCTGGCGAACGCGGGCCGCATGGGCAAATACGGCGCTTGATTTCGCGGCCAACTATACTGCTCCTCAGGTATCTTCCGACGCTTCCCCGCGACGCTTCATCGCGCGCCGCCCAAGTCTCGACTCGGGCGGCGCTCAAGGCTCGGAGGTACCGCGGTTTCATCCTCGAGGAGCGAGCTCTGATGTTGTTTGCTGATCGCCGATTCGCCCGCACGCCACGTGCCCGCGTTTTGCTGGGCCACCTCTTGATGGCCTGGACCGTTTTATTGGCGTGGGCCGTTGGGTTCATGGGGGCGACGACATCAACGGCCCGAGCCGACGATCTCGACTTACTGCCTGGTCTCGTCGGCGCGATCGAGTGCGATCGCTCCATCCTGACTCCGAGCGAGTTCATTGGATTTGAGATGGGCGAGCGGCATTGGCAACACCATCAGGTGATCGCCTACATGCACTACCTGGCGGACCGCTCGTCTCGGGCACGCTGGGAATCGTATGCCGAAAGTCATCAGGGCCGCGAGCTCGGCTATCTCACCATCGCGAGCCAAGGACATTGGCGACGCATGGATCGGATTCGCGCGGCTCACCGTCAGCTCGCCGATCCGACGTCGTCGGCCGAGGTGGACATCGCCGCGTTGCCTGCGATCGTGTTGATGGGGTACGGCGTGCACGGCGACGAGCCGAGCGCGACTCATGTTTCATTGATCGTGGCTCATTTGCTCGTCGCCGGGCGAGGCGAGTGGGTCAACCGAGTCCTGGATCAGCTCGTGATCCGTATCGACCCTTGTCTCAACCCGGATGGATTCGAACGATTCAGTTCGTGGTCCAATACCTTTCGTGGCCGCCATCCGAGCAATGAGCCATGGGATCGCGAGCATCGTCAAGCTTGGCCTGGCGGTCGCGTGAATGGTTACTGGTTCGATCTCAATCGAGACTGGTTTCCACTCGTGCACCCCGAGTCCCAGGGGCGGTTGCGACAGTATCACCAGTGGCGACCGGTGCTCGTGCTCGACTATCACGAGATGGGGACCGACTCGACCTATTTCTTCCAGCCAGGAGAACCGCGGCGCACCAATCCGTTCGCGCCCGCCTCGACCCAGGAACTGACGCGGCGGTTGGCCAACTATCACGCCGCCGCGCTTGACGCGATTGGGACTCGCTATTTCACGGAGGAGCGTTTCGATGATTTCTATCCGGGCAAGGGTTCGACCTATCCGGATTTGAAAGGCGCGGTTGGCATCCTCTTCGAGCAATCGAGCGCGCGGGGAGTCATGCAACAGGGAGCGCAAGGGGATCGAACGCTGCGCGGGAACGTGCGCAATCAGTTGGCGACGAGTTGCTCGAGTCTCACGGGCGCGGTCGAGTTGCGTACGGAGTTATTGGATCATGTGAGGCAGTCGTATCTCGAGGCCCGAGATTCCGCCGAGGCCGCGCACTTGCATGGCTACGCCTTCTCGGCGGGCAATGATGTCATGCGGCTGCGGCGTTTCGCGGAATTGCTCGGCGAGCACGAAATCCAATCGAGTTACGTGCGGGAAGCGGTATCAGTGACCAGCGAAGCGGGAGCTTCGATCGAATTGCCGCCGGGAACGTTGATCGTGCCGGCACGGCAACCTGAAAGCCGATTCATGAACGCGGTGTTCGACCGCTCCACTGAGTTCGAAGAGAACGCCTTCTACGACGTTTCGGCTTGGGCTCTTCCCTTGGCCTACGGGCTGGAGCAAGTCAATTTGCTGGAGTTGCCCGGCGCCGAGACGCTTACGAACGAGCCACCCGGTTTGCTCGAGGGTGTGGGAACGGGACCGGCGGTCGCGTTTCTGCTTCCGTGGGACCAAGAGGGAGCGGCGGCCGAGTTGATTCGCGTGAGTGGTCTCGGATGGGAGGTACAAGTCGCGAGTGAATCATTCGAGGCGACCACGAGTGACGGGCATCGGTCGTTTGGCGCGGGGAGTCTCGCCGTGTTTCCTCGTTGGGACGAGGAACTCGGAGCCCTCGACGTGGAGTCGCTGCGTCGCGACTTGGAGCCGGCGATGGGAGTTCGCTGGTACGCCGTGGCAACGGGGCTAACCGATGTCGGGATTGATTGGGGGAGCGGAGCTTGGCGTCCCCTGCCTCAACCGCGCATTGCCATCGTGGTTGGCGATGGGACCGATCGATACGCGTCGGGCGCGGCATGGCACCGGCTCGATGCGCGCCTCGGCGCTCAAGTGACGCTCATCGATTCGAGCGACCTGCGAGCCGCTTGCCAGGAGGATTGGACGACGATTGTCTTGGCGGGAGGCACGCCGGCGGGATGGGGCCCCGCCGAAAGGGAGTCGTTGGATTCGTGGCTGGCGCGGGGTGGCACGCTCGTCGTGTTGGGTGATGCCAATGGTTGGGCGGCGGCCCAAGGTTGGTTGAGTGTCAAGCCGCGAGAGGAGCCACCCTTTGAAAGGCGTCCGTATGCCCAGGCCGCGAACGACCGAGCGCTCCAGGCGATTGCCGGTGCGATCGTCGAAGCGCGATTCGATCTGACGCACCCGTTGGCGTGGGGGCTGCAAGGCGAGTCGGTCGCGTTGTTTCGCGACCACACCCTATTTCTCGCCCCGAGTGGCAATCCCTATTCGACTCCCGCCGTCTATGCCGACACCCCGGTCTCGGCGGGCTACGTATCGAGTGAGAATCGGGATCGGTTTGGCGGCGCCGCCGCGGCGGTCGTTGTGCATCGAGGCGCGGGCCGCATCGTGGCGATCGCGGAACAACCGATCTACCGAGGCTTCTTCGATGGTTCGGCTCGGATCTTCGACAATGCGGTGCTGCTGGGACCGGCCATGAAGAGTCCGTGACGCGCGGCCTCGCGAGAGCGGACGGCTTTGCCCTT
>JAGQPS010000085.1:14489-16959 GCA_020426595.1 Planctomycetales bacterium
TGGGGGATAGAATCGCGGACGCGACGCGTTGGGACGATTTCCCGCCACGTGAAGGAAGCGGCGGCGAGTGATCGCCTGCTTCAAGGACCGCGGACGATGGCGCGGAACCGAGATTTCAGTAGCCAAGGATGAACATGGGCAAGCGATTTGTGAACGAGTTGGCCGACAAGGATGCGATCGACGAGGTGTTCTTGCTCAATGAGAAGCAACTAAGAGCCAACCGCAACGGCAACCTCTATCTCCAAGTGCGATTGGCCGATCGAACTGGTTCGCTAACCGGTATGCTGTGGAACGCGAGCGAACGGGTCGCGGAAGGGATCAACGGCGGTGACTACGTTCGCGTTCAAGGGACGACGCAGCTGTACAACGGCCAGCTCCAGCTGATTCTGAATCGGATTCAGTCGGTCGCCGCCGAGGAAGTCGATTCGAGCGACTTTGTCGTGCTTGGGCCGGCCGAGCTACAACGGATGATTGATTCGCTCGGGGAGCGGATTGGTCAGATTCGTAACGTCCACTTGCGGGCCTTGGGACAGGTCATCTTGTCCGACGAGTCGCTTGTCGCGGACTTCCGAACCGCTCCGGCCGGAATCAAGAACCACCATGCGTACCGCGGTGGTTTGTTGGAGCACGTGTTGTCGGTTTTAACCTTGGCCGATCGAATCGCGGATCACTACCCGAGATTGGATCGTGACCTGCTGATCATGGGAGCCTTGCTCCATGATTTGGGAAAACTGAAGGAACTGACGTTTGAGCGCGAACTTGGTTACAGCGATGCGGGTCAATTGTTAGGGCACGTCGTCATGGGCGTGCAAATGCTGGACGGTTGGATCCGGCAGCTCGAGGCCAAGGCGGGTGAACCGTTCCCCGACGAACTGGGTAACTGGCTCCGCCATCTCATCCTGAGCCATCATGGCGAGTACGAGTACGGTAGTCCCAAGCTACCCATGCTCCCGGAAGCTCTCGCCTTGCATCTGGCCGATCATCTCGACGCCAAGCTGCATCACTTCTTTCAGTTGATTGATGAAGATCCAACCGCGGACAGCGCTTGGACCGCCTATCAGCCCGGGATCGGCCGAAAGGTCTACAAGAAGACGGGAGTCGTGTCGGGCCGCTAGGGAACGCCACGTCGCTGGCTTCGTACAACCCGATTCGTGTTGGCTGGCTCGCGACTCGCGCGAGGCCCGTGGGCTCTTGGTCCGACCGCGGAAATTCGACCTCGCGAACAACCGCTCCAAGCGGATTTGAAACAGACAGAAACTTTTGGGCTCGCAGGGACATGATCTCGGTCGATTGACTGACCGGACCCTTCAGCGGCTGGCCGCCTCCGAACGAGTGCGAGCCTCGACCGTTCACGAGCCCCTCGGATCACAATCAAGTTGGAAGAAGTGAATGACTAAGGAACGCGATGACTCCGATCTGGAGCGTCAAATCTTGGCTTTTATCAGCCGCGAGGGGTACCAACCGGTCAAGCCTCGCGTCATCGCCAAGAAGTTGGAATTGGATGAGGAAGGCAAGGTGACCTTGCGTCGGCTGATTCGCCGCATGGCCCGTGAGGGCAAGGTCGCCTATGGCGCGAAGCACCTGGTACGCAAGCCCGAAGCGGTGAAGCCGGCCGATCAAAGAGTCACCGGGCGAATCAAGCGAACGAGCCGTGGGCATGGTTTCCTGCGTCCCGACCCAACGGCCGGTCGGCTCGGTGTTCAGGGCGATATTTACATCCCGCGGTCTCAAATGCGGGATGCGGCGGATGGAGACCGCGTGGCGGTCAAGGTGGTGCGTGGGCGAGATCCCGAACGAGGTGATCTGCTCGGACACGTGATGCAAGTCCTCGAACGCCGTACGGCGGAGTTCGTTGGTTCGTACCAGACCTTCCAGGGTGAAGGTTACGTCCGTATCGATGGCAATCAGTTTCCCGAGCCGATCCATGTGGGTGACCCGGGTGCCAAGCGTGTTAAGCTCGGCGACAAGGTGGTCGTCGAGATGCTGCGCTTTCCGTCGAACCGAGACGCTGGCGCCGCGGTGATCGTCGAAGTGCTCGGGCGGCCGGACGCGGTCGGAGTCGACACGCGGATGGTCGTGGCCGAATTCGGCTTGCCGACCGACTTTCCCGAGGAAGTCCTGGAGCAGTCTCGCGAGATGGCGGCGGGCTTCGATGAGAGCATCGAAGCGCCACGCATCGATCTAAGCGGCGAAACGATCATCACGATCGACCCGGCGACGGCGCGTGACTTCGACGATGCGATCTCGTTGACTCGCATTGACAACGGTCATTGGAAGCTCGGTGTCCACATCGCCGACGTGGCTCACTTTGTTAGGCCCAATACATCGCTCGACAACGAGGCCTACAAGCGGGGCAATAGCGTCTACCTGCCGGACCTCGTGATCCCCATGCTGCCCGAGCTGATTTCCAACGGGCTCGCGAGCCTCCAGCCGGATCAGACTCGCTATACGATGACGGCATTCATCGAAT
>JAGQPS010000860.1 GCA_020426595.1 Planctomycetales bacterium
TGCCGGCCGGCGCGGGCGATGCTCGTGGTGAGCGGGATGCTCTTGGGGCACACCGCCACGCAGTTCTGGGCATTGCCGCAGACCTGCAGGCCGCCGGGGCCCATCAGGGCGTCCAGCCGACGGTCCGCATTCATGTGGCCCGTGCCGTGGTCGTTGAACAGCATCGCTTGGCTGATCGCCGCGGCGCCGATGAACTCCTGGTCGTAGGCGGCGTTCTCACGGGCCGCGAACTCCGCGTCGGTCTCGTCCGCGCGGCGGCTCAACTCCACCTTGGTGTATTGCGGGCACGCCTCGACGCAGCAGCCGCACGTCATGCACTCCGACAGCGGATACCGCGTCGACTGCATCGCCTGCGACTCTCGCGGCCCGGCGCCCCGGTCGGCGTAGTCGTCCACCTCGACCCACGCTTCGACCTTCTCCAAAGCGCGGAACATCCGGCCACGGTCGACGCACAGGTCGCGCATCACGGGGAATTTGCTCATCGGCCGCAGCTCGAACCCCTC
>JAGQPS010000861.1 GCA_020426595.1 Planctomycetales bacterium
CGTGATGCTCGCCGGCGGCGCGCACTCGATGATCCACCCGCTCGGCATGACGGGCTTCATCCGCCTGACCGCAATGAGCAAGCGCAACGACGACCCCGCGACGGCGTGCCGGCCCTTCGACGCAACGCGCGACGGCTTCGTGATGGGCGAGGGCGCGGGGATGGTCATCCTCGAATCGCTCGAGCACGCCCAGAAGCGAGGCGCGAACATCATCGCCGAGGTCGCAGGCTTCGGTTCGAGCGCCGACGCCTACCGCATCACCGACATTCATCCCGAGGGCGCGGGGGCGGCGGCCGCGATGCGAAGGGCGCTCGAACAGGCGGGCATCGACCCGTCGAGCAAGGACGCCAGCGGTCGCCCGGCGGTGCACTGGATCAACGCGCACGGCACAGGCACCAAAGAGAACGACAAGACCGAGACCGCGGGCGTCAAGCGCGTCTTCGGCGAGCTCGCGCCCAAGGTGCCGTTCTCTAGCGTCAAGAGCATGCTGGGCCACCTGATCC
>JAGQPS010000862.1 GCA_020426595.1 Planctomycetales bacterium
AAGGGTGCTGGAGACCTTCAAGGCATCGTGACCACGAACCCGAAAGGGAGGGCATGCGGAAAACTGTTCCGTCCGGCGCATCATGCAGGCTGATAGGCTCCAGGTCGGGTTTGTCCGCAAGCCTGAGGGCAGTACTGACAGCGCGTTGGATGTGGTCCGGGAACAGGCTCTGTTCTCGACGCGTTTCGCTCAGGCGATCGTGAAGCTTTGCCACGCGATCACGCAGATCTCGTTCAGCTTTCACGAAGCGGCGAGATTTCTCCATCCTGGCTTCCGCGGCGCGCGTATCCAGGTCTCTGCGGCGGCCCTCAAGTAAATCGGGCAGCTGTGGTGTAATAACGGGATTTACGCTGCCCATATCGGCCCGCATCGCGTCAAGCTTTCGCAGAGCGCGCAAAATGTCATCACCATGTCCGCCCTCGGCATCCACGGGGTGCCATATGACGACCTCACTAGCTCTCTGTCCGTGGCGATCGATACGACCGTTTCGCTGCTCCATGAC
>JAGQPS010000863.1 GCA_020426595.1 Planctomycetales bacterium
TGGCCATCGTTGACCAGGTCGGCGACCCAACCGATCTCGGTGATGGGCCCCTCGTGGATCCAGTCGAACGCGCCTGTGCAGATGGTGTCTTTCCGCGCAGTGGTTCGTGCGAACAAACCGATGCCGAACTGCCGGAGGTTGTTGGAACAGGCGGTCTGACGGCTCGCCGCGCGGGCGGCGTTTACCGCCGGAAAGAGCAGCGCGACCAGCACGCCGATAATCGAGATCACCACCAGCAGTTCGATCAGCGTCATGCCACGCTTGGCGTCGTGCAAGCGCGATCTCCTCATTCCGATGGTGGAGTGCTTCCCCGCGTTGTCCAGGACAACGCTCTTGTTGCACGTGGGCATTGTGGTCTTGAAACTCCTTCGTCACTCGGCAAGTAGCCGCGGCAATTGCCTGCTTACGGTTCGAAAACTCTCTGGCACACGCACGCCTCTGTTCCAAGACCAAGACGCGCGGACCAAGAACCTCGCCCCGCGCCGTTGGGTATGGCAAGCA
>JAGQPS010000864.1 GCA_020426595.1 Planctomycetales bacterium
TGAGACGCTCGAGCCATCACCCATCTCGCTGATGCCAGCCGACTTGTTTGACAATCTCAACCGCGATGAGGTCCTCGACCTACTCGCGTACGTGCTCAGCCGAGGCGACTCGAACGCGCCTCAGTTCAAGCCGTAGTTGGTAGGAAGTGCCTATCGGGATCGGAGGTCGTTGGGCTTCCGGTCCCGTTTTTTGTTTTGACCCGGTGGGTCGCCTTGCCGCGAAGTCAATTCAACGGCGTGTCGTGCGGTGAGCGGAAAACCGGAGATGTTGGTCGCGTAACGAGTTGTTGGCCTTGTTTGTAAAGGCGTAGAGTCGCTCGCTCACGCTCTTAGATGTTGCGCTTTTGGGGAGGACGCGAAGCGGAAGTGTTCGTGTCGCAAAGGGCTGGTGGCTTGTTTGGGACGTCGAAGAATCCCTCGCTCACGCTCTTAGGTGTTGCGCTTTCGGGGATGTGGCGAAGCGGAAGTGTTCGTGGCGTAACGGGTTTGTGGCTTGTTTGA
>JAGQPS010000865.1 GCA_020426595.1 Planctomycetales bacterium
CTTCACCCTGCGGGATCTCGTCAGCTACGAAGACAAGCACAACGAAGCCAATGGAGAAGCCAACCGCGATGGCGACTCGGACAACAACTCCTCCAACGGCGGCGTCGAGGGAGAGACCGTCAAACCCACCATCCTCCAGCGCCGCCGCCGCCGCGCCCGCAGCCTGCTCGCCACCCTCTTCTGCGCCCGCGGTGTCCCTTTTCTGACCGCAGGCGACGAACGCTGGCGCACCCAGCGCGGCAACAACAACGCCTACTGCCAAGACAACGACATCAGCTGGATCGACTGGAAACCCGACCCCACCACCGAGGATTTGCGCAGCTATGTCAAAAACCTCATCCAGCTGCGCCGCCACCTGCCCGAGCTGCGCCAGCCGAATTTTTACACCGGGCGGGAGGATCCCCTCACCGGTCTGGCTGACGTGACCTGGCTCGACGGAGAAGGCGGCGTCCTCAGCTCCGAGCAGTGGCACCAGTCCGATCGCGAGCACTTCGGCATGC
>JAGQPS010000866.1 GCA_020426595.1 Planctomycetales bacterium
TTTCTGTTAACTGGCGCCCGGCGCCAAGCGGGACCATCGTTCGTCGGGCGTAGTGTTGATTCGCCGGGCCGCAATAGCTTGTCTAGCGCCGTTCGAATCAGTCCACGAATGACTCCCTTGGGCATTTGCCGGTTCGTTCGAGCCGGATGCATCATTATTCTTTTTTATTCTCACTAGGAGAGGTAACCATGAGACTTCGAAGAAGCGAGAGCCGGGGCTTCACCCTGGTGGAGCTGCTGGTCGTGATCGCGATCATCGGCGTGCTCATCGCACTGCTGCTGCCGGCGGTGCAGATGGCGCGCGAGGCGGCCCGCCGCAACTCCTGCCTGAACAAGATGAAGCAGCTTGTGCTGGCGATGCACAACTACGAGAGCACCAACCAGTACTTCCCCCTTGCGTCCACCACTCCCTTCCCGACCAATGCGTCGCAGAACGACTTTGGCCGGAGCGCCAACGGAAGCACCACAAGCGTACCGCCGGCAGGGAGGTCCCTGTGCAAC
>JAGQPS010000867.1 GCA_020426595.1 Planctomycetales bacterium
CATCCGCAGCACTTCGACGCCCTGGTTCGCGAGGAACAGCATCTCGCCAGCCATCGCACGGAACACCGCGGGGTTCGCGTAGTTGAGGTCCCATTGGTAGTGGTAGAACGTCGACCAGATCCAGCGGCCGTCCTCGAGCTGCACGAACGAGCCCGGGTGGTCGTCGGGAAAGATCTCGCGCGTGGTCAGCTCGTAGGCATCCGGCATCTCGCGATCGGGGAAGATCAGGTAGAAATCCTCGAACCCGTCTTCGCCCGCGACCGCCTTCTGCGCCCACTCGTGCTCGTTGCTCGTGTGGTTGAAGATGAAGTCGAGCACGAGCGAGATGCCCGCCGTACGCAGGTCGGCCGCGAGCTCGGTCAGCTGCGCCATCGTGCCGAGGCTCGGGTTCACGCGGCGATAGCTCGACACGGAGTAGCCGCCGTCGTTGTCGCCCTCGGGCGCGTCGAACAGCGGCATGAGGTGCAGGTAGGTGAGCCCCAACTCGCGGAAGTACGGGA
>JAGQPS010000086.1:0-4791 GCA_020426595.1 Planctomycetales bacterium
CAATCCGTGAGACGACCTCGATGGGCGTCTCACGGCCGCACGATGCGGCGAGTCTGATTACGTCAACAGCCCGGTGAGCGAGGGATTCCTATCTCCCGTTCAACCTTCCGCGAGCGACCGTCGTTTCTCGAGCCACCTCCAAGCCAGCAGTGGGACTAACGGGAGTGCGGTGACGAGCCCCACGGCAAGCGGCAACCAACCTTGCTCGGACGCCCAGCTTCCGACGGCGGCATACACGAGGCTCAGCACCGCGTTGGCCGCTCCCACGGACGCCAAGAACGAACTCCAGCGGAGGCCGTAGAGCCCCATGGCAAGCACCGTGGCTTCGCCGATGACCGGCAATCCCCGCGCGACGATCAACACCGCCGGTCCGTAGCGATCGAGCCAGCCTCGCGCGGCGGCCAAGTCTCCTGACTGACTCAAGCGTCGCGCCCAAACTTGTCCCAGCACGCGAGCCAGCGCGAAGCCGCAAACGGCTCCGATCGTCGTCCCAACCCAGGCGACGAAAGCCCCGAACACCACGCCCAAGCGTGCCCCCAGCAACGTCGTGACCGTGCTCGCGGGGACGGGCAAGGCGATGTCCAGGGCGAGCAAGCCACCGCCCACGATGGCGGCCTGAGTGTCGGACACCTGCTCCTCCAGATAGCGACTCAAACGTTCCTCGAACGAAGTCCCCACAACCAACAACGGCAGGATCGGGACCAAGAGAATCGCGGTGAGAATCGCGACCATGCGGCGCCACGACAGCGCGGGCGATCGAGCCTCTCCTTCGTGCGCCCCGGCCGGCTCGGACGTGGACCGCGCGGACACGGCCTCACCGTCGCGGGTTGTCGGATCCTGGGTGTCGCCCAAAGTGTCGTCCTCGTTTCGCATGGCATTCCGATCTCAAGCTAGGACCCTCGATGGTCTACCGCTCGGTCATGCCGCGCGGATTGGCTCAAGTCGAGTGGCTCAAGTCGAGATCGGCAACTCGGCATCGAAACAGAGATCCGCCAATCGAGTCAGTTGGCCATCACTTAGCGAGCTGGAGACGGCCAGCCAACGGACTCGCGCGCTGCGAATGACTCCCTTTTCCAGCAGAGGCAGATTCAGCGGGTGCCGCAAGGTCACCGCGTTCGCGGCTTCGTTCGACTCAAATCCGACGGAACCATCGGAGGGATGGACCCAAGTAAATCGCGTTTCCTGGCCAACATCCCGCGCGGGGAAGACAACGATGGCGGACGGCGGTGGATCCTCTCCCGCGTCGAGCAACGTCAACGGGTGCCGGTGTGAACCAAGCGTGGACCGAGGAGGCGCGAGCGCCGTCGGCTCGCCAGTGCTCGAGGGCGGCCATACCGAAAGAAGCTCCGCGCGAGGCTCGACGCCCAGCGTGCTCGTGCGTGTCGCGACGACGAGTTCCACGAAGAGCGCGTCGCCGCCCTTGAGCTCGATCAACTCATTCGCGTCCAGCACGCGCCACGATAGAGTCGTTGTCAGTTGGGTCTCGGGATTCTCGGCGTAATGCACGATGAGGTCGCGGCCCCGAACATAAGCCTCGTCGACGACCGCGGGAGCCCCAATCACTTGGCCGTGAACCGCTCCCCACACCTCGCGCGTGCCGCCTCCGCGAAAACTCACCATCGCCCCCAATTCGGGAGCGGTTAAATCGATCGCCAGCCCACCGGAAGAATCGTGCCAACGAGCCTGATGCGTCTCAAGATGCCAACTCATCTATTCGCCCTTGGAATCAGCAGGGAAACCCGATGTCCACGACTCCGCGTCATGACCGCCCTGGTTCTACCTAAACCTCACGAAGGGGGAAACTCCCTACGACCGTTCCTGGTTTCGAACGCTCTTCCGACAGTGTGCGGCGACCGTGACCGCGAATCACCGCCCGCGAAAACTTCGGGAAACTATGCTAGACATGAGCGATCTTTCGCCAGCCGAACCGCGAGTCGGCGGGAGCGACGCGACAAGTCGCAACGAGCCATCGGTTCGCGACGCGTCAGCGTTCGGCACCGTCCCGCGCGATCCGCTCACCTTCCCCTCCCGATCCGTCCGCCTTTCACCGAGTCACGATTGATATGTCCGTTTCTGAATCGACCGCGAGCCACCCCGTAACTCTGTGGCGGAAGACTTGCATCGCCGCTTGCCGACTTGGTGGTGAGATTTTGAATTCCTATCGCGGTCGCGTCGTGGCTCGCGAGAAGCAGCCGCGAGATCTCGTCACCGAAGCGGACTTCGCGAGTCAGAAGGCGATCGAGGAGTACCTGGGACAACGCTTTCCGACTCACAAGATCCTGGGCGAGGAAAGCAACCTGCCGGACGACGATCCGGCGCGGAAGAGCGATGAAAGCGTGCGTTGGATTATCGATCCGCTCGACGGCACGACCAACTTCGTTCATGGTCTGCCGAATTACTGCGTCACCGTGGCGGTCGAACGGGCGGGAGTCATCTGGGCGGGCGCGGTCTACGATCCCGTCATGGACGAATGTTTTCACGCCGGCCGTGGCGAGGGAGTCTGGCTGGACAATCAGCCCCTTCGTGGCAGCGGATGCGAGCGGCTGGAAAACGCGATGCTCGCCGCGGGCTTCTCGCCTCATGTCGCGCCAGGCTCGACGGAAGTCTCGCGTTTTGAATCGGTGTTGTTTCGTAGCCAAGCGATGCGGCGCCTCGGCAGCGCCGCGTTGAATCTCGCCTATGTCGCGGCCGGTCGTCTCGACGGCTACTTCGCCGAGGGTGTGAAAACCTGGGATGTCGCGGCCGGAGTCCTGATGATCGAATTGGCTGGAGGCCGTGTGTCGGCCATCGACGGCTCGCCCTTTGATTTGGCTCGTCCGCGAATCGCCGCCGCATCCACGGCTTCCTTGCACGCCGAATTGGTCGAGGCGCTGGCCGTTCGGTAATCCGTACGCCGCCCGCGATTCCGCGAGGCTGGCATGGCGTTGAGAGCGAACCGCGTGGCTGGTGCATTGCTGCCGAAACGCGTTGTTGGCTTGTTCGAGAACGCGAAGAATCCCTCGCTCACGCTTCGGGTTTCCTTGGGCTACCCACGCTTTTGATGGTCGACTGGGGCGAATCGAGCAACGTGATAACCAAGGGACGCGATGCCTTTCTTGGGGGACGGAGTATCCGTCCGCGCTACTCGGCCATCCCCCCGACTGAACGAACCTAAGGTGGGGCGAGCCTGGGCGGCATAATCGGTGACTATTTTTCAGCCCGACCACTCCTTCGAGGCGGGACCGTTTCGGCCAGACGGGCACTGCGTCTAAGATGAATGTGGGTGTGGTCGCGACCGATGGTTCGTGGCCTCGCCCCACATTTGAATTCATGGAGCGGCTCGGGCGTGTTTTCGAGCCGTGTTCCTCCACCTCTGTCGGAATCGGCTTGGAGGCTAGTTTCCGATCTTTTCATCGAGGTGGCGAAGTAAGGAGAGCCAGCCGTGAAACGACTCATGCCGAGGAAACTCGGTGCCTCGCCGCGGGAGTCGTTTTGCTTGGCGATTGATTAGTTGGCGGGTGGTGTAGGCCCGTCATGAGACTGGAGAGCGTCGTTCCTGGACCCGGAAACGACCGCATGGATTGGATTGCCGCGCAAGCCGCCATCGCATCGGCTCGATCAAAACGCGTTCGCCGCGTCGATGGCCCACGGTGCGCGCGGCGTCTGGCATGTTCCCCGAGCATGCCGCGGATCGGTTGGCTCCGTTGGCTAAGTTGTCTCGTGTTAAGTGTCTTGTTGGGATGGACCACGTCATCAATGGCGTTGGGGCAGGACGAGCCGACTCCTCCCACCACGCCGACCGCCGGCACGCCGAATTCCCAGGAGCGTGAAGGGGGCGATGCGGTCCAAGTGTCAGGACTCGATACGGTCTACCTGCGACGTGAGAATGGTGAGCTCGTACCGTACATCGATATCCCATTCGAGGTATTCGATCGCATCTACGACCAACTGATTGGTGGTGGCGGAGACGACCTGCCACAGCCTTTCACGATCGAGCGAATCGACGCGTCCGGAACGATTCAAGCCGCGGCCAACGAGACCGATCTCGCGACGGTCTCGATCAACTTCACGGTGGCGCCACATCGTTCGGGTTGGGTCAACGTGCCGCTTAACCTTGGCGGCACGACACTCGTCGAATGGGATGCGGGTGAAGCCCGAGACCGCGTACTGATCGTCGAGGATTCCGATGCTGGTTATGTGGCATGGATCCGCGGAACCGCCGATCAGTCGCTTTCCTTCACGGTCAAGGTCGTGCAACGTATCGGACGCCAAGGCGTTCAGTCGTCCATTCAGCTCGGACTGCCTCCCGCCACGTTGACTCAAGTCGCGCTCGACTTGCCGTTGGTTGATCCGGAAGTCGAGTTGGGTGGCGAGCGTCTCATTCCTCGTGTCGAACCGCTCGCGGGCGATCGCTCACGGCTCACCATCACCGGTCCGGTCGGCGAGGCTCCGATCCGCTGGAGGCCTCGCGTGGAAGACGCGGCCAGCGGCTTGAGCGTGGCGACCGATATCACGGTGCAGATCGATGGCCCCGACCTAGTCCGTTACCAAGCGACTCTGGACGTGGTCAGCCTCAATGGGCGGGATCGTCAATTCCTGGTTCGTTTACCGGAGGGAGCCCGTTTCGACGCTCCCGATCAGCTGGAGGTCGAGGTCGATTCGCTCGATGCATCGGATCCCGAGCTCGCCGATCTGCCGACCGGGGCGCGGTACGTTCGCGTCCGCTTCCCCCAGCCGCTCACCAAGGCGACTCGTGTCGTTCTTTTCGCGAGCCGCAGCGGCGTGCCGATGGAACTCCCGGCGACGTCGGCC
>JAGQPS010000086.1:4890-16934 GCA_020426595.1 Planctomycetales bacterium
CTGGTCGGTTCGCGCGATTGGCGCGTCGACTGGACCGCCGGGAGCTTTCTGCGACAAGTCTCGCTACAAGCCGCGGATCGTGAGCGCGAGGGAGCGGTGGCTCGGTTTCAATTTTCCCGCGCCCCGATCGAACTGACGGCGAAGATCGTCCGAAACGAATCTCGTTCCGCGTGCGAGCCGATTCTCGACATTTCATTCTGGCGCGATCGCATGCAGGTCGATGGCGAGTTTCATTACTCGTTTTCAGGACCTCGCCCCGAGTTCTTGTTGATTGATAGTCGGGGCTGGGAGCTGGACGTCGATGCCCTCTCATCGCAACGTTACGTGCGCCGCGCCTCGATCGATCCCACGAATCCCGAACGTTGGCGGCTCGATTTGGATCCCGGCCTGTCCGAGGAATCGCTCGTCTTGAGCTTCACCTTGACGCGGCCCATGGATCGGTTTGGCGAGTTGAGCATTCCTCTCCCGTCACCGGTGGCGAGTACCGTATCGGCGGCGATCGTGTCGCTGCGGTCCACCGAGGATCTCGAGGTCCTACCGCGGCTCTCGGCGGTCCAAGGCACGATCGTGCCACGGCCGAGTCAATTACCCGGTGAGCGCGAGGGGAGCGCTGGTGTCGAGCGGCCCGCCGCGACTCGTCCCATGGGGAGCGCGAGTCCCAGTGGCGGCTCGGGGACGATCAGTGCCTCGCTGCCGGCCGACGCGTTGATTCAGTGGCTGCGTATTCAGTCCCTCGCCGACGTCGAGGCGTTGGACTGCCGAGTCACGGTACGTCCTCAACGGGTCGATGTCGCGTCGCGCGTGCGGGTCCAAATTGATGACGAAACCGCGCAGGTCACCCAGACCTTGGACTATGTCGTGCGCTACGTGCCAGCCACGGGTGGACTGTTGGCGCTGCGTCGTGAAGTGGTCGAGAACGGACAACTCGAGCTGCGAGTCGACGGGCAGATCATTCAAACTCGGCCCGAACTCAATGAGCTCGAGGGCATCGATCCCAACTGGGAAGTGTTGCGATTTGATTTGCCTCGGCCGGTTACCGGAGCTTGGCGACTCGAGGCGACGTTCTCGCTTCCCATCGAGCAACCGATCGACGGTGACTCGACGACTAGCGGCGAGATTCCCCTAGTCATTCCGCTGCAAGCGCCCGACGAACGGGCCTTGGCTTGGCGGAGCGGCGTGCTGCGCGCCGATGCGTTTCTCGCGATCCAGCCGATTGGAGATCTCGCCCGTGAGGTGGAATTCGACGTTCCCTCCGATCGGATCATTGTCGGCTCGGACGATTCGTGGCGGATCGAGGATCAGGGTCTGAGCGGTGATCGCCGGGAATATCGATTCATCAAGATCGATCGCGACGCGGTCCGTGCCGTGCCGTTTGGGTTGGCGGTTGGGCAAGGTTCGAGCACCCAGGCGCCACGCGTCTTGGCGACTTGGGTTCAGTCGCTCTGCGCGCCGGAGTACCGGCGTGATCGGGTGACGATGCGAATCGCGACGTCGCGTCCGTCGATCGACCTGACTCTTCCCTCGTTCGTCAAGTTGGGAACCGTCGCGGTCGACGGGGTGGAACAACAAGGTTTGGCCGATCAATTGGTCAATCGTCGACTAACGATCGTCTTCGCCGAGAATGTCGTTCGTGACGAGCACACGATCGAACTGTGGTACCGCTATCCGCGCAATCGGTCGTTCGATCGGTCGCTGGAGCTCGACTTGCCTCGCGTCGATCAAGTCGATTGGATCGAGCAAGCGTATTGGGAGGTCGTGCTTCCCGCGGATGAATACGTCTTGTTGCAGCCGTTGGGCATGGTGTCCGAGAATCGCACCGATTGGCATTGGTGGGGTTGGACCGAAACACCTCGCTTGAACACGGCGGATCTCGAGGATCGACTGGGGATCGTGCATCAACGGCCGCTCGACGGGTCGTTTCGGCATCAACTCTACGCATCGTTCGGCCAAGAAGTGACGGGACGTGTTTGGACGGCTCGGCGCTGGGAAGTGCTGGTGTTTGGCTGCGCGTTGTTGTTCCTTTTGGGAACGGCGGCCGTCGTGCTCCGCATCCAACGCCGCCCCATCGCCACGCTGTTGGCGAGCGCCATCGCGTTCGGGCTCGCCGCCACGATTCAACCGGCTGGCCAATGGATCGCTCAACTCGCGCTCTTTGTTTCGGTGTTCGTGGTCCTCGGGGCCTATCTGCAATGGCTCTGGGCGCGGCCCGCTCGACGTCTCGTGACTCGCCCCGCCACGGCGGTGGAACGATCGGGCGCGCGATCGCGAGATCAGGAAAGTCATCGCTCCAGCCCTCGTCGCTCGCTATCGGGCACCGATACCGCTCCCGCGGCGCCCGAAGAGGTGCGAGCATGAACCGCGCGCGTCGGTCACAAGTCGGTGATCGTGGTGCACGCGGTCGAGGAAACCAACGGCGCGTCGTCGTTCTCCTCGGTTGTTGCTTGGCATGCGTTGTCTTGTTGAGCTCAAGAGGCCACGGAGACGATTGGTTGGTCCGACGGGTGTTGGTGCCCCAGGGCTCGCTGTCGGAGGTCGTGGCTGGACGAGGAAGCTATTTGACGATCGAACGGGACAAGTTCGATCGATTACTCGCGGCCCAGACTCCGGTCGATGCAAGGCTCGATTCCCTCGAGCGATTCTCACGAGCGGTCTTCGAGGGACGACTCGACGCCGATGGAGCCTTGCGAGGAACAGGGTTGGTCGAGCTTGGGCCAACGGCGGACGATGCGGAGTGGCTGGAAGTGGATCCGCCGACATTCTGGATCGGTGGTGGCCGCTGGTTGGAGGCGGATGACCCGACTTTGGCGTGGCAGGCCGATCGGAATGCCTCGATCAATCCGACGCCGATGCTTCCAGCTCCCGTGGGCGGTGGGACAACCGCCGATACCAGTGGTCAATCGTTGGCCGCGCCGGGGCGACCGCTCGTTCGCCCGTTTGCTCGACAAGTCGCGTTCGATGCCCGTATGGGCACGTCGCCGCGTGGGAAATGGGCGATTGAACGAATCGGCGCCCAACACTTGTCTTTCGACTGGGTCATGGTGCCTCAAGCACGCGAATCACTCGCGTTCAACGGGCCCGACGTCGCGCCCTCGGGAGAGGTGCCGCCGGCGACCGGCGATGCTCGCGTCTATCAGATTGGCTTTTCCTCGGCGGTCGCTACGACGTTTTTCTTGGAGCTTCCCGAACAACTCCGCCCGATATTGGATGCGGGACTCGTGCGCGGAGTTTGGGGAGCCGATCAGCGCGCGGCGAGTGGCACGCGGCGTTGGCGATTGGATCTTGGGCCCACGGGCCGAGCCAATCTGGTGCTCGTCCCTTTTGTTCAAACCGGGACTCCCAACGGCACTCCCCTACCGCCCCTTGAAATGGAAAGCGTCTGCTCGATCGAGCCTGGCTTGATCGAGGTCGTGTCGACGGTGCGTTGGAGCGGACAGGGCCGAGACGAACTCATCTGGGAAGTCCCGCCGGGCTGGCAACAATTGCCGGCGGTGTTGGTGACGAGCCAAGGAGAACGACGGGTCGTCCCTCAATCGCTTCCTCCGTTGAACGACGACGGAGAAACGGTGGAACCTCTCGCGCGGTTTCGGCTCGGCGGCCTGCGGGATCTTGAGTTGGTCTCCGTTCGACTTGCGATGCAACGGCCGTACGAATTTGGTGAGTCACTGCGTGTCGCGGCACCGCTCCTCGACGCACGTTGGCAACGAAGTTCATTGGAACTCGTCCGTTCGCGCCGACTTCAGCTAGAGAGTCTCGATCTTATCAACGGCGTGTGGATGCCACGGCAAGCGGCGACCGGCGATCCCACCGCCGATGCCGAGCGTCCTTGGCGGGCCGAGGCGACGAGCCCGGAGATCGCTTTGGACCTGAAGGTCGCGCCGCTGATGTCGACGATCGAAGGCGCCGCGTTGACGACGGTCCAAGCGGAAGGTCGCAAGGTCAGTGGCAAGTTACAAGCTTGGCTCAAACCGGTCGGCGAACCGACCTTTCAGTGGCGGACTCCGTTGAGCGACGGTTGGTTGGTCGACCGAGTCTCGGCGGTGCTCACGGGAGCGACCGGCGCGCAGGATCTCGTGGAGAGTTGGGATCTCGCGGCGGATGAAAGTGGACAAACTTGGCTTGAGGTTCGCTTTTCGCAAGCTTGGCCGCGGACCCAGCCCGTGTTGATCACGGTCGAGGCTCATCGTCCGAGTTTCCCCACGCCTCTCGATAGTCTGGCGGCCGATTCGCTCCGTTTGGTGGATTGGGAACCGCGCGCGTATGTACGGCACTGGCTCGCCTTGCAGAGTGAGAACCCGTACCGATTTGTTTCGGTGGGGCAGCGGATGCCCAAACAAGTGCTGCCGAATGTCGATCCTCGGATCGATGCTTGGTACTTGGCGAATCCGACCGCTCGGTTGGTCGATTTGGAGATCGATGGCGACTTGGAGTTCGCGCTGCGAACCGAGTTGCTCGATCAGATCGATGTCGATGTGGAGATGACGGCCACGCTATTCGATCGTTCGGTGCGGGAACAAGTCACGCTGCGTTGTCGACCGATGGGCGGCCGTCCCAATGAACTGAATCTCGTCTGGAATCGACCTCCTCGTGGCGAATGGGAGTGGACGTTGCGACTGCCGGCGCAAGACCGGACGTTGCCGCTTCAGGTCCTGGGACGCGTGGAAGGCGAAACGACGATCTCGACTCTGGCGTGGGGAATCGGCCTCAGCGAACCCTTCCTGCTGGAAGGGCGAGCGGTGGAGTCGTGGGACGCACAATGGTCACCCAGCCTGCCGCGCGTGGCGGGAGCTCGCGACAGCACGGGAATCATGACCGTGTTGTCCATGGCTCGAACGCCCTTGGTTTGTGAGGCGGACAGCTCGGCTCGGTTGCCGGCGAGCGTCGCTCAGATTCCACGCGACGCGCAGCTCTTGACGGTCGTGGATCTTGGCTCGTTGGCTTTTCCGATCAAGGTTTCCCGCCCTAGTGAACCAACGACGGCCGCCGTGCCAGGTGTTGCCTCCGGAACAGGAGCGATCGCGCGGGCCGACATCGAGTCTTGGCCCGGTGCTCAGGAAACGAGGCACCGGATGACGCTCACTCTGGGCAGCTTGGCACCGGTGGAGTTCGAGTTGATTCCTCCTCCCGGAGCCCGCTTGATCAACGAGTCGTCAGTGGACGCTCGGTCGGCCGCTCACCCTAGATCGACGACCGCTCGCCCCGGTACGGCGCCGCCGTCCACGTTTCGATCGGCTCGTCCCGAGGTCAACGGAGGCGAATTAGAGGAAGCCGACGCCCGTTCGATCGATGGCCACGCGGGTTCGATTGGGGCCGCGACCGGCGATCAAGGCCCGCGAGTCGCCCACGATGCCAATGGGCGACTCGTTTGGCATTTCTCCATCGATCCGCCACGGTCCGACGGCACGATCGAAGTCGTTTTCGTAACACCTCAAGCGCTGCCAAGAATGCGGGGCAAGCTGGCCTCGCCGTTCCCAGAGTCGGAGCTGCCGATTGGGGCCACACGATGGGTCGTGCACCTGCCGGGTTCGTGTGAGGTGCTGATTCCCGATGATGAACCGAGCAGCGCACCCGCGTTGTTGCTTTATCGCTGGTTTGGATTCGATGTGCGGTGGCAACCGATTCATGAGCCGTTTCGGGAGAAGCGGGTCGCGGGGCTCGAGTCCCTCCCCTCTCGCACCGATCCGCGAATCGCGTTGATTGGTGCCGGCCCGAATACGGAATTGATGTTGCGTCGTCCAGAGATTCTCCGTTGGTGGTGTGCCGCCGCGATCCTGGTGCAGGCGGCCCTGTGGCTGACGTTGGTACGCAGCCGCGCCTGGTTGGCTCCAGCCTTCGCCGGCACGCTCGCGTTGTGGCTCCCAACGGGCTGGGGCGACGTCGCTTGGACGATGGTCCCTGGCGCGATCCTAGCGGCGCTCGTCGCCGTGCGTTGGCCTCTTGCCTCACCCGGCACGGACCAGCCGGTCAATGGCGGGCAGCGGCCGTTGCCGCGACGCGCGGCCGTCATGTCGGCCATGGCGATCGCCGTCGCGTTGGGAGGAGCCTCAAGAGCTTGGTCTCTTTCGGCGGAGGCTCCGACCTGGCAAGAGTCGGCGGCGACCGCCGGTGACGAAAACGGAACGGCGGAGGACGATTCGTCCCGGCGTCCGCGAACCGCCGTGGTTTACATTCCGATCGACGATGATGGGAACGAGGTTCGCGACTTAGTCCTTGTCCCACGCGACTTCTACGACCATCTGCTCAGACAAACGCCCCAAACGCGATCCAGCATGCCGTGGCTCGTGGAGTCGATTCGGCATACGGTCGAAGCGGAACCCAATCCATTCGACAATCAGAGTCGCTTGCGCCTTTCGTCCCGCTTTCGCATTCGTACGCTCGAACCCGACGTCGAATGGCCGATACCGAAGCTCGCCGATTCCCTGACGATTCAGGCCGATCAGATACAAACCAATGGCACGACCGCCCGCCTCTCCGGCTCGCTCGATCGCACGCTGCGAGTTCGTTTGACCGAGCCTGGTTCGCACGACATCGTCGTCAACGCCATCGACTTCTTGACCGACGAAGAGCAGGCGACCGTCGCCGACTGGCCTCTGGCGACTTGCGTCGATGGAGAGGTTCGCATCAACGGCTTGAGCGACAAGGGACTTGAGACACGTCGTCCCGGAGTTTGGCTCGACTCGGATCGGTTGGGGCTCGAGCGTCGAAGTCGTCCAGGTCCCACCAACCGACTTGTCGTGGTGCGACGAGGCTTGGCTGCCTCGACGTCGCCGGAAGCGTATCCGCTCGGAGTGTTGACTCACTTGGAGCCGGATGGAGACCGTGCCTCGCTGCAAGTTTGGTTCTCGGCGGGGAGGCGCGAGAGTCTGCCCGAACGATTGGGCATTCGTGTCATTGGCGATTGGGAGCTCCAAGGTACGACGGTTCCAACGGGACTCGTCGTGGACTCCGAGCGTAGTGGCCAGGAACTGTCGCTGGACGTGTCGCTCTCGGCGCTGGAGACTCCACCCACCTTGATCGGCCTCACGCTTCGTTCGGCCTCGTTGCCCGCCGCGGGGCGATACGAATTGCCATCCATCACGGTGCCTGGAGCGAATATCGTCGCCCGTCACCTTGTTTGGAGGCAGCCGAGTACCGCCACCTGGACCATCGAGTCGAATCGAGGCATGCAGCTGGCGGGGGTCGATACGCTGGCCACCTGGTGGCCTTCGGAGCAGCTCGTGGCGATGCGTGTTCTCGAGGGGCAACGTCAGATCAGCGCACGCGGGACCGAGGCCGCGGATTGGCTGCGCATGACTCCGCTCGAGACGATCACGTCGGTGGATCATCAATGGGAAGTCGACTTCTCCTCGGCCGAATCGACATGGCGATCATCGACGGTCGTGAGCGTGATGCGCGGCGAACTGCGCTCGTTACAGCTCGAATCCAACGTGCCGTTCGAGTTCAACACATTCGAGTGGGAAGGGCCCGATGGCCGGCAGCCGTTGGACGTCATTCGACTTTCACCCCGTCGACTGCTTTTGTTGCTCCCCGCCCCACAACGAACGACGTTCACGGTGAACGGAACGGGTCGGTTCCGTTCTCGGCCCGGCGAGGCGTCACCACTTCCGATCATGCAACTGGGTGGATTCGATGAAGCGACGTATCGCGGTCGTTTCACGAGGTCGCCTGATCTGAAGTTGCAGGTTCTCCAGTCCACCGATGAAGGCCTCCGGCCGATCCTCGACGCCACCGATCCCGCGCCTCCGCCGGTTGTGGATGGCGACGAGATCGGTCCGATGATGGACGAGACGCTGCGAGCCTTCGCCGATGATTGGATGAATCAACGCTCGGCGGAATTGGTCGGTTCCACCAGCGACCTCGCGGACTGGATGAATTGTTGGTGTGTCGGTTCAGCGTCGACCTACCCGTCGCTGGAACAGTCGGTCACTCGTTTTGAGCGCGATGCCGAAGGGTGGCTCGTCACGCTGCGACTCAAGCTCGCCGAGAACGATTCGTGGGGAGCCGATTGTTTCGATGTGATCCTGCCCGAGGGTTTCACACCTTTGGCGACCGAGGGGGAGGGCCAGTGGTCGACGGTCATCACGTCGGCGGCAAACCCGATCGCACGTTGGACGAGTGAACGAAGAATGCCGGCCGGTTTCGTGGCCACGTTGCGCGGTCGGCTTGGGCGTTTCCCAGATGGGAGCGTGCTTCCGCGCGTCTTGGCGGCTCGCGAGATGCCCAGGATCATCGAGGTACCCACGGCGGGCCCCACCGATCCGTTCCTCTGGAAGTACGACCGTTATCGCCCCTTGGGCGCCTCGGATGGCGGGCAGCCCGAGGCGATTGGCGAGGCCAACTTGAGTTCGGACACATCGCGATTGCGTCTACTGGAGGAGGAACCAGGAGCGACGTTGCGTTTGGCCTCCAAGCCGTTGATCGCGCGTCCCTCACGCGTCTTTCTCGCCGAACATCGAATCTCGCCCTCGGAGACCGGTGCGTTGGTTTCCTCAAGGTTTCTACTCGACCCGGGCGGTCGATCCCGCGTGCGTCTGATCCTACCCGAAGGCCTCGAGGCGCTTCGCGCCGTGATCGATGGTGAACCGCGTGAGATCGACTCGAGCGGCGCGATCGAGCTCACCAGCCGCGAATTGCCGCAAGAGATTCTGCTCGAGAGTTGGATCGCGAACAGCGTCACGGCGGATTATCAACTCGGTGCTTGGTCCCCGAGCCAGGTTTGGCGAGCGCTATGGGGACGCAGCGCGGTCGCACAAGAGAATCGACCGCTCGGTGAGGAATCGCCGCTCCAACCGCGGGACTCTCGCTTCAGCGCCGAGCGAGTCGAGCGACCCACGGTCGCCGAAACAACTCGGGCGGCCAACGAGTCCGACAGTTCGTGGTGGCGCGTGCCGAGTCTGGACGTCGTCGCCGCGAAGACCATTATCGCCGTGCGGCCCAGCAGTCGCTGGTCGTCGTGGATGGCGCGATCCCCCGAGGCTCGACTCGATACCGAGCTATGGCGCGATTCGATCGACGGGGCCTCCGAGGAGGTGCGTCGGTCCTTGGCGACCGTGGCGGGACTCAGCCCGTTGGCGATGGAACGGTGGTCCGAAGCTTGGCTCTCGCCTCGTCCGACGGGCGAGGTCGCGGGTCCCATGGGTAATCGCGCGCCCCAGCTTTCGGTTGATTCGGAAACAGGTGAGCTGATTTGGGTCCAGGCGCGGGAGTCTTGGCCGCGTGGAATCGAGCCTGATGCCTCTCCCCCCCGCGTTCCGTTCTCGGCCCAATCGACGCTGCCGAGCGATGCGGCGGCTTGGCAAGTTTGGAGCTGGGAAGCCGATCAAGGAGAGGTGCGTCCCGAGCCTCGCGCCGAGTATTGGCGAGTGAAGGCCTTGGCCTCGATCGCGCTGTTCTCATTCGCGGCGGTCGTCGGCTTGGCCGTCCGTTGGCTCCCTGTCACCTTGTCCAATTGGATGGACGCCGGTTGTGTCTTGGGGGGATTGTTGTGGGTCGCCACGGTGGAGCCAGTGGGGCCGGGAATCGTCCTGGCTCTGGCCGGTTTCCTGCCCGCTGTTGGACGAGTCTTGCTCCGCCCCTTGCGAGTCGAATCGCACCGCCATTAGTTCCCCCCATGCGTGCTTCCAGGCCGCGAGGATCGGCGTTTCTATCCGCCCTGGCCAGGCATCCAGCTTGCTCGCCACCCGGGCGTTCTTCTGCGTCGTCCCCTGTTCCGTGAGCCGCGCGGCAGCGGTTAGAATGCGGCGGCGTTCGCGATCCGATTTTCGCGACATGTCGCGGTTGCTCGGATGGGTGCGAGAGGCGGAGCCATGGGGTATCCGTTCAAGCCCCTAGCCGCGGATTGAATCGGTCTGTCGTTCCTCCGATTTTCCGGAGTCTGATGCTCATGGTTTCTCGCAGCATGGCCCTAGCGGCTCGAGTCGGCTTGGTTGGTCTCGCTTGTACGGCTCACGCGCTCCTCGTTCCGTGCACCTCGTCGGCCCAGGACTCGGTGGACATTCCGAGTCAAGCCGCGGTGATCAAACAGGTTGATCGGTTTGGTGAAGGCAACGTCGAGGCGTCTCGTGCCGTGCGAGCCTTGAGCAACGTTCCGGCGAGTCGCCTGCCGGAAGTATTGACTGCGATGAATGGAGCCTCGCCACTCTCGGCCAACTGGTTCCGAGCCGCGGTCGAGGCGATCGCCGATCGCGATCCGCAAGCGGTTCCGGTGCCTGAATTGCTCGGCTTCCTGCGCGATCGCTCGAACGGCCCGTATGCAAGAGGCCTGGCGTTCGACTTGGTCGTTGATCGAGAGCCTGATAGCCGTGAGGCTCTGATTGAAACGTTCCTGGACGACCCTTGCCTTGAGCTGCGTTACATGGCGATCGAGCAAGGGATGAATCGAGTCCGGGAATTGGCGAGCAACGAAGAGAACGAGGCAGCCACCGCGGGTTACACCGCGTTGCTAGAAGCCGCTCGGAACCCCGATCAAATCACATCGATCGCGGCGGAGCTCGAGAAGCTCGGGAGTCCGGTGGATTTGACCGAGCACTTCGGTTTTGTCACTGCGTGGCACTTGATCGGACCGTTCGATAACCGAGACAAGATCGGATTCGAGGCGGTTTATGCCCCCGAGGATACGATTGACCTCGCGGGAGTCTACGCCGGCAAGGAAGGTGAGCTGAAGTGGAGCCAACATCGGACCGAGGAAGCCAACGGAGTGGTCAATCTCAACGTCGCCGTTGGAAAACACATGGGCGCGGTGGGCTACGCGTTCACGACGATCGTCGTGCCGGATGATATCGTGGCCGAAGTTCGACTCGGCAGCCCCAACGGCAATCAAGTTTGGATCAACGGCGAACTGGTGATCTCGAATCACGTCTACCACGCCGGCAACTCGATCGATCAGTACGCGGGACGAGTCACGTTGCTCAAGGGAGAAAACCATATTCTGGTCAAGGTTTGCCAGAACGAGCAGACCGACTCCTGGGCCCAGGATTGGCAATTCCAATTGCGGCTTTGCGACGCGAGCGGCAAGAAGATCGAGTGGCAGGAAAAGTAACGAACGAGTAGTCGGTTAAACGAGCCGCATCGCCCTGGGTTGGGCCTTGCCCTCCGCGGGCTCCACGCCGAGCCGGCCATGCTGGAAACACGGGATTACGGAACACGGACCGGGAGACAGAATGATGTTTCGATTTCGCTTTGATGGCGCCAAGTCGGTGCGGTGGTTGGGAACACTGGGACTGATCGCCGCCCTTTCGGCGCCGCTCACGGCGGGAGACTGGCTGCAGTTTCGCGGGCCCAACGCGGCGGGTTACGCCGCGGACGAATCGGTGCCAACCGAGATTGGTCCGGACAAGAACGTGGCTTGGCATCTTGATCTCCCCGGACGCGGGCCGGCCAGTCCGCTCGTCGTCGATGGACGCGTGATCGTGACCAGCAGTGGCGGTGAGGGGCGGCAGCAAGATCGCGTCTATGTCGAGGCTTACTCGGCCGCCGATGGCTCGAAACTTTGGACTCGCCGGTTTTGGGCGACGGGACGCCCCTTCTCCCATCCGACCAGCGCCAATGCCGCGCCGACTCCGGTGAGCGATGGCGAGCGGATCTACGCGTTCTACTCCAGCAATGACATGGTCTGCCTCACGCTCGATGGAGACCTGGTGTGGTATCGCGGCCTTACCTTCGATTATCCGAAGGCGGCGAACGACGTGGGCATGGCCTCGTCGCCGGTCATCGCCGGGGACGTGGTCGTGGTCCAAATCGAGAACCAAGGTGACTCGTTCGTGGCGGGAATCGATCGTCTCACCGGCGAGACTCGCTGGCGACATGCTCGCGCCGCGGAAGCCAACTGGGGCTCGCCCGTCGCCTACCAGCACGATGGCGTGGATTACGCGTTGGTCGTGAGCCGCCAAGGGGCGACCTCCTATCGCGCGAGCGATGGCGAAATCGCTTGGGAACGAGCCGGTGGTGGAAGCAGCGTTTCGTCGAGCGTCGTGCTCGGCGAGCGATTGTTGCTGCCGTTTGATGGATTGCTCTGCGTGAGCCCATCGGGGGACGAAGTCGAGGAGGTG